>CANLRQ010000001.1 GCA_947493575.1 uncultured Marinomonas sp.
AGGCCTTTACCCTACCAACTAGCTAATCTCACGCAGGCTCATCTAATAGCGAAAGGTCCACTCTCTAAGAAAGTGAAGCCCCTCCTTTCCCCCGTAGGGATTATGCGGTATTAGCATGCGTTTCCACATGTTGTCCCCCACTACTAGGCAGATTCCTACGCGTTACTCACCCGTCCGCCGCTCGACGCCTGTAGCAAGCTACATCGTTTCCGCTCGACTTGCATGTGTTAAGCCTGCCGCCAGCGTTCAATCTGAGCCATGATCAAACTCTTCAGTTTAAAATCAAGTGCTGATAAATCAGCTTGCTTACTCAAATTTAACTCTAACTATACTTAAATGTTTGTTTGATAAATCAAACAAACAAGAACGAATTGAAAGTGTTATAGACTCTCGTAAGACTTCAAAATGTTTTCGAAGTCTCCAGCGAGCGCCCACACAAATTATCTGATTAACTATTTTAAAGAGCGTGCTAACTTAGGTAACAAGTGAAAGAAGATGTTCTTCGGTTTCGTCTTGCTGGACAGTGTCTCGTTGTTCTGAGTGGTTGTCCGTGTCAGCGAGGGCGTATATTAAGGATCTACAGATTTAGTGCAACCCTTTTATGCAGTTTTTTAATAAAAAGTGAAGAAAAGTTTAAAAAGGGCCAAAACAGTACAGATTTTACACAAAAGTGTCATATTAAGAGTCAAAAAAAGACGCCGGAGCGTCTTTTTTCTATATCTATTTATATAACTCTATAGGTTTACAACTTTTAACTCTTTGGGCATAGAAAAAGACACATTCTCTTCTCGTCCTTCTATTTCTACTGGAGAAAGACCACCTTCCTGCTTTAATCTTTCTATAACTCTATTCACTAAGATTTCTGGAGCAGAAGCGCCTGCAGTTACACCAACGCTTTTCACCCCTGTCAGCCAACTAACTTGTATTTCCTCTGCATTATCAATTAAATAAGCAGTCGAACCCATACGCTCTGCTAACTCTTTCAATCTGTTTGAATTGGAACTATTAACAGAACCAACAACCAAAACAAGATCGGACTCTTCCGCTAACGCTTTCACTGCATCTTGACGATTTTGTGTTGCATAGCAAATATCGTCTTTTTTCGGGCCTTGGATATTCGGAAACTCCTTACGCAATGCATCAATAACAATAGAAGTATCATCCATTGACAAGGTAGTCTGCGTAACAAAAGACAATGCATCAGGATTACTCACTTTTAAACGAGACACATCGTCTGGACTTTCCACTAAATAAATAGCGCCACCATTACTTGAATCATACTGCCCCATTGTTCCTTCAACTTCAGGGTGACCATCATGACCAATCAGTACGCACTCCATACCATCTCGTGAAAAGCGCACCACTTCTAAATGAACCTTAGTCACTAAAGGACAAGTAGCATCAAAAACTTTCAGTCCACGGCGATCCGCTTCAGTACGCACAGCCTGAGAAACGCCATGGGCACTAAAAATCACAATATTATCATCTGGAACCTGATCAAGCTCTTCAACAAAAACAGCGCCGCGTGACTTTAATGTCTCTACAACAAATTTATTATGCACAACTTCATGACGGACATAGATTGGCGCGTCAAATAAATCTAAGCAACGATTTACAATATCAATTGCACGATCTACTCCGGCACAAAAACCTCTAGGGTTAGCTAATTGAATGGCGAAACTCATTCGTCACCACCTATTTTTAAAATTTCCACTTTAAAAACTAGGCTCCTACCGGCCAGCGGGTGATTAAAATCAACCTCGACATCGTTTTCTCCAATAGATGCAATAACTCCCGGTAACTCATTCTTTCCCACATCAGCAAAGGAAACAATCATGCCCTCTTCAATATCCATTGAGAATTGATTACGAGACATTCTTTGAATATTACTTGGGTTCCTGACACCGAATGACTTTTCTGGAGACATATTAAATGATGCTTTTTGACCTTCTTCCAGCCCTAATAGAACTTCCTCAAAAGAGGGTAATAAATTTCCGTCGCCATAGTTAAATTGAGCAGGAGCTTTATCAAAAGTAGAATCAACTACTTGACCATCATCTAATGACAATTCGAAATGCAATGTAATATTACTATTTTCTGTAATCTGGTTCATATTGGTTACTCACTGCCCTTCTTATTTAAGAAGCCTTCTAACAACATAACAACAACACCGAGAGATATAGCACTATCAGCTATATTAAACGCTGGAAAATACCAACTTTGCTGCCAGTGGAGTTGGATAAAATCAATTACATGACCATAAGCAAGCCGATCATATAAATTACCTAATGCACCACCTAATATTAATGACAAGGATAATGACTCCCAAGGGTTTTCATTACCAATTTTCATTAAACGCCAACTAATCCCAATACTGACTGAAATTGCAATCACCGCAAAAAACCAGCGCTGCCAACCACCTTCTTGAGCCAAGAAACTAAACGCAGCCCCAGTGTTGTAACGTAGTGTTAAATCAAAAAAAGGCAAGAGAGGAATCTCTTGCCCATAATATAAACTTGTATCAGCCCATTGTTTGGTCAGCCAATCCAAGATAATTAAAACACAAGCCAGCGCCCACCAGCGCTGAGCTTGCTTAAACGCACTTATTGATATCATTATGCGTAAAGGCGCTTCTCACCTTCTCCATCAGGTAAGTTGGAAACACAGCGATCGCACAATTCAGGGTGTGCTTCACGCTTACCTACTTCTTCACGGTGATGCCAACAACGAACGCACTTAGCATGCTCACTTAATGCAACACTCACTTTAAGATTGTCTATCTCCGTTTGAGTTGCACTCTCAGGTGCTTCAGACAAAGGCAGAACCGTCACTTTAGATGCAATTAAGATAAAACGCAGTTCTTCTGATAATGATTCCAATAAATCTTTCAAAGAGCCATCACAGTAAAGATGCAACTCTGTACCAAGAGATGCCTTGATTTTCCCTTCACTGCGATTTTGTTCTAGCACTTTATTTACAGATTCTTTAGTCACCTGAACTGTTGACCAGAAATTATGACCAAACGGAGCATCTTCTGGTAATTCAGTTAAACCTTCATACCAAGTTTCAAGGAATACAGACTCACTACGCTCTCCCGGAAGAGACTGCCAAAGTTCATCTGCTGTAAAACTCAATACAGGAGCAATCCAACGAGAAAACGCTTCTACAATATGATACAAAGCCGTTTGAGCAGAGCGACGAGCTAAGCTATTTTCTTGAGTTGTATATTGGCGATCCTTAACAATATCTAAATAGAAACCACCTAATTCAACAGAGCAAAAGTTTTGAATTTTTTGATTCACTGTATGAAATTGATACTCATTATATGCAGTATCTAACTCACGCTGTAATTTAGCTGCTCTGTCAACAATCCATCGATCTAATGCTAACATTTCAGTTGGTGCAACAATATGTGTCGCTGGCTCAAAACCATTAAGGTTTGACAACATAAAACGAGCCGTATTACGAATACGACGATACGAATCGGCAACACGCTTCAAGATTTCATCAGAAACTGTCATTTCAGTCGTATAGTCTGTTGCAGCTACCCATAAACGAATAATATCTGCACCTAATGTATCCATTACCTTCTGAGGCGATAGAACATTACCAAGTGACTTAGACATTTTTCGGCCATCGCCGTCTACAGTGAAGCCATGAGTCAGTACCTGTTTGTATGGAGGTACTCCACGTACTGCGATCGATGTCTTCAATGAAGACTGGAACCATCCACGATGTTGATCCGAACCTTCCAAATACAAATCAGCAGGGAAACTTAATTCTTCGCGCTGGTCGATAACAGAATAATGCGTCACGCCAGAGTCAAACCAAACATCCAATGTGTCAGTAACTTTGCTGTACTTATCCGCATCATCACCTAACAACTCAGCAGCATCTAGATCAAACCACGCATCAATGCCTTCTAATTCAATACGTTTAGCTACTTCTTCGATTAGACGTGGAGTTTCTGGATGCAGTTCTTGAGTTTCTTTATCAATGAATAACGCAATAGGTACACCCCATGTACGCTGACGAGAAACACACCAATCAGGGCTGTTACTCAACATCCCCTCCATGCGATTTTGTCCCCAACTTGGCACCCATTTAACGCCTTCTACAGCATTTTTTGCTGCGTCAAGCAGGCCTTTTTCTGTCATGCTAATAAACCACTGAGGTGTTGCACGATAGATCAAAGGGGTTTTTGTTCTCCAGCAATGAGGGTAGCTATGGAATATTTTGTCTTGCTTCACTAGTGTATTGTGAGATTCTAGAGCTTCTAAAATAGGCGCATCTACTTTATAAACATGCAGTCCAGCGAATTCACCTGCAGCATCACCATAAACACCGTTGTCTTGTACCAAATTCAATGTTTCAAGGCCGTTTTCATAACCAACATTGAAATCGTCTACACCATGGTCTGGTGCTGTATGTACAGCCCCCGTACCGGCATCAGTAGTAACATGATCACCCAAGATAATCGGCAAATGCTTTTCAAGAAAAGGATGTTGCAAACGCACTTTATCTAGATCTGCACCAACACAACGACCAACAACACGGTAGTCCGTAACATCGTAGCGAGACATAATAGATTCAACCATGTCTTCAGCAACAACCAAACGCTCTTTCCCTGCACCCATATCCAGTTCAACTAACGCATAGTTAAATTCAGCATGAACAGAAACAGCCTGACTCGCCGGCAAAGTCCAAGGAGTTGTTGTCCAAATAACAACTGACACCTGACCTTCACCTTGAGCATCTTTAAATTTAGCAATCACTTCATTTTGATCAACAGCAACATAACGTACATCTAAAGACAAAGAAGTTTTATCTTGATATTCGACTTCAGCTTCAGCCAATGCCGAACCACCAACAACACTCCAATATACAGGTTTAAAACCTTTAACTAGGTGACCGTTTTTGGCAATCTCACCCAGTGCACGAACAATGTTCGCCTCTGTTTGGAAGTTCATTGTAAGGTAAGGCTTTTCCCAATCGCCGGAGATACCAAGACGGATAAAATCTTTTTTCTGTCCAGCTACTTGAGTAAGCGCATATTCACGACATTTTGCGCGAAAGTCTTTGTACGAAACTTTCGTTCCTGCTTTACCAATTAATTGCTCGACTTTGTGTTCAATGGGCAAACCATGACAATCCCAACCAGGAATATAAGGCGCGTCAAATCCGCTTACGGTTTTTGATTTAACAATAATATCTTTGAGAATTTTATTTACTGCGTGACCAATATGGATGTCACCATTTGCATAAGGAGGGCCATCATGAAGGACAAAAGGCGTTCTACCTTTGCTGACTTCACGAATTTTATTATATAGATCTAGTTCCTGCCAACGCTTAAGCATAACAGGTTCACGTTTTGCCAAATCGCCTCTCATTGGGAAGCTTGTTTCTGGCAAATTCAGTGTTGGTTTATAATCACTCATGTTATTCGATTTACCCTCAAAGATCATCGTTCACTAATTAATAAAATAGTGCTGCGCTTTTTCTTTATCTAATTGAATTTGTGTCTCCAGCTCTTCCAAGCCAGACATTTTTCGTTCTTCTCGTATAAACTGACAAAAGCGTACGCTGACATACTCACCATACAAATCGCCATCAAAATTAAATATATTTACTTCCAGCTTGGTTGATAAGCCACCCACTGTAGGTCGGGTTCCTACATTTGCAATCGCTGGGTATTCATCGCCCTTATGAGTTAAAATAACGGCATAGACTCCCGTTAATGCTGGCTTTGCTATTTTCAAGTGCACATTGGCTGTAGGAAAACCAATGGTCCTTCCTAACTGCTTTCCATAGACAACTCGTCCAGACAATTCTAGCGCATGACCTAATATCTGTTCAGCTTGCTTAATTCGACCTTCAGTCAGCAGTGACCGAATGAGCGAACTGCTTACTCGTTCTTGACTTTGAGTAACAACAGACACGGTATTCTCAACAACAAAATCATTTTCAGCACCAAATTGATTCAAATACTGAAAATCTCCTTGGCGATCACAACCAAAGCGAAAATCATCGCCCACAACTAAATGTCGAACTTGCAAACCATCCGTTAATATCGAGCGGCAAAAATCATTAGCATTATGTTGTTGTAATTTTTTATTGAACGGCATGACCAATACATAATCAATGCCCTGCCCCTCTAAGAGCTTCACCTTATCTCTCAAACGTGAAATTCGACCTGGGGCTTTTTCTTTAGAAAAAAACTCTCTGGGTTGAGGCTCAAAAATCATAATGCAAGATGGCACATTGTACTGACATGCTAAAAATCTGACGCGAGACAATATAGCTTGATGACCTATATGAACTCCGTCAAAATTACCAATTGTTAGCACACACTTTTGATGGTGCAAACGTATATTATGAATACCTCTAATTAACTCCATAGAGCCTCATGTAAAACAAAATTATTTTCTACCGAAAAATCCCAATATTATATAGCAGTTCTACTTGCTTCGGTAGGTTCGAACACTAGGGAAGGTGCGAATAAATCCACTAAGCCTCAGTCTTCCTTGTTGAGCATCTCGCAAACAGGTCATCGCATTCGATACTCGCCTCAAAATAGCAGACTTTTATCCACATTCTGAGGCAAAAAGACTTATTTGCACCTCCCCTAGACTCTCAGCATTTTCAAACGAAAGCCTAAAATCCCAGCGCCAACAGCATAAGCAGCCACACCACCGATAACAACAAAGAACAAATAAGTAACTCTTTCTATCTCAGATAGTAAAACCCATGAGATACCTTGCGAATTAAGCCACATAAGACCCATTGCAAGAAATAACAACCCCGCACCTGTCACTTTAAGCATTTTGCGCCATTCAGAAGAAAACGCATGATGACCTTGACGACTTAACCCACGCCACAGCAAAAACGCATTAAGAGCAGATGAAACAGAGGTTGCTAATGCTAACCCTACATGACCTAAAGGTCCGACAAACAATAGATTCAACACCATATTAGCCACCATAGCGATGATACCAATACGAACCGGGGTTTTAGTATCTTGGCGAGCATAATAGCCTGGAGCAAGCACTTTTATTGACATCATAAACAACAAGCCTAACGAATAAGCCTGTAAGCTTTGAGCGGCCATGAGCACATCATATTCGGTCAGTTGCCCTCGATAAAATATCGTTGCTAGTAAAGGCTCCGCAAGGAAAAACAAGGCAATGGACGATGGCAAAGCAATGAAAAATACAACCCTCACCCCCCAATCCAACGTCTTTACGAATTTACCGGATTCTCCACTTGAAAAGCTTCTAGATAAAGATGGCAAGACAACAGTGCTAATTGCAATTGCGAACACCCCTAGCGGAAGCTCATATAATCGATCAGATAAGTACAACCATGTAATACTCCCCGTCTTTAGAAACGAGGCTAATACTGTATCTAATAACAAATTAATTTGGCTCACCGAAACACCAAACAATGCAGGCAGCATAAGTGTTAGGATTTTCTTAACTCCGGGGTGAGAAAAATTTACTGTCGGCATTGGCAACAACTTCAGTCGAGCTAAAAATGGCACCTGAAACAACAACTGAACAATACCAGCAACACATACACCCCATGCAATTGCTTCCTCTTTTATAATCGCCTCAGTAGCAAAAAACAACGTCGCAATAATAAGAGATAAATTTAAAAAAATTGGCGTGATCGCAGGAACCGCATATTCACCGTAGCTATTCAAAATTCCGCCAGCCAAAGCAGTAAGAGAAATAAACATTAAATAAGGGAATGTGATGGTTAATAAGTCGGCACCCAGCTTTATTTGTGCTGGATCCCCGACAAAGCCCGGGGCAAAAACTTGAATAACCCAAGGCGCTCCCAACATAAAAAGCACCGTTATCAATAAAAGAATCAACCCTAACGAACCTGTTACTGCAGCAACAAGAGCTCTCACCTCTTCATATTCCCGATTAACTTTATACTCAGTAAGAACAGGAACGAAAGCTTGCGAAAAAGCCCCTTCGGCAAAGAGTCGTCGAAAGAAATTAGGAATCTTAAAAGCCACATAAAAAGCATCGGCACTGCCACTGGCCCCCAATACAAACGCTAATGAGGCATCACGTACTAAACCTAAAATACGCGACAAAAACGTACAAATAGAAACTATTACCCCAGATCTCAGCAGCATAAATGATGATGTTGTCGTTGATTTTGGTTCTTGATCCATTAAAAAATTCTGCCCATTCTCGAAGAACAGCAAGAATAACACCCATTCTTGCAAGAGAATAAGAAAAAACAGGCTATATTGATCGAATAATTAACAGTTTGGGGTTGTGGTGTGATCAAAAGCTGGTAAAATTTGCCGCGAGATTTTCAAGTTACACTTGACATTTATTTCACGATATAACGAAATCGTTGTATCGTTTCATTTTCGAATTTAAGGAGCCAACCGTGGCAAATTCCGCCGGTTCAAAAAAACGTGCGCGCCAGGCGATCAAACGTCGCGCTCACAATGGTGGCCTACGCTCAATGGTGCGCACTTACTTGAAAAAAGTAGATGCAGCTATCGCAGCAGGCAACAAAGAAGAAGCTCAAGCAGCTTATGTTGTAGCAACTTCACAATTAGATAAAGCCGCTACTAAAGGCCTTTATCACAAAAACAAAACAGCTCGCCATAAGAGCCGTTTAAACGCTCAAATCAAAGCAATCGCTTAATTTGATCGTAAAAAAACCGGCCTATGCCGGTTTTTTTATAGCTTATTTCTACCCATTAATACAGCAACATTCCCCACACAAATACTGCAAGCAATAAAGACAACATAACAGCAGCGGAGCCCAAGTCTTTTGCCCTACCAGATAATTCATGATGCTCATCACTGATACGATCCACTACAGCTTCAACACTTGAGTTAAACGTTTCAACAATCACAACCAGAGCCACAGAAAAAATCATCAACACCTGCTCTACTCTACTTTCTCCAAGCAAGAATGCTAAAGGGATAGCCACAAGCAGCAATAACACTTCCTGCCTAAAAGCTGCTTCATATCTCCATTGCGCAACAAGACCTTGATAGGAATACTTCATTGCAGACAATATGCGAGATAACCCCTTTTTCCCAGGCTTAGCCATACTCACTTTACTCCCGACACAGAAATACTACGCGACGACCAAATCATCATAATGAATTAACTCAGGCTCTCCCTCGTACCCAAGAATAGAACCAATTTCCGCAGAAGGGCGACCAAGCAATTTTAACGTCTCTGCCACTCCATAATTAACAAGGCCTCTGGCCACAAGAACGCCAGACTCATCAACACACCGAACCATGTCACCACGGGCAAAACTGCCTTCTGCATCTTTCACTCCGACAGGCAATAAACTATTCCCACCAGCTTTCAATGCATTAACAGCCCCAGCATCCAACACTAGCGACCCTCGGCTTTTTAAATGCCCAGCCAACCATTGCTTACGCGCAGCCATACGACCATATTCCGGCTGCAACCATGTACCCACAATTTCTCCGGACACACTACGGGAAATAACATTCTCTTCTCTACCTGACACAATCAAAGTATCTGCACCAGAACGAGCCGCCAAACGAGCTGCTCGAACTTTAGTTAACATTCCACCACTACCTAAAGCACCCGCACCCCCACTTGCCATCTCTTCCAAGCGATCATCAGACGCAAAAGCATGTGAAATCAGTTCTGCATCGGCATGGTCTCTAGGGTTTTTATCAAACAGCCCCAACTGATCCGTCAAAATAATCAACGCATCTGCTTCAACCAAATTAGCCACGAGAGCTCCTAAAGTATCATTATCACCAAATCGAATTTCGTCTGTGACAACAGTATCATTCTCATTAACAATAGGAACAACACCAAAAGACAATAAAGTCCTTAACGCAGAGCGGGCATTTAAATAACGTCGGCGATTTGAAAGATCATCATGCGTCAATAGAATTTGCGCTGTATTCAAGCCATGCTTAACAAAATAAGACTCATACAAACCAACTAACTTCATCTGACCTAAGGCAGCAGCAGCCTGCAACTCATTAACTTGTTTAGGTCGGTCTGTGAACCCTAAACGCGTCATCCCAGCAGCAATAGAACCAGAAGAGACCAATACCACTTCCTTACCCGACTCTCGCAAGCGAGCAATTTGCTCAACCCACTTTCCAATATTTTCTACATCTAAGCCTTGCCCATCATTTGTTAGTAAAGCACTCCCTATCTTTACAACCACTCTCTCGGCTTTCGCTATTTTTTTTCGAATATCCATGGTATTGGCTTTCTCACTTAATCACATCTAACCAGAACGCTATTTGACGTATTCAACCTCAACGTCGTAATCGTCGTCGTCAAAATCATCATCGTCATCCACTTCGCCTCGCGCCTGTGCTCGCTTACTCTCACGGTACAGTTGAATCCGCTCACGACCTTCCTCATCAATTTTTTGACGCATTTCTTCTTCAGCTTCGCGGGCTGCTTCATCTTCTTTCAGCAGTAGACGTCTTTCATCAAGGGCAGTCATTAGATCCAAGCACAATACCTGAGTACCTTCTCCCGAAATGGCAGACACTCTATATGTCGGCCCCTGCCAATCTAAAGCATCAATCACAGCCTGGCAGCGCTCTTCACGCTCTTCCTCAGGCACCATATCAATTTTATTCAGAACCAACCAACGCTCGCGAGCACCAAGAGTAGGGCTAAACTGATGCAATTCATTGACAGCAATGACCGCAGCTTCAGCTGGAGTAATATCATCCCAAGGGGCCAAATCAACCAAATGCAATAAAATTCGATTGCGAACCAAGTGCTTTAAGAAACGAATACCTAAACCAGCACCATCCGCAGCACCCTCAATAATTCCGGGAATATCAGCAATAACAAAACTCTGATGCTTTTTAACTTTTACAACACCCAAGTTAGGTACTAATGTAGTGAAAGGGTAATCTGCAACTTTTGGCTTCGCCGATGAAACGGAGCGAATAAAAGTAGACTTGCCCGCATTAGGCAAACCCAACAAACCAACATCAGCCAGGAGCTTCAATTCAAACTTAAGAGAGCGCTCCTCACCTTCCGTACCTTTAGTTGTTTGTCGAGGCGCGCGATTTGTGCTCGACTTAAAGCGCGTATTACCTAGCCCTTTATCACCGCCTTGAGCAACTTTAAGGCGCTCTCCATCACGCGTCAGATCACCAAGTGTTTCCCCTGTATCTTCGTCGATAACGGTCGTACCTACAGGAACAGTTAACACTAAATCAGCCCCTTTTGATCCTGTCATATCACGCCCTTTACCACCTTCGCCAGATTCGGCTTGATAGCTTCGTGTATATCGGTAATCAATCAAAGTATTTAATGCAGCATCAGCTTCTAAAACAATGCTACCACCATCACCGCCATCACCACCGTCAGGACCACCTTTTGCAACAAATTTTTCGCGCCAAAAACTTAAACAGCCATTACCGCCCTTGCCTGCTCGAACATAGATACTGGCTTCATCAACGAATTTCACAGTTTCACCTCTTAGGTGTATAACAAATTACTAGTGTTATCTAGTATATAGAATTTTTCCAAAAAAAAAGCCCCGCCGCTGCGGAGCTCTTTTTCGAATTCAAAGAGAATTAAGCCGCGACTACAGAAACTGTACGACGCTTCAATTTACCTTTAACTTCAAACTTAACCTGACCTTCAGCAACAGCGAACAATGTGTGGTCTTTACCACAACGAACGCCTTCACCTGGGTGGAATTGCGTACCACGTTGACGAACTAAGATGTTACCAGGAATAACAACTTGACCACCAAAGCGCTTAACACCTAATCGTTTCGACTCGGAGTCGCGACCGTTACGAGTACTACCACCGGCTTTCTTATGAGCCATAATTTACACCCCTTAATATTGAATCAATTACGCTTATTTAATAGACGTAATTTTAACTTCTGTGAACCACTGACGATGACCCATACGCGTCATAGAATGCTTACGACGACGGAACTTAAGAATCTTAACTTTATCGCCACGGCCATGCGCAACCACTTCTGCAGTTACCAACGCGCCTTCAACAACTGGTGCGCCAATTTTAACGTCGTCGCCATTGCTTACTAACAATACGTCGTTAAAATCAACAGAATTGCCTGCTTCAGCATCCAATTTTTCAATTTTAAGGACTTGACCTTCTTTCACGCGGTATTGCTTACCACCAGTTTTAATAACTGCAAACATATTTTATCTCCAATAAGATTTATCCGGCTACTGGGTTAATTTGACCTACTTCTAGTGGCCCAACACCGATTAAATGAAAATTCATTAGAACCAATATCGGATTACCATATGATAGGGAGCAAAATGTGGATAAATCGGACGCGGAATTGTACGATAATGAAGCACACTTAACAAGCAAAAAGCCTAATGAGGCGGGATTTTTCATCTATGGGTTGACCAAAAGCTTTCACTTACCTAGCATGAGTCAACTTATGGGTCAGCCTAAGACTATTAATTTTCGGAAATTGCATGCAATCCAACCCTATTCATAATGTTGTGGCTAATGAATTTGCCAACGTCAACACACACATAATGTCACAATTAAAAAGTGATATTCCTCTTATAGAACAAATTGGCTATTACATTATTAGTAATGGTGGGAAACGCTTACGACCATTAATGGTACTGCTCTCAGCACGGGCTTGTGGTTATAAAGAGCCAGAAGGTGCGCTAGAAGACAATAATATGATTCGTCTAGCTACTATCATTGAGTTCATACATACCGCTACATTGCTACACGATGATGTCGTCGATGAGTCAGATATGCGCCGAGGCAAAAAAACAGCTAATGAAGAGTGGGGTAATGCTCCCAGTGTTCTTGTTGGCGATTTTTTATATTCGAGAGCCTTTCAGATTATGGTGGAAGTCGGCAGTATGCGTTGTATGCAAATTCTTTCAGAAACAACCAACATTATTTCTGAAGGAGAAGTGCAGCAACTTATCAACTGCGGAGATCCTGACACAACTGAAGACAGCTATTTAAAAGTCATTCAATATAAGACTGCAAAACTTTTTGAAGGCGCCGCTTTATGTGGCGCAGTCATTGCGCAATCATCTGAAGAAGATAGCAAGGCAATGGCTACCTATGGAATGCATGTTGGAACAGCATTTCAACTTATTGACGACGTAATGGACTACACTAGTACAGCTGAAGAAATGGGAAAGAGTGTTGGAGATGATCTAGCAGAAGGCAAGCCAACTCTACCTCTTATTTATGTCATGAAACATGGGCCAGAAGCTGCAAAACAGCGAGTAAGAGATGCCATTGTAAATGGTGGACTTGAGCAGATGGAACAGATTATCGAAGATGTTTCAAGTTGTGGGGCTATAGAATATACCCAAGCAAAAGCAGTTGAGCAGGCTTCTCTTGCGTGCGACGCAATTGCTCATTTTCCTAATAGCGCCTACAAAACGGCTTTAATCGATCTGGCTAACGCATCGGTAAAAAGAAAATCTTAATCATAGGCAGCAATCTCGGTGGCAATCATGGTATCACTCAGCCACCCTATTCTTTCTATATCAAAACATCAACCAAACTATAACTGGAAGTAATAACAAACCAAAACAACATACTGATTCATAATTTCTAAAACGACGACTAACAGATCGTATTCTGTATTTTTATGACTTTTTATATGCTAAGTTGGTTTTTTTCCATACAAACGTTCATATTACCATCTTGAACCGATATAATTTGGCAAATTTTTAAAAACGCAAACTGGACCATAGCGGTGTTCCTAACAACACCATAAAGCTAGGGGGAATAGGATTACAATGACAACACCTTCATCGTTTGAAAAAGACGAATTATTAAAATGCGGTTACGGAGAAATGTTTGGCGAAGGTAATGCACGATTACCTGTAGGCAACATGCTAATGATGGATCGCATTACTAACATTACTGCTGAAGGCGGTGAACATGGAAAAGGAGAAATCATGGCTGAACTTGATATCACTCCAGATCTTTGGTTCTTTGACTGTCATTTCCCAAGTGACCCAGTCATGCCTGGCTGCTTAGGCTTAGATGCTATGTGGCAGTTAGTTGGTTTTTTCCTTGGTTGGAAAGGCAATAAAGGCAGAGGCCGAGCTTTAGGATGTGGTGAAGTTAAGTTTACTGGTCAAATCCTTCCAACAGCCAAGAAAGTGACTTTTAACATTCAGTTAAAACGAGTAATTGAACGCAAACTCGTTATGGGTATTGCGGACGGAACGGTTGCTGTTGACGGTCGAGTAATCTATACCGCTACAGACTTACGTGTTGGTTTATTTACCTCCACTGAAAACTTCTAAAAAAAAGATAAAGAATAGAGAGGCACTTTCTATGCGTCGCGTAGTTATAACTGGTCTTGGTATCGTAAGCTGTCTTGGTAATGACAAGAACAGCGTTCTTAACTCCTTGTTGGAAGGTGAATCTGGTATTCGATTCGCTGAAGACTATAAAGAAATGGGCTTTCGTAGCCACGTTTGTGGACGTGTTGATTTAGATTCTGATGATCTAATTGACCGAAAAACACGACGCTTCATGGGACCTGCTGCAACTTACGCATACGTCTCTATGCAACAAGCTATTTTGGATTCAGGCCTTACTGAAGAGCAAGTATCTAACATCAGAACTGGCTTGATTGCAGGATCTGGTGGTGCATCTGCACAAAACCTTGTTGACTCAGCTGACACATTACGTGCAAAAGGCGTTAAACGCGTTGGCCCATATCGTGTGACTCAAACAATGGGAAGCACAGTGTCAGCATGTCTAGCAACACCTTTTAAAATAAAAGGTGTTAATTACTCTATTACATCTGCCTGTTCAACAAGTGCTCATTGTATTGGTAACGCAATGGAACTTATTCAATTAGGCAAGCAAGATGTTGTTTTTGCTGGCGGTGGCGAAGAAGAAAGCTGGACTCAAACATGCATGTTTGATGCTATGGGCGCGCTTTCTTCAAAATACAATGACACACCAGATAAAGCGTCTCGAGCATATGATGCCAACCGTGATGGTTTTGTTATCGCAGGTGGCGGTGGCATGTTGGTTGTTGAAGAGCTAGAGCATGCAAAAGCACGCGGTGCAAAAATTTATGCTGAGCTTGTTGGTTATGGCGCGACATCTGATGGCTACGATATGGTTGCCCCGTCCGGTGAAGGCGCTGTTCGTTGTATGCAAATGGCAATGAGCACGGTTGATGGAAAAATTGATTACATCAACACTCATGGCACAAGTACTCCTGCTGGTGACATGAAAGAGCTGCAAGCAGTTAATGAGACATTTGGATCAGACATTCCTTTGATTAGCTCCACAAAATCACTATCTGGCCATTCACTGGGTGCTGCAGGTGTCCATGAAGCAATTTATTGCTTATTGATGATGGAAAATAACTTCATCACTGCATCTGCCAATGTTGATGAGCTTGATGAAGCTGCTGGGGAAATCCCTGTAGTAACAACTCGCAAAGACAATGCTGATTTAACTCACATTATGTCTAATAGCTTCGGCTTTGGCGGAACAAATGCCAGCTTAGTATTTAAAAAGTACCAAGCTTAAAAGCATATTTTCCATAAAAAAACCCAACTAAGTTGGGTTTTTTTATGTCTGATTCGAGCATTAAATAAAGAATTACCTAGTTTTAGGTAATTTCCCCATCTCGTCCCTCATCCAAACTTGCATCTCTTCGTGTAATTGACCTGTTTTTTTACCTTCAGCTGAAATTTCAGGCCCTATAACAACATCAATCACTCCAGAATACTTCCTCCATGATTTGCTAGTCCATAAATAACCTGCATTATGAACAATAGGCTGAATGGACGCATTCGATGAAGTCGCTAACATAGCGGCACCTTTATTGAACTCCTTCTCTTCTCCAACTTTAACTCGGGTCCCTTCAGGAAAAATCAGTACAGAACGACCATCTTCGATTCTTTCTTTTCCTTGTTTCAATATTTGTTTTAACGCATTACTTTTTTGACTACGATCAATAGCGATGGGTTGAACCATACGTAAACCCCAACCAAAAAAAGGCACAGACAATAATTCTTTTTTTAATACGGTCGACAGTGGAGTAACCAAGACTTGTAAAAAGTATGTTTCCCATTCACATTGATGATTTGCGACAAGAACCACAGGCTTATTTTTAACTAAGTTTTCACGCCCCTTTACACGAACTGTCACACCACAAAAAAACTTAAAAAGAATCAATAGGATAGAGTTATGAACATTTAACACAAGCTGTCTGTTTTTTGGCTTAAACAGTAGCGCTATTGGAGGTGAAACCACACCCGAAATAATTGTTAGCACAACATAACAAAGGCCAAACAAAATAGACCCTATCACTCCTCTTAAAGACCGAAGCCCACTCATTAACTCTCTCCTTCTTACATTTGCTCTTTAGTGGTATTTTGCTTTAATTGCTGCATTAAAGGGTTTGCGTACATGGACAATACCGTCTCTCTTAACTCTTCAGGACAATTTTTTATATAGTCAGAAAAGGCAGAGTCGGTAGAACCTTTCGATTCAATAATTGCTGCAGCTGCTTTATTCGTTGGATGTATCGCATAATTCCCGATAATTTGTCGATCAATTTCTGCAACTAGTTCCTCTGGAGTATCATAACCATCACTTAACACATCTCCAAATGTTACGACGACCTTACCTTTTTGACCTACTATGCCATTCTTAATACTATCAATGTCCTCAAACTCCGCTTTCTTATATTCTCCTGTTGTAGACTTCTCTACCAACTCAGCAGCTTTGTCCAAGGCACATGGGTCATATTCATAAGAAATAGATACAGGCACAATATTTAACTCTTTCATAGCATCAGGAAAAGAGCTTGTTTTCTTTTTACTCATATAAAACATTTTAATAATTGCAGGGTCTGTTTTATCCACCCCATCTTTCGCACGACCTTCTTTTTGTGCAATCCAAATATTACAATTCTCTTCCGTTATGGAGTGATTGATATAATCAGATAACTGGCCAAATGCCATCATCATTTCACGCACGCCTGCTACGGAACGCTTTACAATAAAGCTTTTATTTAATCTCATTAGATCAGAGACAAAAGGACGACGTAATAAATTGTCTCCAATGGCAACACGAACAGTATCAATTCCAGCTAAAAATAAACCATAGTTTACAAACGCAGGATCCATCGCAATATCACGATGATTGGAAATAAAAAGATAACCCGTACCTTTCTCTAATTTATCAACGCCTCTATATTCCACATGCGTTGTCGTGGTTTTAATCATACGCTCCATATATCGAGCGGTACGTACTTGAAGATCATCCACGCCTTTAATATTAGCTACTTGGCGTTTTAAGCCCCACTTCACTGCAAACGACAATGGCGTCTGTAAAAATCCAGGACATGAGGGAAAACGAAAGCTTATAATTGTATTTATAAAGTCAGGAGTATTTATTAAATTCTCTAATACACCTACAACTTCATCATCATTGTAGGGGCGAATATCATGAAACTGATCCATTCAATTATCCATTGCATTTGATTAAGGGCCATAACATTTATCATAGCCCTTAGTATTATTTTTATAATGTTGTTGCATCAAAGCCTAAAGAAACCAACGCTTCTTTTTGGTTTGAAGAGCTAATCACAGCAACGCTTTCATTCTCTTGTATCAAATAACGTTTTGCGACACTTTGTAGCTGTTCAATCGTGACAGATAAAATCTGTGCCCTAAATTTTTCTCTATTTTCTTTCGTTCGACCATGCAATTGTATAAAGAAATCACCTTGAGCTTCCCCAGCAGGAGAGCCTGGTTTATCCATTGACCCAATCACACCTAAAACGGCCTCTTCTAATGCTTCCTCAGTATGCTCTGTTGTGGCTAACCACTCTAAAGAGGCATCAAAATCTTCCAGAGTTTCAACCAGTCGTGGATCTCGATACGAATAAAAACGGAACGCACCTATACTAGAATCGAAAGTCGCACCACCTCCGTACGCCCCGCCCTGCTCTCGAATTGCACGGTGTAGATAGCCATTTCTCAAAAAACCACCCAAAACTGTAAGAGGCGCCACATCTGGGTGAGCTCCCATAACAGTTCTAAATGATTTAGCACAAAAATTCACTTGAGTTGAAGTTAACCAAGCTTTTTTAACTGTTTGCTCTATTGCGGGTAATATGAACTCGTTATCAGTTTGCCCCTTTTCTAATTGAGACCAAACTTTATCAACCTGTTCTAATAAACTTGCTTGTTGCTGCTCTTCACCCACTACAAGCAACTGTTTGTTAGAGTTCAATAGTTTCGAGTGTATTCGAGAAAAAACAGCCATCAGATCAGATAGAGCAGTCTCATCTTCTCTTAACGTGTCATCTAATGCTTTTAAAGATTTAATTCCTGACATGCCACCCCAAGATTCTTGCTGGCTCGACAAGCCACAAATTCCACTAGACGCTACGGTCATTGCTAGAACGTGCCCTTGACCTGTAATCGATTGCTCTCTGCGAGCACGACGCTGAGCCACCAGCTCTTTTACACGATCTAATTCATCAAACCTAGGAAAGCACACACTGTCATACATCAGCTCACTCATTTGAGAAAAATGCGATACTAGAGCCTTAGAAGACACCACAAAGTACGCACCTAACTTCTGTCGATCTTCCAAAGTTGTTCTTAATGAAGTAGACGCCCCAATACCACCACATACTTGAGCTTGGCGTTCTTGCATCGCTAAATAGTCAAACTCCCCAGCCCCAAGCTCTGTCAACACATAAGAAAATAGTGGCAGATGCTTTGTCTCTTCTTCATCTAGTTCAGGTAAATCAATTACTAATTGTTGGTACACTAGGCCATTGGTACCCTGAGGATAGAAAGTTACAGGGAGTGCTTGATCTAATTGCTCTCTTGCGTAACTAGGGAGCTTAGCCGGCACATCTTCTAAACCAACTTTTGGCAAGATGCTCATATCATCTACTTGAGATTGACGTGTTTTCAACGCTGCACTTCTTTCTATAATCTTTTGAGAGTCTACGTCAGATAAGCTTGCTTTAATTTGCGCTAAGCGATCTTTTTCAGCCTGATCACGACGACCTTCCAATGCTGAATCAGGACGTAAAGTAACCGTAACACGATGGGCGTTGTTTAAAATCAAATTCTGAATCAAATCAGCAATGTATGTTGGCGATTTTATTCGTTCGCGCAGATCTGCTATGACAGGGTCCAGATTTAATTGAGCTATTACATCTCCCGAATGCATAGCGGTAGATAAACCACCCAAAATTAGCTGCAACCCAAACGGATAGCTATCACCACCAATTTCACGTTGATTTAATTCTAGTTGATGCAACATAGCTTCAACCATTTCTTGTGGGACACCCTCCGTAACAACTTGAGACAACGTTTCAAGAATTAACGCTTCTACCTTTTCAGCATCCGCTCGTGTGACACCCTCTAAACCGCACATAAAACTCATTTCTTTATTGCTGTCTTCTAGTCCACACATAGGAGAAGGTGCATTTCCAAGCTTCGAGCTTTCTAACGCCCTACGTAACGGAGATGCACTGTTATCCAATAAGACATTAGACAATAACTCAGCTTCAAACTGTTGTGATAAGTCTGTACTTTCACCTAATAGCCAGGCGACAACAACATGGCATGCATCTTCTTTATCGTCTTCAGCAGCATACGCCTCTTCTACACGAACTGGGGAAAAGTAGCGTTTCGCGTTAGGCACCACGATGTTTTTATCTAATCGATCAAAACGACTTAACACCTTGCTTTCAAATTCAGTTTGCAGCTCTATGACAGGCAAATCACCAAATGTCATAAACACCGCATTTGACGGATGATAGTGAGTTCTATAGAACGCAAGTAAGTCTTCATAAGATAAATCAGGAATGTCTGTTGGTTCACCACCTGAGTTAAAATGATACGTATTATTAGGACATAAATATTTTGTGATAGTTTGCCATAAAACGGACGTAGTAGAGCTCATAGCTCCTTTCATCTCATTAAACACAACGCCTTTAAATGTGAGGTCTGACTCAGCATTATCTGGCTCAGTGAATTCTAATCGATGTCCTTCTTGTGAAAAGTCTAAAGGGTCAAGACGGGCAAAAAATACTGCATCTAAATACACATCCAATAAGTTACGAAAATCCTTTTTATTTTTACTTGCGAAAGGATAAGCAGTCCAATCAGAAGAAGTAAACGCATTCATAAAGGTATTTAATGAACGGCGAATCATCATGAAAAATGGGTCGCGCACAGGAAATCTTTCAGACCCACATAATACTGTGTGCTCTAAAATATGAGCAACACCACAAGAGTCCATTGGAACCGTCTTCAATCCTACTAGAAATACATTCTCATCATTTTCTGATGCTATATGAATGTGCTTAGCGCCCGTGACATTATGTTCATACTCAAAAACTTCAACATTCAACGCATCGATAAATTCACTACGCACAAAAGAAAATGCAGAATGATGCTCGGTATTATGTGTCATTCTCTACCTCTATAAATATGATTTAGACTGATATGACCAGACTCTGCCTTTAGGCAATAATGGTATGTCTCAATGTAGAAGACAAAGTGAATGGATTATAGCAAATGACACTGTTTTACTACATGGTCAATAGCTTGCTATAAATGTAAAACACACCTTAATTAATTATTAATTAGCGCTTTTGATGTTTTTCCCAATTTTCTTGTCTGGCTCTTTCGCTTTTTTTAAATAAAACATACACAGCACCCGCTCCTCCATGATATTTCTGAGCACTATGAAACGCCATGACATCATCTAGTTCACGCAACCACTTATTTAAATAACTTTTTAGAGTCGCTTCACTATCGGGAGTTCTATCCCCTCGCCCGTGAACGATAATAGCCACTCGAATATCGTTTTTCATACAGTCTTGCACAAACTGATAAACCTGTTGGCGAGACTGCTCGACGGTACGACGATGTAAGTCTAAACGTGACTCAATCCCATACTTACCTTGACGCAGTCGTTTAAACACACCATCCTGAACCCCATCCTTTTTATATTGCAAGATATCCAGTGCTGCAACACGCTCCACATAATCTGCCGATAAATGATTGACGTCTTTTTCAGGTGCCACAGTTGCCGCCTCTTGCCTTACCGAGTAATCAACCTTCGCCCCTCTTTTTCCAAGATAAATAGCGGAGTTCTTTAGTCGTTTAATCCCCTCAACTTCTTGTGAAAACAAAGAGAAATCATCATCATCTTCCACCAGCAACCCCATATACCTTACTTTAAATCTAAGAGCAGCTATTATAAAATAATAGCGCCCTATACACAGCCTTTTACAAATGCCTTTCAACTATCTTCATTTATCAACAGCATGAATCATTTCAAGAAAAATATCATTATTTTGTATCGCCTTACTCACCATCATGGCGCCCTCTAAAAGAGAGACCGTCTTCATTGCACTGTAACATGCATTTTTTTCTAAGTAATCCAAAGACAAATAAGTGTCTTTCAACCATGCTAGATTACGCTCAAAAAATCGCTAAGTTTCCAAACGAACAGATTCAGGTAAGCTATCGCTTTCCGCTCCTAATAAGCCACACAGGCACATTTGTTGATCTTGAATCAATGCCTGCTGAAAAAGCCCTACATATACATCAATAGGGTTCTTAGCCGATGCCTTAATATCAAGAGGGTTATCTAAAGCAGCTAAAAAGCCATCTGCATATTGGCGTGCTAGTTCAGCTCCTAAATCGGCTTTAGTCGGGAAGTGATATGCACACTTGCACTTTTGATCCCTACCTCTTTAGCAAGCTCTCTAAAGCTAAAATTACTGTATCCACCTTCTCGAACTTTACTTTCCGCAGCCAATAATAATGCTTCTCTTTTAGTCATATCTCATTACTCAAATTCAAACTAAGGAAATTATCAATCAGTAGATAGATATTGACAAGGAAGAAATAGAACCTTAGAACAACTACCTATCATTAGATATACAAACAAAATACAGCAAAAGAAAGAGCGGCAATTAATATGCAACAAAAACATGCTGAATCCATGGCGCTTGATTGCGTTGCCACTTACTTTCATCATGCTACTGATGGCTTAGGCCCAGCACTAGAAACTTATCAGAATAACGAATGGGGACAAAAGCAGAAAGACAAATCATTAAAAGGATTAACCTATTTTAATGCTGTCTTAGAAAACAGTACATTTCTTGCTGGAGAATCTTTTACCATTGCAGACATTACACTTTATGCAGGTATTGGTTTTGCAGGTTTTGCTAAAATCGACACTCCAGAGGAGTTAACTCACGTCCATCGCTGGTTAACCCTTGTTGCAGATCGCCCAAGCATCAAACAATAATCACTTACCCTTTTAACACTTACAAAACCTACTTTAGGAGCTAAATATGAAAATCGCTGCAGACTTTAGTAAGCGAGTTGTTGTTCACAGTGAATCACTGGATTGGCTCGCCTCTCCAATGAAAGGAGTTGAGCGCCGCCCTCTTGATCGAGTAGGAGCCGAAGTGGCACGTGCAACAACGATAGTGCGTTACGCTCCCGGCAGCGCATTTTCTCCTCACGTCCATACTGGTGGAGAAGAGTTCATCGTCTTAGAAGGTGTATTCCAAGATGAACACGGCGATTTTCCTACAGGCTCCTATATCCGTAACCCTCCTGAATCAAGCCACACACCTCGCTCTCAAGAAGGGTGCATAATACTGGTCAAACTTTGGCAGTTCCAACCTGAAGATAGAACCCATGTACGCCTTCAAACGGGAAAAATGGCGAGAGTGAAGCTTATAAATCATACAGGAGTGGAGATTACTCCCTTATATAAAGACCATATCGAAGAAGTAAGTATGCTCTACTTACAACCGAATGCATCCATTGAGCTAGATACACCTCAAGGGGCAGAGATTTTAATTATTGAAGGGGAGCTACAGGAACAGCAAGATGCACTGGTAAAACGCAGCTGGGTACGAATGCCTACTGAATCCAGAGTTAACGGTACTGCTGGTAATCAAGGTGCGACAGTTTGGTTAAAAACAGGTCATTTAACTGATGTGGATAAGCAAATTAATAGACTACCAAGCACTGAATAGATTGCTAAAAAAGGTTTATTATTTAAGTAATAATGTTAGGAAAGGTGCGAATAAGTCTACTGAGGCAAGAGGACTTATTCGCACCTTGCTAACAACTTTTATTTTAAAATCCATTTCTCTTTTATAAAAGTGAATGACAACTTTTGCATAATTACTGATTTTTTGGATAAAGCTGGTTTTTCAATGATATGCCATGAAATGATTGATAAAAATAGCGTTATCACTGTTGCCCAAAATACCATTCCCCAAAATCCAATGTCAGTCCAATGAGACAAAGACTGCTGAACAGGAAAAGCAAAAATATACATGCCATAAGAGTAATCTCCAACTTTATTAAAAGCTAAGACCCTTCCCCGTGGTAAATAGGCAAGTACAAGAGTTATATAAGTAATACAGAATGCCAAATAAAGTGGATAAATAGTACTTTCATTCAACCATTGAGTGCCAAATAAAAGTATGACTCCCCAACTAAACTTCAGAGGTATATTTTCTTTAAAAGAATAACAGACACTGCCAATTAAAAATGCACATGCAAATACAGCTATTGATAATTTATGCCTATCTCCTATAACTTGATAATGTTCTGTTACCAGAAATCCTAATAATACAAATGCGGAAAGAAATATAAAACGAATGATAGAGTGGTTTGAACTAGGCTGAATTGAGAAACATAATGTAGATGCATAAAAAATTACTATCGTTACTACATACATTCGAGTTTCAATGGGTAACGTCCATAATGAACCATTTACAGTACTTGGATATGGGTTACTTTCGAAGCTACCTGGAAGAGCGTATTGAGTCCTCATATCTAATAAGTTTAAATTATAGGATAAATACGACCATGTATTTGGATTAGAAAAATAGCTTTCAAGGGAAAGGGTACTTATTAAAGGGCCTAAAATAAATACACTGATGATCATCACAACAATTAATGCTGGTAATAGGCGTAATGTTCTAGCAACAATATATGATAGTACCCCACTGCTACGACAAATACTTCGATAAATAAGAAAGCCACTTACAGAGAAAAAAACAGTTACTAAGATTTCGCCCATCGAAGCGCCAAAAAATGCCCAAAAGGGATCATCAAATACAACAGTTTTCTCCGCAAGAGGAGCACAATGATAAATTAATACACCCCATGCGCATAATAGTCTTATTAGATTGAAGTTATTGTTTGTACCTTCACTAAAACAACTGATGTTTTGACTTTTTCCCATGAAAAACATTAAAGGCTCCAAAATCCATTATATACGATTTGACAAGAGCTCAGAATAAAAGCATGTCTAGAGTAGAACACGAATATGGATAAACAATAAAAGTATTCGGTCAGACGGTTGTTCATAAAAGAACTATTAAGAGCACAGCATTAACTTACATTTAAAAAAGCTCAATGAAATCACTGAGCTTTATCAAATTTACATTATATATGACTTCTAAAATGGGATATCATCATCAAAGTCGTCAAAGTTCGGTGCAGGCTGAGGTGCCGCTTGAGGCTTTGGTGCTGCGGGTTGTGGCGTAGGAGCTGGAGCTCTCTGTGGCGCAGCTTGCTGTGGTGCATCACCCCAACTACCAAAAGATTGAGGTTGCGCTGGCGCAGCGTTAGGTTGTGGTGCAGCCTGTTGCGGAGCTTGACCATAACCGCCTTGAGCTGGTTGCCCATAGCCTTGATTAGGCTGTTGACTACCGTAACCACCTTGTGGTTGGGCTGCTGGGCGTTGTTGGTAACCACCTTGGTTATTATTGTCATAACCACCTTGGCCGCCACCTTGATCGTTACGTCCATCAAGCAATTGCATTTCGCTTGCAATAATTTCCGTTGTATAACGCTTTACTCCATCTTTTTCCCACTCACGGGTACGTAATGATCCTTCAACATAAACTTTTGCGCCTTTCTTAATAAAATCACCAGCAATCTGCCCTAATCGATAGTTACCACGATCCATAAAAGATACTCGGTGCCATTCTGTACGTTCTTGCATTTGACCCGTTTGCTTATCTCTCCAACTTTCAGAAGTCGCTAAGCTAACATTCGCAACGGCTCCACCATTCGGCATAAAACGTACTTCTGCATCATTACCTGCGTTACCAATAAGGATAACTTTATTTATTCCACGTGCCATGAACTTCTCCAATTCTTCTATTCATATTCTTTAAAGAGTTATCTGCGGTACAACACGCAGTAAGTTGTCTTTATCTAATTGTTTTTTGTTAATTTTTAAATACGCTGTTTTTTCATCTTCAAATAATTGCATTTCTTCCACTCCTTGGATATTTACTAATTGTGATGATAACTCTTTGATATCTCGATTATTATAACTGTCTAAACTAAACGCCAAACTGGTCAAAGTTGGCGGAGCTGGTTGGCGTAACAAGAATAAAGACCAAATAAATAAGGTCATCCCTATAGTTACAAACAATGTTGCTATAGACGTATTTTGTAATAACCACCCCCCACCAATACCGCCAATAAAAGCACCTAAAAATTGATGCGTCGAAAATACTCCCATTGCTGTCCCACGATAACCAACGGGAGATAACTTACTCACAACCGATGGCAGTGTCGCTTCCAATGTATTAAAGGCAATAAAATAAGCCCATAACAAAATACCAAATAACGCTATATTTGGTGAAAATGCCATTAACACAATAGAAATCGACAGTAAAAAGACAACACCAGTCATGACTTTTTTCATTTTTCCTTTTGCTTCCGCAATAACGACTAATGGTACCATACCAACAAACGCCAATCCCATGACTAATAAATAAAGCCAGCTATGATTTACCAAAGAGACTTCATATTGATCAATTAAAAAGTTAGGAATACAGATGAATAAGGCTGTTAAGCTTGCGTGTAACAACAAAACACTTATATTCATAGAAACTAGCTGAGTATTTTTTAATACCTTCCCTAATACAGAAAAGCTAGGTGTCGTATCTCTTCTAAATGTGTGCTGCGTATTATTTGGAACCATCCAAACGATTAAAAATATTCCTATCACAGAAGAAATGAACGATAGATAGAATAATCCTGAAAGCCCAATTAAAGAATACAACCATGGCCCCAGAACAAGAGACAGCATAAATGATACGCCAATACTGATACCTACTGTAGCCATGGCTTTAGTTCTATTCTGTTCACGAGTTACATCACTAAGTAACGCCATCAAAGTACTTGCTATGGCTCCGGAACCCTGTAGCGCACGACCAATAATCAAGCTAGTTATATCGTTTGCATTTGCACATAAGATACTACCAAGTGCAAATAAGATAAGACCGATAACAATAATGCGCTTACGTCCTACTCGATCAGAAAGCATTCCCATAGGAATTTGCAGCAAGGCTTGGGTTAAGCCATAAATTCCAATTGCGGCACCAATTAACGCTGCATTTGCCCCATTCAAACCCACTGCTGAAATACTAATAACCGGTATGATAAGGAACAAGCCCAGCATACGGAATAAATACACCGTTGCTAGAGCAATCACTGAACGACGCTCAAATGCATCCATAATAAAGTTAGTACCGCACAAAATTAAAAGAGAAATGTTTATTAAATCGTATTTTACAAAAAATAGCGTTGAAGCTCTATCATAACTACTGTAAAAATAGACAGTTATTTTAACAAATACGTATAATGATTTTTATGTTTGATTACAGGGTCGGAGACAAATGGATAATATCACCATTCGAGGGGCGCGTACCCATAACCTCAAAAATATTGACCTAGATATCCCAAGGGATAAACTCATCGTCATAACTGGTCTTTCTGGCTCAGGAAAATCGTCTTTAGCATTCGACACACTTTATGCTGAGGGGCAAAGGCGCTATGTTGAATCTCTATCAACTTATGCACGCCAATTTTTATCAATGATGGAAAAACCGGATATTGACCATATTGAAGGCCTTTCTCCAGCTATTTCCATTGAGCAAAAGTCCACATCCCATAACCCTAGATCTACCGTGGGAACCATTACAGAGATATACGATTATCTACGATTATTATTTGCTCGAGCAGGTCAACCAAGGTGCCCTGATCACGGAGAGCCATTAGAAGCACAAACCATTTCACAAATGGTTGATAAAGTCCTCTCTTTACCTACTGATACAAAGCTTATGCTCTTGGCTCCAGTGGTTAAAGACCGTAAAGGTGAACATCTACACACTATTAATGATTTATTGTCTAAAGGCTTTATTAGAGCTCGAATAGACGGACTTGTTGTTGATTTAGATGATGCTCCAGCTTTGGAGAAAAATAAAAAACACACAATTGAAGTAGTAATAGATCGCTTTAAAGTAAGGGATGATTTACAACTTCGCTTAGCCGAATCGTTCGAAACATGCCTAACATTATCTGATGGTATAGCCAAAGTGATTGATATGGACTCTCCTGAAGAGGCTCATATTTTTTCAAGTAAATTTGCCTGCCCAGTATGCGGCTATAGCATTACCGAGCTCGAGCCAAGACTGTTTTCATTTAATAACCCAAATGGGGCTTGTCCAACATGTGACGGTTTAGGTACACATCAACTATTCGACTCAAGCCTTATCGTTGTGGATGACACATTAACTCTCGCTGAAGGTGCAATTAGAGGATGGGGAAGGCGGAGCATATTCTATTTCCAACAGTTACAAGCTCTTGCAAAACATTATGACTTTGATATTGATCAACCTTTTAAAGATATTTCAGAGAAGCATAAAAAGCACATACTAAATGGCTCAGGTAAAGATAAGATTTCTTTTGTTTATATCAATGAACGTGGCGATAAAATGACACGTTCTCATGCATTTGAAGGCGTTATCCCAAATTTACAGCGACGCTATCATGAGACAGAGTCGGATTCAGTACGTGATGATTTATCTCAATATATTAGCGTTCAAGCATGTCCCGAGTGTCATGGTGCACGCTTAAATAAAGCCGCTAGAAACGTTTTTATAGAAGAGTTAACCATTCCTGAAATAACATCTAAGCCGATTGCAGATTGTTTAAATTATTTTGAGAATTTAACGTTAGAAGGAGCTAAAGGAGAGATCGCAGCAAAAATCTTAAAAGAGATACGTGATCGCTTAACATTTCTTGCCAATGTTGGCTTGGAATACTTAACTCTAGACCGTAAAGCAGACTCATTATCTGGCGGTGAAGCGCAACGGATACGACTTGCCAGTCAAATTGGAGCTGGTTTAGTCGGAGTAATGTACATTTTAGACGAGCCATCTATTGGATTACATCAAAGAGATAACGAGCGCCTAATTGCTACGCTTACCCGATTAAGGGATCTTGGAAATACAGTTATAGTCGTTGAACACGATGAGGATGCAATACGAGTTGCAGACTTTGTTGTGGATATCGGCCCCGGTGCAGGAATTCATGGTGGACAAGTTATTGCCCATGGAACTCCTGAAGATGTCATGAACAATCCAAACTCTATTACCGGTCAGTTTCTGAATGGAACACGTAAAATAAACCTCCCTGAACAGAGAATAAAAGCAAAAGACGGTCTTCATTTGTCTTTATTTGGTGCCCAAGGAAATAACCTTAATAACGTTGATTTACACATCCCAGTTGGAGTAATGACGTGTGTCACTGGCGTTTCTGGATCAGGTAAATCAACGTTGATTAATAGTACTCTTTACCCTTTAGCTGCAACGGCACTGAACGGTGCAACCACATTAAAAGCATCACCATTTGATCGCATTGAGGGCTTCGAGCATTTTGATAAATGTGTAGACATTGATCAAAGCCCAATAGGAAGAACTCCACGCTCTAATCCAGCAACATATACTGGTATTTTTACCCCAATGAGAGAGCTATTCTCTGCAACACAAGAAGCTCGCTCTAGAGGGTATAAACCTGGGCGATTTAGTTTCAACGTAAAGGGTGGCCGTTGCGAAGCATGTCAGGGTGATGGTGTTATAAAGGTTGAAATGCATTTTTTACCGGATGTATATGTACCTTGCGATATTTGTAAAGGGAAACGTTATAACAGAGAGACATTAGAAATACAGTATAAGGGAAAAAATATTCATGACTGCTTGGAAATGACAATCGAAGATGCAAGAGAGTTCTTTGACCCTGTACCTTCCATTGCAAGAAAGCTACAAACATTAATGGATGTAGGCCTTGGTTACATACGGTTAGGTCAATCAGCTACAACTTTGTCTGGTGGGGAAGCTCAAAGAGTTAAATTATCTAAAGAACTATCTAAGAGAGATACCGGACAAACCTTATACATTTTAGATGAACCAACAACTGGATTACATTTCTCAGATATTGAACAATTATTAAAAGTCCTACATCGATTACGCGATCACGGCAATACTGTAGTCGTCATCGAACATAACTTAGATGTAATTAAAACCGCAGACTGGATTATTGATTTAGGGCCTGAAGGAGGAAGCGGAGGCGGATACATTTTAGGGGAGGGGACCCCTGAACACATCTCTAATATTGAAACGTCACACACCGCAAGGTTCTTAAAGCCTTTATTAGAAATCTAGACGTTAAAAATAATGGAGAAAAAGCGCTTTAACTTACTAAACAGTTAAAGCGCTTTAACAAAATATAGGCATAAAAAAACCAGACACTAGGTCTGGTTTTTTTAGAAAGATAAAGCTTATTCAGCAGAATCTTCAACGTCAACAACTGGTCTATCAACCAATTCAACGTATGCCATTGGAGCATTATCACCAGCGCGGAATCCACATTTAAGAATGCGAATATATCCACCTGGGCGAGCTTGGTAACGAGGACCAAGTTCAGAGAATAACTTACCAACAGCATCTTTGCTACGAGTACGTGAGAAAGCTAAACGACGATTCGCTACAGAATCATTTTTAGCTAAAGTAATCAGTGGCTCAGCAACGCGACGAAGTTCTTTGGCTTTCGGCAACGTAGTTTTAATAACTTCGTGCTCGAATAAAGAAGCAGCCATATTTTTAAACATCGCTTTACGGTGCGAGCTAGTACGGTTTAAGTGACGTCCACTCTTACGATGACGCATTATAAATTCCTTACCAAACTACAGTGGTCAGGGAACAATGACCTAGCGAGCTAGTACCTTGCTATCGTCTTTTAAACTAGCTGGTGGCCAGTTTTCCAAACGCATCCCCAAAGACAAACCACGCTGTGCTAAAACATCTTTGATCTCAGTCAACGATTTCTTACCTAAGTTAGGCGTCTTAAGAAGCTCAACTTCAGTACGTTGTATTAAATCACCGATGTAATAAATGTTCTCTGCTTTTAAACAGTTAGCACTTCGAACGGTTAATTCAAGATCATCAACCGGGCGCAGCAAAATTGGATCAATTTCATCCTCTTCTTCTACAACTGCAGGTTCACTTTCGCTCTCAAGAGCAACAAAAACTGCAATTTGTTGTTGTAGAATAGTAGCTGCACGACGAATCGCTTCTTCAGGGTCAATAGTACCATTAGATTCAATGTCTAAGACAAGTTTATCTAAATCAGTACGTTGCTCTACACGAGCATTCTCGACACTGTAAGCAACTCTACGTACAGGGCTGAATGAAGCATCCAGCTGCAAGCGACCAATAGGACGAGTCTCATCATCACTTGCAATACGAGCATCAGCAGGCTCATAACCACGACCACGAGCAACTCGAATCTGCATATTTAATTCAGCAGACTCATCTAAGTGTGCAATAACATGATCAGGGTTAGCAATCTCAGCGTCAGCAACTAACTGGATATCACCAGCAGTAACAACACTAGGACCTTTTTTACATAAAGTAAGAGTTGCTTCATCTTGCCCGTGTAGAGCGATCGCAACTCCTTTCAGGTTAAGAAGAACTTCAATAACGTCTTCTTTTACCCCTTCAATTGCGCTGTATTCATGCAATACACCGTCGATTTCAACTTCAACAATTGCACAACCAGGCATTGAAGATAACAGAATGCGGCGTAGAGCATTACCCAAAGTGTGTCCAAAACCACGTTCTAATGGTTGAAGAGTGACTTTGGCGCGCGTCTTGCCCAATTCCTGAACTTCAATGTTGCGTGGGGTTAACAATTCGCTCACTGAACGCTGCATAGATCCACCTATTTCTTCTCCCAAAAGGCAACCTTACTTAGAGTAAAGTTCAACTATTAGGTTTTCATTAATTTCAGCTGACAAATCGCCACGCTCTGGAATTGACTTATAAACAGCTTCTAGTTTAGTAGAGTCTGTTTCAATCCAATGAGCAGGAGTACGATTCTTAGCTAGCTCAAGTGCATTTTGTACTCGAAGCTGCTTCTTAGCTTTTTCACGAATAGATACAACGTCACCAGCTTTAAGTTGGAAAGACGCAATATTTACTGTTGCTCCATTAACTAGAACACCTTTGTGTCCAACTAATTGACGAGCTTCGGCACGTGTAGCGCCGAAACCTGCACGGTAAACAACATTATCCAAACGAGACTCAAGAAGTTGTAACAAGTTTTCACCTGTTGCACCTTTAATGCGAGCAGCGCTTTTATAATAATTACGGAACTGTTTCTCAAGGATGCCGTACGTACGACGAACCTTTTGTTTTTCACGTAACTGTAAACCATAATCAGATAAGCGACCACGACGTGCGCCGTGAACTCCTGGAGCTGCTTCTAATTTACATTTTGATTCTAGAGCACGTGAGCCGCTCTTTAATTGCAAGTCCGTACCTTCACGACGAGACAACTTACAAGTTGGACCAATATAACGAGCCATGTATCTGTCTCCTCAATTAAACGCGACGTTTTTTAGGTGGACGGCAACCATTATGAGGTATTGGCGTCACATCTGTAATGTTATTAATACGCAGGCCTAATGCATTTAATGCACGAACTGCGGACTCACGACCAGGGCCAGGGCCTTTGATCATAACGTCTACGTTTTTTAAACCGAATTCTTGAGCAACAGCACCGGCACGTTCAGCAGCAACTTGAGCTGCGAAAGGCGTACTTTTACGAGATCCGCGAAAACCAGAACCACCTGCAGTAGCCCAAGACAATGCATTGCCTTGGCGATCGGTGATAGTCACAATAGTGTTGTTAAAAGATGCGTGTACATGAGCAACACCATCAACAACTGTCTTTTTGACTTTTTTCTTGGTATTGCGCGTAGCTGGCTTAGCCATATTGCACTTTTCCTATGTTAAATGCTCAGCTCTAGTACACTTAGTAACTAGAGCGAAACGCGTTGATATTACTTACGAATAGGCTTACGAGGGCCTTTACGTGTACGAGCGTTCGTTTTGGTACGTTGACCACGAACAGGTAGGCTGCGACGGTGACGAATACCGCGATGACAGCCCATATCCATCAGACGTTTGATAGACATGCTTAGTTCACGTCGAAGATCACCTTCAACTGTGTACTTACCAACTTCTCCGCGCAATTGGTCAAGAACTTCATCGTTCAATGAACCAATTTTTGCTGTCTCCTGAACCCCAGTAGCCGCACAAATAGCGCGTGAACGGGTGCGACCGATTCCGAAGATATAAGTCAGAGAAATGACCGCATGTTTATTGTCAGGAATATTGACACCGGCTATACGGGCCATTCACTTTACTCCGTTGTTTAGGGTGATAACATCACCACTTTGCTTTCATTAGGGCGGCGATTATGCCGTTTTTCAACAAACAAATCAACCACCCTGCTCATCATTGAGATAATTTGTTTAACCTTGACGTTGTTTATGTCTCGGTTCTGAACAAATCACTCGAACTGAACCGTTACGACGAACGATTTTACAGTTACGACAGATTTTTTTAACAGATGCACGTACTTTCATGTTCAACTCCAACCTATGCTTAGCGCATAAGGCCATTTGGACCATAACCAGTCAGATTAGATTTCTTCATTAATGATTCGTATTGATGGCTCATTAAATGGCTTTGTACTTGCGTCATGAAATCCATAACCACAACAACTACGATTAACATAGAGGTTCCACCGAAGTAGAAGGGCACATTCCATGCAACAACAAAGAACTGAGGCATCAAGGACACTAAAGTGATATATAAAGCACCAAATAGTGTCAATCGAGTCATTACACCGTCAATATACCGAGCAGTATGATCGCCTGGCCGAATTCCCGGTAAAAAAGCACCGGATTTTTTTAAGTTATCTGCTACATCTTTAGGGTTAAACACAAGAGCTGTATAGAAGAAGCAAAAGAATACAATTGCTATCGAAAATAACAGCACATAAAGTGGTTGCCCTGGAGCAAGAGCTAAAGAGACATCTTGAAGCCACTCCATCCCTTCACCTTGACCAAACCATTGGCCAATTGAAGCAGGGAAAAGCAAAATACTTGAAGCGAAAATTGGAGGAATAACACCTGCCATATTCACTTTAAGTGGTAGATGACTTTTTTGTGCAGCAAATACTTTCTTACCTTGCTGACGTTTAGCGTAGTTAACTGTAATGCGACGCTGCCCTCTTTCAATAAAGACAACAAAAGCAACAGTTGCTACAGCCATTATACCGATCAACAATAAGGCAAGAATATTTATATCACCTTGACGAGCCGATTCAAAAGATCTGCCTAGCGCAGAAGGCAACCCAGCAACGATACCAGCAAAGATCAGTATAGAAATACCATTACCGATGCCTTTTTCAGTTACCTGCTCACCTAGCCACATTAAGAAAACAGTACCAGATACAAGAGTAATTACAGCAACTGCATAAAACTCTATACCACTGGTAAACGAAATCCCTTGACTTGCTAGGCCAACCGCCATACTAGCAGACTGAACCAACGCAAGAAGAACGGTACCATAACGAGTATACTGAGTGATTTTACGTCGCCCAGCTTCTCCTTCCTTCTTGAGTTGTTCTAGCTGCGGACTAACTACCGTTAACAACTGCATAATAATAGAGGCAGAAATATAAGGGAGTATACCTAGCGCAAAGATACTCATGCGCTCCAGAGCCCCACCCGAGAATACATTAAACAAACTCAGGATTGTGCCTTCATTTTGATCAAATAAAGCAGACAAACGATCAGGGTTAATACCTGGTACCGGAATGTGTGCACCTATTCTATATACAATAATTGCCAAAAACACAAAACGAATACGAGACCAAAGTTCTCCTAGTCCTTTTTGCGCATTTGCAGGTAGTGAGCCACGCTTTGCCATTTATTCCTCGACTTTTCCGCCAGCAGCTTCAATTGCAGCACGAGCACCTTTAGTCACTTTAAGACCACGCACGGTAACAGCTTTGTCGATAGAACCAGACAAAATAACACGCGCAGTTTTAATTTGATGACCAAAAATATCAGCATTAATCAAAGCAGCTAAATCAATAACTTCAGCATTTACAGATGCTAATTCACCTAAGCGAACCTCAGCAACATATTTTGCCTGACGCGAAGTAAAACCGAATTTAGGCAAACGTTTTTGTAAAGGCATTTGACCACCTTCAAAACCAGGACGTACAGAACTACCTGAACGAGACTTAAGACCTTTATGGCCACGTCCACCTGTTTTACCTAATCCGCTACCCATACCACGTCCACGACGTTTAGCTGTAGGTTTGCTACCTTCGGCAGGTTTAATAGTATTTAAGAACATTTTATTCCCCTACCACCTTAACCATGTAATAAACTTTGTTAACCATTCCGCGAACAGAAGGAGTATCTTCTAATTCACGACGCTGGCCGACTTTACGTAAACCTAAACCCTCAACAGTTGCACGGTGCTTAGGAAGACGACCGATCGGACTGCGGGTTAGTTCAACTGTGATGGTTGCATTTGCCATAACACATTACCCCAAAATTTGATCGACTGACTTACCACGTTTAGCTGCAATTTGCTCTGGAGCTTGCATATCCTGCAAACCTTTAACTGTTGCGCGAACAACGTTAACTGGGTTTGTAGAGCCGTAACATTTAGCTAAAACGTTGTGAATGCCTGCAATTTCAAGAACCGCACGCATTGCACCACCTGCAATAATACCTGTACCCTGAGAAGCTGGCTGCATATAAACTTTAGATGCGCCATGAGCCGCTTTAACAGGATATTGAAGAGTATCACCATTTAGTTGAACAGTAATCATGTTGCGACGAGCTTGTTCCATAGCTTTTTGAATTGCTTGAGGAACTTCACGCGCTTTACCACGACCAAAACCAACTTTACCATTACCATCACCAACCACTGTTAAAGCTGTGAAAGAGAAGATTCGACCACCCTTAACAACTTTAGCTACACGGTTGACTTGAACTAGCTTCTCTTGGAGGTCGCTAGTTTGTTGTTCGTTAACTGCCATTTGCTACCCCTTAGAACTCTAGACCGGCTTCACGAGCAGCGTCAGCCAAAGCTTGAACACGACCGTGGTATTTAAAACCAGAACGATCAAAAGCGACCGTTGTGATACCTGCTTCTTTAGCGCGAGCAGCAATTAAAGTGCCTACTTTTACAGCAGCGTCTTTATTACCAGTTGCGTCTGAACGCAGATCGCCATCCAAAGTAGAAGCGCTAGCTAGCACCTCACTTCCGCATGGAGAAATAACTTGTGCATACATGTGACGAGGTGTGCGATGTACAGTAAGACGATGCGCACCCAACTCACGAATATGTAAACGTGCGCGACGCGCGCGACGAATTCGAGACTGTTTTTTAGTGTTCATGAATACTTACCTACTTCTTCTTAGCTTCTTTACGACGAACAATCTCGTCAGAATAACGAACACCTTTACCTTTATATGGTTCAGGAGGACGAAAACCACGAACTTCAGCAGCAACTTGACCAATAACTTGCTTATCAATACCACGAAGTACAACTTCTGTTTGAGAAGCACATTCAGCAGTAACGCCAGCAGGTAATTCATATTCAACAGGATGAGAAAAACCTAAGCTAAGGTTTAATACATTACCTTTTACTACTGCACGATAACCAACACCTTGCAATAATAATCTTTTTTCAAACCCCTGACTTACACCAAGAACCATGTTATTCACTAGTGAACGCATAGTTCCAGCCAGTGCACGACTCTGTTTTGCTCCATCGCGAGGAACAAATGTAAGAACATTATCTTGCTGAGCGACTTCAACATTTTGATGGGCATTTAACTCTAATGTACCTTTGCCGCCTTTAACGACTAAGTGTTGACCATTTAGAGTTACATCTACACCAGCAGGAAGAGTCACGGGACTTTTAGCAACACGAGACATACTAACTCCTAGAATACAGTGCAGATTACTTCGCCACCAATACCAGCGGCACGAGCCGCACGGTCTGTCATAACACCTTTTGAGGTTGAAATGATCGCAACACCTAAACCAGCTTCAACCTTTGGAAGAGTTGCAGCAGTTTTGTATTGACGCAAACTTGGACGAGAAGCGCGTTTAATTACTTCAATAACTGGCTTACCTTCGAAATATTTAAGATCGATAGTAAGAGTCGGTTTAGTTTCTTCTGTTACAGAAAAATCAGTTACATAACCTTCTTCACAAAGAACAGAAGCAACCGACACCTTCATTTTAGATGAAGGCATGCTAACAGATGTTTTTGAAGCCATCTGTGCATTACGAATACGTGTAAACATATCCGCAAGTGTATCTTGCATACTCATTTAAGAGCTCCTAATTTAAAACCATTGTGCAGCAAATAGAGCTCGCGCATAGTACAGAACAGCGAACGAAATGTCCAGTAAAACTGAACATCCCTTCACTGCAATGTAATATGATCGTGATCTACTTGCTTACCAACTAGCTTTCTTCAAGCCAGGAACATCACCACGCATAGCTGCTTCGCGCAGTTTGATTCGTGACAAACCAAACTTACGATAAACACCATGTGGGCGACCCGTTACTTGACAACGGTTACGCTGGCGAGAAGAAGATGAATCACGTGGTAAAGCCTGCAACTTCAACGTTGCTTCCCACTTTTCATCATCAGATGCGTTAACATCGCTAATAATCGCTTTTAGTGCAGCACGCTTTTCAGCATACTTTGCAACTAGTTTTGTGCGTTTTGCTTCGCGCTGAATCATTGAAATTTTTGCCATGATTCTTACCTCTTATTTCTTGAAAGGGAAACTAAAGGCGGCTAGCAAAGCACGACCTTCTTCGTCGGTACGAGCAGTAGTTGTAATGGTAATATCCATACCGCGTACACGGTCTACTTTATCGTAATCGATTTCAGGGAAGATGATCTGCTCTTTAACACCCATACTATAGTTACCACGACCATCAAATGACTTTGGATTTAAGCCACGGAAGTCACGAATACGAGGAATAGCAACATCAACCAAACGGTCGAAGAAATCCCACATACGCTCACCGCGCAAAGTCACTTTACAACCGATAGGGTACCCATCACGGATTTTAAAGCCTGCAACTGATTTACGAGCTTTAGTAACGACAACTTTTTGGCCGCTCAAAGCTTGCAAATCATTAACCGCATTTTCAAGAAGTTTCTTGTCAGCGATAGCTTCACCTACACCCATATTTAATGTAATTTTAGTGATTTTAGGCACTTCCATTACATTTTTGTAGCCAAACTGTTCAGACAGATTTGCTACTACTTGATCTTTATAAACTTGCTTAAGTCTCGCCATGGCTATAATTCTCGCTCTTAGGCGTCAATCGCTTCACTGTTGGATTTGAAAATACGTACTTTAGTACCATCTTCAGTCACTTTAAAGCCGACGCGATCCGCTTTTCCTGTAGCTGCATTAAATATAGCTACATTTGAAACCTGGATAGGTGCTTCTTTTTCAACGATACCGCCAGTCGTACCCTTCATTGGGTTTGGCTTTTCATGTTTCTTCATCATATTGATGCCAGAAACAAGAACACGGTTTTCGTCAACAACCTTAACAACTTTGCCGCGCTTGCCTTTATCTTTACCAGCAATTACAACAACTTCGTCATTACTTTTGATTTTACGCATATTTAGCCCCCTCTCTCTTACAACACTTCTGGTGCAAGAGAAATAATTTTCATGAATTGCTCAGAGCGCAACTCACGGGTAACTGGGCCAAAGATACGAGTACCAATTGGTTGACCAGACGCATTTAATAGAACCGCTGAGTTTACATCAAAACGGATCACGGAGCCATCTGGACGACGAACACCTTTTTTAGTTCTAACAACAACTGCGTTTAGAACTTGCCCTTTTTTAACACGACCACGAGGAATCGCTTCTTTAACTGTGACTTTAATAATGTCACCGATACCAGCGTAACGACGATGTGAGCCACCCAGTACTTTTATACACTGAACACGCTTTGCACCGCTGTTATCCGCAATATCAAGCATCGATTCTGTTTGAATCATTACTGCTCTCCAATCAAATTAGATAACAAGTCTCACGAAAGAGCAGCTTAAACAGCAGCTGCTTTATCAACAACTTGCACTAGTTTCCAAGTTTTAGACTTAGAATAAGGACGTGTTTCCACGATCTTTACTGTGTCACCAATTAGGCATTCGTTGTTTTCATCGTGAGCGTGTAATTTAGTCGAACGACGGATAAACTTACCATAAAGGGCATGTTTCTCAGTATGCTCAACTAGTACTGTAATGGTTTTATCCATCTTGTCGCTTACTACTTTACCAGTAGCAATACGAGCTTTAGTTTCTGCACTTGCCATCTTAGTTACCTGCCTTATCATTTAGCACGGTTTTAACACGCGCGATATTGCGGCGAACTTGAGGAAGCAAATGAGTTTGCGTTAGCTGGCCAGTTGCCTTCTGCATACGCAGAGTGAACTGCTCTTTAAGCAGATCAATCAAAGTTTGCTGCAACTCAGTTACAGTCTTTGTTTGTAGTTCTTTTGCTTTCATCTACATCACCGTACGCGTTACGAAAGTTGTGGACAGAGGAAGCTTAGCAGCTGCCAACGCGAAAGCTTCGCGCGCTAGTTGCTCAGATACACCCTCAACTTCATAAAGCATTTTACCAGGTTGAATTTGTGCAACCCAATATTCTACGTTACCCTTACCTTTACCCTGACGAACCTCAAGAGGTTTCTGAGTAATAGGCTTATCAGGGAATACACGAATCCAGATTTTACCACCACGTTTAATGTGACGAGTCATTGCACGACGCGCCGCCTCAATTTGACGAGCAGTAATACGACCACGCTGAGTCGATTTCAATCCGTATTCACCAAAGCTAACTTGAGAGCCGCGAATAGCAAGGCCACGGTTGCGACCTTTCATCATCTTACGGAACTTAGTACGTTTCGGTTGTAACATGACTCACCCCCTACTTAGACTTCTTCTTTTGTGCACCTTTAGTAGCACGCACTTGTTCAATACCGCCCAAGATTTCGCCTTTGAAGATCCACGTTTTTACGCCAATAATACCGTAAGTAGTGTTTGCTTCATAAGTAGCGTAGTCAATGTCAGCACGCAGAGTGTGTAGCGGCACACGGCCTTCGCGGTACCATTCAGCTCGAGCGATCTCAGCTCCACCTAAACGACCACTAACCTGAACCTTAATTCCTTTAGCGCCAGCACGCATTGCATTTTGTACAGCACGTTTCATAGCACGACGGAACATTACACGACGCTCCAATTGACCCGCAATATTTTGCGCAACCAATTTAGCATCTAATTCAGGCTTACGAATTTCTTCGATGTTAATATGAACAGGTACACCCATCATATTAGAAATTGCATTACGCAACTTCTCAACATCTTCGCCTTTCTTACCAATCACAATCCCTGGACGAGCAGTGTGAATAGTAATACGAGCAGTTTGAGCAGGACGTTGAATCTCAATACGAGAAACAGATGCCTGAACCAATTTTTTCTCCAAGAATTTACGAACTTGAAGATCATTTAATAGCAGCTTGGAGTAGTTCTGATTATTAGCATACCAAGTAGAAGTATGATCTTTAACTATTCCTAAGCGTATTCCAGTTGGATGAACCTTCTGACCCATTGGGTTTCTCCTAATTAGTCAGCGACTTTGACTGTAATATGGCAACTGCGTTTGAATACACGATCAGCACGTCCTTTCGCACGTGTCTTAATACGTTTCAGAGTCATAGCCTCATCAACGAAAACCGTAGAAACTCGCAAGTCATCTATATCAGCACCATCGTTATGCTCAGCATTTGCAACAGCAGACTCTAGTACTTTCTTGACAATAGCTGCCGCCTTTTTAGGACTGAACGCCAAAATGTTCAGTGCTTCGCTCACAGACTTACCACGTATTTGATCAGCAACCAAACGGGCTTTCTGTGCAGAGAGGCGAGCACCTTTTAATGAAGCACTTACTTCACTCATAATAATACCCCTAGTTACCGTTTGGCTTTCTTATCCGCAGAATGTCCGCGATACGTGCGGGTTGGAGCGAACTCACCCAATTTATGACCGACCATGTCTTCAGTTACAATAACTGGTACATGCTGGCGACCATTATGGACCGCGATAGTCAACCCTACAAATTCAGGGAAGACAGTAGAACGGCGCGACCAAGTCTTAATTGGACGACGATCGTTTTTTTCTACCGCAGCCTCTACCTTTTTCAACAAATGAAGGTCGATGAAAGGACCTTTTTTTAGTGAACGTGGCACAGTCGTTTCCTCTTATTACTTAGTACGACGACGTACAATAAGTTTGTCAGTACGCTTATTACTGCGTGTTTTGTACCCTTTCGTAGGCACACCCCAAGGTGTAACTGGATGACGACCACCCTTACTACGACCTTCACCACCACCATGCGGGTGATCAACCGGGTTCATAGCCGCACCACGAACAGTAGGACGGACACCACGCCAGCGATTAGCACCAGCTTTACCAAGCACGCGCAAGCTGTGCTCAGAGTTAGATACTTCACCCAATGTAGCACGACATTCAGTCAATACTTTACGCATTTCGCCAGAACGTAGGCGAAGCGTTACATAACGACCTTCACGAGCAACAAGCTGAGCCGATGCACCAGCAGAACGAGCGATTTGCGCTCCTTTACCAGGCTTCAACTCTACACAGTGCACAAGACTACCTACAGGAATATTTTGCAAAGGCAAACTATTACCTGGTTTAATAGGTGAATCAGCACCATTAAAAATGACCGCACCAGCTACCATGCCTTTAGAAGCAATTATGTAGCGACGCTCACCATCAGCATATAAAACTAGTGCAATATTTGCAGAACGGTTTGGATCATATTCCAAACGCTCAACTACCGCTTGAATTCCATCTTTGTTACGACGGAAATCCACCATACGATAATGCTGCTTATGACCACCACCTACGTGACGCGTAGTGATGCGTCCGTTGTTATTTCGACCACCAGACTTACTCTTCTTATCAAGAAGAGGTGCGTAAGGTGCGCCTTTATGCAACTCATCGTTTACAACTTTAACAACGTGACGACGGCCTGCAGACGTTGGCTTACATTTTACAACAGCCATTGACCTATCTCCCCTTATTCAGCACCTAAGAAATCAATCTCTTGACCTTCAGCTAAACGAACGTACGCTTTTTTAACGTCATTACGCTTACCTAAGCCACGAGCTGTACGTTTAGTTTTACCCTTTTGATTAAGAGTACGTACATTCTCAACTTTAACTTCAAATAGAGCTTCGATTGCCTGTTTAATTTCAGGTTTCGTTGCATCACCTACAACACGAAAAACGTATTGACCATTCCCTTCAGCAACAATAGTTGCTTTTTCAGAAATATGTGGACCCAACAAAACTTTATAAATGCGTTCGCCGATCATGCTAGTGACTCCTCAATTTGCTTAAGAGCACCAACAGTCACCAACACTTTGTCGTAAGCAATCAAACTAACAGGGTCAATAGACGCCGCATCACGCACATCCACGTTAGGAATATTACGAGCTGCTAAGAAAACATTATCTACAAATTCTTGTGTAACAATTAATGCATTCTCAATATTTAATTCTGTCATTTTTGCTTTGAAAAGTTTTGTTTTTGGAGCTTCCAAAGACAACTCTTCTACTACAACAAGACGGTCTTGACGGACAAGTTCAGACCAGATGGTGCGCATTGCTGCACGATACATCTTCTTGTTCACTTTATGCGAGTGATCTTGCGGTTTAGCAGCGAATGTTACACCACCTGAACGCCAGATTGGACTACGAATAGTACCAGCACGAGCACGACCAGAACCTTTTTGTTTCCAAGGTTTACGTCCGCCACCTGCCACTTCAGAGCGAGTTTTTTGAGCACGAGTACCTTGACGCGCACCAGCCAGGTAAGATGTAACTACCTGATGAACTAACGCTTCATTATACTCACGAGCAAAGGTACTTTCAGAAACATCAATAGTTTCTTCAGACCCAGTAAGATTCAAGTTCATTGCCTACCCCTCTCTTAGCGAGATTTAACTGCTGTTTGAAGAATGACATCACCATCAATAGCGCCTGGAACTGCACCTTTAACTAGAATGATGTTACGTTCTGAATCGATACGTACAACTTCTAGAGATTGTGTCGTTACTTGTGCTGCGCCCATGTGACCTGCCATCTTTTTGCCTTTCCAAACACGACCAGGTGTTTGACATTGGCCAATAGAACCAGGAGCACGGTGAGACAATGAGTTACCATGCGTCGCATCTTGCATTGAAAAGTTATGACGCTTAATGGCACCTTGAAAGCCTTTACCTTTAGATTGACCAGTTACATCAACCTTAGTTACAGCTTCGAAATCAGCTACTGTCAGCTCATCACCAACACTAATTTCTTTTTCATCACCTGCCAGGCGGAACTCCCACAAACCACGTCCAGCTTCAACATTCGCTTTAGCAAAGTGACCTGCTGCAGCTTTGTTAACGCGACTCGTACGTCTAGAACCAACAGTAACTTGTATAGCTTTATAGCCATCAGCTTCTGCAGTCTTAACTTGAGTAACACGGTTCGGTTCTACCTCGATGACGGTTACTGGCACGGATTGACCATTTTCTGTGAAGACTCTTGTCATTCCGGCTTTACGTCCGACTAATTGAATAGCCATTTTCTACCTCATTTGCCAGTTGTGTAAGGGGCTATCACCCGCTACGGCTGATCATTCCAGATCATTCCACTATTGTGCATAAGCCGACTGATACCAGCCGGTTCTCGCACCCCAAACTTTAGGTATTAACCTAAAGAAATTTGAACTTCCACACCCGCCGCAAGATCCAACTTCATCAAAGCATCAACTGTTTTTTCAGTCGGCTCAACGATGTCTAGAACACGCTTATGTGTACGAATTTCATATTGATCACGCGCATCTTTGTTTACGTGTGGAGAAACTAGTACTGTATAACGTTCCTTGCGAATAGGAAGTGGAATAGGACCACGCACTTGCGCACCAGTACGCTTCGCTGTGTCCACAATCTCTTGTGTCGAAGCATCAATCAGACGATGATCAAATGCTTTCAGACGAATACGGATTTTTTGGCTTTGCATTTCCAACTCCAAATACAATGTTTTGATGACTTAATCATTTTAATTAAGACACCATCCTTTTTTAAGGACGGCGAATAATAGCTAGCCACAAACTGGTTGTCAAGTAACCAATCTAAAACTAATGCATTTAACAACAAAAAAGGCCGCTTGAAATACAAGCGGCCTTTTTGAAACTAACCTAATAATAAATAAAATTTATTATTTAATTACTTTAGCAACAACACCAGCACCAACAGTACGACCACCTTCACGAATCGCAAAACGAAGACCATCGTCCATTGCGATTGGGTGAATTAGCTCGATTGTCATCTGAATGTTATCACCAGGCATAACCATTTCTACACCTTCAGGCAATGAACAAGCACCAGTCACGTCAGTTGTACGGAAATAAAACTGTGGACGGTAACCTTTAAAGAATGGCGTATGACGACCACCTTCATCTTTACCCAATACATAAACTTCTGCTTCAAAAGTTGTATGAGGAGTAATAGAACCTGGCTTAGCCAATACTTGACCACGCTGAACGTCATCACGCTTAGTACCACGTAATAGCACACCACAGTTCTCACCCGCACGACCTTCGTCTAGAAGTTTACGGAACATCTCAACACCAGTACAAGTTGTTTTAGTAGTATCAACGATACCAACAATCTCAACTTCTTCACCAACTTTGATGATACCGCGCTCAACACGACCAGTTACAACTGTACCACGACCTTGAATAGAGAATACATCTTCAATAGGCATAATGAATGCACCATCGATTGCACGCTCTGGCTCAGGAATGTAAGAATCTAATGTTTCTACAAGAGTCTTAACAGCAGTAGTACCCATGCCGTTTTCATCTTCACCATTCAACGCCATCAAAGCAGAACCAGGAATGATTGGAGTATCATCACCAGGGAAGTCATACTCAGATAATAGATCACGAAGCTCCATCTCAACAAGCTCAACCATTTCAGCGTATTCTTCAGAATCCGCACCACCACAGTCTTCTGCCAATAAATCAGCTTTATTCAAGAAAACTACGATGTATGGAACACCTACTTGACGAGAAAGAAGGATGTGCTCACGAGTTTGTGGCATAGGACCATCAGTCGCACCACATACAAGAATAGCGCCATCCATTTGAGCAGCACCTGTGATCATGTTTTTAACATAATCGGCGTGTCCTGGACAATCTACGTGAGCATAATGACGATCAGTAGAATCATACTCTACGTGAGAAGTAGAAATTGTGATACCACGTTCACGCTCTTCTGGAGCGTTATCGATACCATCAAATGCAACAGCTTCGCCACCAAAAACTTCTGCACATACACGAGTAAGAGCAGCTGTTAATGTAGTTTTACCGTGGTCAACGTGACCGATAGTACCAACGTTTACGTGTGGTTTATTACGTTCGAATTTAGCCTTTGCCATGATACATACACCTTAATGAATTAGTAAGTATGATGATTAATATTCATATTTGATAATCGCATCTGCCACACTAGCCGGTGCTTCAGCGTATTTTTCAAATTCCATTGCATAACTTGCTCGCCCTTGCGACATGCTACGCACATCAGTTGCATAGCCGAACATTTCGCCTAGAGGCACCTCAGCTCGGATTATTTTCCCTGATGGGGAATCTTCCATTCCCTGAACAATACCACGACGACGATTCAAGTCTCCCATCACATCACCCATGTATTCCTCAGGAGTAACAACTTCTACTTTCATAACCGGCTCTAAAAGGCAGGCATCAGCATCTGCTGCCCCCTTTCTCAAGCCTTGAGAAGCTGCAATTTTAAAGGCCATTTCACTAGAGTCAACATCATGGAATGAACCATCAAACAGCACAACCTTCAGCCCCAATAAAGGATAACCTCCAATCACACCATTCTTCATTTGCTCTTCAACGCCTTTTTGTACTGCGGGGATGTATTCCTTCGGAATAACTCCACCAACAATCTCGTTCACAAATTCTAACCCCTCACCATCAGTTGGGATTAGCTTCATAACAACGTGACCGTATTGACCTTTACCACCTGACTGGCGAACAAACTTATGATTAACCTCGACTTCTTTACGAATTTTTTCACGATAAGATACTTGAGGGTTACCAATATTCGCCTCAACTTTAAATTCTCGCTTCATTCGATCCACAAGGATATCTAAATGCAGTTCACCCATCCCAGATATAATGGTTTGACCTGTTTCTGCATGAGTCTCCACACGAAAAGACGGGTCTTCTTGAGCTAACTTGCCCAATGCAACCGCCATTTTATCGTGATCAGCTTGAGACTTAGGCTCTACCGCAACAGAAATTACCGGTTCAGGAAACTCCATACGCTCCAAAACCACAACATGATCTGGATGACACAAAGTATCACCAGTTGTCACATTCTTCATACCTATTGCAGCAGCAATATCACCTGCACGCACTTCTTTTATCTCTTCTCGATCATTCGCGTGCATTTGAACCATACGCCCAATACGCTCTCGCTTAGATTTTATAGAGTTATAAACAGCATCACCAGACGACAACACACCTGAATAAACACGAACAAAGGTTAAGGTACCAACAAATGGATCAGTTGCAATTTTGAATGCCAGAGCAGAAAAAGGAGCATCATCATCTGCTTCGCGATGAACAGGAGTCTCACCGTCTTCCAACAATCCATCAATAGCTTTCACCTCTAAGGGCGAAGGCATATATTCAACAACCGCATCCAAGACAGCTTGAACACCTTTATTCTTAAATGCTGAGCCGCAAGAAACCAAAACAATCTCATTGGAAAGAGTGCGAGCCCGAAGCCCTGTTTTAATTTCTTCGACAGATAACTCACCCTCTTCTAGGTACTTATCCATCAACTCATCATTGGCTTCGGCCGCAGCCTCAACCATTTTTTCACGCCATTCATTAGCATCATCTAGCAAATCAGCAGGAATATCCTCATAAACAAAGGTCATACCTTGATCTTCTTCATTCCATCGAATTGCCTTCATTAACACTAAATCAACTACACCCTGAAAGCCTTCTTCAGAGCCTATATTGATATGGATAGGGACTGGATTTGCGCCTAAACGACTTTCCAACTGGTCTACGACCATAAAAAAATCGGCGCCAGTTCTATCCATTTTATTAACAAAAACCATGCGTGGAACTTCGTACTTATTAGCTTGACGCCAAACAGTTTCAGTTTGAGGCTGAACCCCCGAAGAACCACACAAGACAACAACCGCACCATCAAGCACCCGCAAAGAACGCTCTACCTCAATCGTGAAGTCAACATGCCCCGGAGTATCAATAATATTAATACGGTGTTGTTCAAACTGATTACTCATACCACTCCAGAAGCATGTTGTTGCCGCTGAAGTTATGGTAATGCCACGCTCTTGCTCTTGCTCCATCCAATCCATTGTTGCCGCGCCATCATGCACTTCACCAATTTTGTGAGATAGACCAGTATAAAACAGAACGCGCTCAGTCGTTGTTGTTTTGCCAGCATCCACGTGCGCACAAATACCAATATTTCGATACAGATTGATAGGTGTTTTACGTGCCACGATATACTCTCCGATCGCTTAGAAACGGTAGTGTGAGAATGCTTTGTTTGCTTCAGCCATGCGATGAACGTCTTCACGCTTCTTCACTGCAGAGCCTTTATTTTCAGCAGCATCTGCAATTTCGCCAGCTAAACGCAAAGCCATTGATTTTTCACCACGCTTACGTGATGCATCAACCAACCAACGCATAGCCAATGCAGCACGACGCGCAGGGCGCACCTCTACAGGAACTTGGTACGTTGCACCACCAACACGGCGAGATTTAACCTCAACCATAGGCTGGATAGCTTCTAATGCTTTTTCAAAAATAGCCATTGGCTCTTCTGTTTTAGCGCGCTCAGAAACTTTTTCTAAGGCAGTATAAACAATAGTTTCAGCTATTGATTTCTTGCCGCTAACCATTACATGGTTAATAAATTTAGCGAGAACTTGACTTCCGTGCTTAGGATCTGGAAGTACTTCACGCTTAGCGACAACGCGTCTTCTAGGCATATCTATATCCTTCTTCAGGTTAGCCCAAGACAAGAGAATCTTGCTTGGCCTTACTCAAATTAATTTTTTCTAAACGGTCTATTAAGGAACTTAAGTAATTATTACTTAGGACGCTTAGTACCGTACTTAGAACGACCTTGCTTACGATTTTGTACGCCTGAAGTATCTAAGCTACCACGAACTGTGTGATAACGAACACCCGGTAAATCTTTTACACGACCACCACGAATCAGCACTACGCTGTGTTCTTGTAGGTTGTGACCTTCACCACCGATGTATGAAGTTACTTCAAAGCCGTTAGTCAAACGAACACGACATACTTTACGCAAAGCCGAGTTAGGCTTTTTAGGTGTAGTAGTATATACGCGTGTGCAGACACCGCGGCGTTGCGGACAAGCTTGTAACGCAGGTACGTCACTCTTTGCCACTTTACGTTTACGTGGTTTACGAACCAACTGGTTAATGGTTGCCATTAAACAAGCTCCACTGAATCCAATACACTTGGCGGAAATCGCCAATATTAAGGAGGCGCAAGTTTAATTTGCGCCTATAAAACAGTCAATAGGGAGAGACTAAAAAATCGCCCCCTATGACAATTAACAACGAAAAAACTAGTCTTTTAGCGCTGCACTCAATGCTTCTTCAACATCTGAGGCACTCACTGTCGAACTACCTTCTTTCGCCGTGGCCGCAAGCTCTTTCTTACGCTTGCGTTCATTGTGGTACGCCAAACCTGTTCCAGCAGGAATAAGTCGACCTACAACAACGTTTTCTTTCAAGCCTCTCAAGTAATCTTTCTTACCTGTTACAGCACCTTCTGTTAAGACTCGAGTCGTCTCTTGGAAGGAAGCAGCAGAGATAAATGACTCTGTTGCCAAAGAGGCTTTTGTAATACCTAATAGAACTCGCTCATATTTAGCAGGGAATTTAGACTCAGCTTCCGCCGACTCATTTGCCTCAAGCACCTGAGTTAACTCAACTTGGTCACCCTGTATAAGAGCAGTATCACCAGATTCTACAATATCTACCTTACGCAGCATCTGATTAACAATAACTTCTATATGTTTATCATTAATCACAACACCTTGTAGGCGATAGACTTCTTGAATTTCTAAAGCAATATAATCTGATAGAGCCTCAACACCTTGTAGACGAAGAATATCATGCGGATTTAATGGACCATCAGCAATGATCTCACCACGCGACACCTCTTCACCATCAAATATATTAATTTGACGCCACTTCGGAATCAAAGTTTCAATTGGATCAGAGCCATCTTGAGGAATGATAATCAGCCTAATTTTGCCTTTAGTTTCTTTACCGAAACTAACCACACCTGTCGCTTCTGCCATAATAGCAGGATCTTTAGGGCGTCGAGCCTCAAATAGATCAGCTACTCGTGGCAAACCACCCGTGATATCTTTGTTTCCAATAGATTCTTGAGGAATACGCGCAAGTACTTCACCAGATTTAATCGCAGCCCCATGATCCAAGCTCAAAAGAGCCTTTTCAGGAAGCATATACTGTACAGGAGACTCTGTACCAGGAATCAAAACAGGATTACCTTCAGCATCAACCACCGCAATCATTGGACGCAAATCTTTACCTGCAGCAGGACGTTCTCTTAATTCCAATATCTCTATCGTAGTCAGACCTGTCATTTCATCTGATTGACGACGAATCGTTACACCTTCCTGCATGCCGCTAAACTCTAGGCGACCTTCCATTTCTGATACAATTGGGTGAGTATGAGGGTCCCAGTTCGCTATAACTTGCCCTGCAACAACTTCGTCACCTTCCTTCACAGTCAATACCGCACCGTAAGGTAACTTATAACGCTCTTTTTCACGACCAGCTTCATCAGCAATCGCCAATTCAGACGAACGAGACGCAACGACAAGATGACCTTCCCCACGAGGAATAATCTTCATTTTATGGAAGCGTACTGTACCACCGCTCTTAACTTGCACACTATCAACAGCAGATGCTCGAGAAGCGGCACCACCAATGTGGAAAGTACGCATCGTTAACTGTGTACCTGGCTCACCAATTGACTGAGCAGCAACTACACCGATAGCTTCACCGATGTTAACCAAGTGTCCACGCGCCAAGTCACGCCCATAACACTTAGCACAAACACCATGCTTAGTTTCACAAGTAATAACAGAGCGTACTAGCATCTCATCTACACCAGCAGACTCAATCGTACGAACATTATGCTCATCAATTAGTGTGCCAGCCGGCAATACAAGATTCCCTTTAGAATCAAGAACATCTAAAGATGTCGTACGACCAAGAACTCGCTGACCTAAAGGAACAACAACGTCCCCACCTTCAATCATTGCACTTACTGTCAACCCATTTTGAGACCCACAATCAACTTGAGTCACAACTAGATCTTGTGCAACATCAACTAGGCGACGCGTCAAATATCCAGAGTTAGCAGTTTTCAATGCTGTATCGGCCAAACCTTTACGAGCACCATGAGTAGAGGTAAAGTACTGTAATACAGATAAACCTTCACGGAAGTTGGCTGTGATCGGTGTTTCAATGATAGAACCATCTGGTTTTGCCATTAGACCACGCATACCGCCCAACTGACGCATCTGAGCAACACTACCCCTAGCCCCAGAATCGGCCATCATATAAACAGAATTAAAAGATTGCTGTTCAACCTTATCACCTTTCCTGTTTACAACCGTTTCTTTTGCTAAGTTTTGCATCATAGCTTCAGTAACTTTCTCATTGGTACGAGACCATAAGTCGATTACTTTATTGTATTTTTCACCTTGCGTTACCAAACCATCTGCATACTGATATTCAATTTCTTTAACTTCAGTTTCAGCCTGATCAATAATGCCAGCCTTCTCCGGTGGAATAACAAAGTCATCAACACCAACAGACGAGCCTGATTCAGTCGCATACTGGAAACCTGTATACATCAACTGATCAGCAAATACACATGACTCTTTCAAACCTACTTTACGGTAACATTCGTTAATTAAGTTTGAGATAGCTTTCTTCTTCATTGTTTGGTTAACAACAGAGAATGGGAGACCTTCTGGAACAATATCAAATAATAGAGCACGACCAACCGTAGTATCAGCAACAAATGTAGAAGGAACTTTTTCACCTTCTAGTGTTGTATCAACTTGATTAACTCGAACCTTACAAGTTGCATGCAACTCTACCTGACCAGCACCATATGCACGATGCACCTCTTTAATATCTGAGAACATCATACCTTCGCCACGAGCATTAATACGCTCACGAGTCATATAATAAAGACCCAATACAACGTCCTGAGAAGGAACTATGATTGGCTCTCCATTAGCAGGAGAAAGAATATTGTTGGTAGACATCATCAACGCACGCGCTTCCAATTGAGCTTCAATTGTCAGAGGTACGTGAACCGCCATTTGGTCCCCATCAAAATCGGCATTGTATGCAGCACAAACCAATGGATGCAGTTGAATTGCTTTACCTTCAATCAACATTGGTTCAAATGCTTGGATACCCAGACGGTGAAGAGTTGGAGCACGGTTTAACATAACCGGGTGCTCACGAATTACTTCATCAAGAATATCCCATACTTCAGGAGTTTCACGCTCAACCATTTTCTTAGCTGCTTTGATGGTTGTAGCCATACCACGAAGCTCTAACTTTGAAAATATGAACGGCTTAAATAACTCAAGCGCCATTTTTTTCGGTAAACCACACTGGTGCAGACGAAGAGAAGGACCTACTGTAATTACAGAACGACCTGAATAATCTACACGTTTACCCAATAAGTTTTGGCGGAAACGGCCTTGCTTACCTTTGATCATATCTGCCAAAGATTTCAGAGGTCGTTTATTGGAACCAGTAATTGCTCTTCCACGTCTACCATTATCAAGCAACGCATCAACAGACTCTTGCAACATACGCTTCTCGTTGCGCACAATGATGTCTGGAGCAGAAAGCTCAAGTAAACGCTTCAAGCGATTATTACGGTTAATCACCCTGCGATAAAGATCATTTAGATCAGATGTCGCAAATCGACCACCTTCCAAAGGAACTAATGGACGAAGATCTGGTGGTAATACTGGCAATACTTCTAAAACCATCCACTCAGGATTGTTTCCTGAAGCATTAAACGCCTCTATCAACTTAAGACGTTTAGATAATTTCTTCATACGAGTTTCTGAGTTTGTTGCACTCAGTTCTTCACGCATTTGCGTAATTTCTTCACCCATATCAAGCTCTCGTAATAGCATCTGAATTGCTTCAGCACCCATACGAGCATCAAATTCATCACCAAACTCTTCTAACGCTTCGAAGTATTGCTCATCATTTAACAACTGACCTTTATCAAGCGTTGTCATACCCGGATCAATAACAATAAAAGATTCGAAATACAGAACACGCTCAATATCTCTCAGCGTCATATCTAAGATAAGACCAATACGAGACGGAAGAGATTTTAAGAACCAAATGTGAGCCACTGGTGAAGCAAGCTCAATATGCCCCATACGTTCACGACGCACTTTAGACAGAGCTACTTCTACACCACATTTTTCACAGATAACACCACGGTGTTTCAAGCGCTTATACTTTCCACATAAGCACTCATAGTCCTTAATAGGACCAAAGATTTTTGCACAAAACAAACCATCACGTTCTGGCTTGAAAGTACGATAGTTAATGGTTTCTGGCTTTTTAACTTCACCAAAAGACCATGAACGTATCATGTCTGGAGACGCTAAACCGATACGAATTGCTTCAAACTCGTCCGAGTGTCCCTGTGACTTTAGAAGACCTAATAAGTCTTTCATTGATATTCGCCCCGTCGTAATGCTGAAGAGGGTTCACCTCTCCAGCAAGTCAAAAGTGATTGCTCTTATTCGTTTTCAAGCTCGATGTCGATACCTAAAGAACGAATCTCCTTCACCAATACGTTGAAGGATTCTGGCATACCTGGCTCCATTCTATGGTCTCCGTCGACAATGTTTTTATACATTTTCGTACGGCCATTAACGTCATCAGACTTAACTGTAAGCATTTCTTGAAGAGTGTATGCAGCGCCATAAGCTTCTAAAGCCCAGACCTCCATCTCTCCGAAACGCTGACCACCAAACTGAGCCTTACCGCCTAACGGCTGCTGCGTAACAAGACTGTAAGAGCCTGTAGAACGAGCATGCATTTTATCATCAACCAAGTGATTCAATTTTAAAATATACATATAGCCAACCGTTACAGGACGCTGGAAAGCCTCACCTGTACGACCATTAAACAATGTAATTTGGCCACTTTCATTGATACCAGCCAAACGTAGCATACGTTTTATTTCAATCTCTTTAGCACCGTCAAATGCACCAGAAGCCATTGGAACACCGCCTCTCAAGTTCGCAGCAAGATCTAAGACTTCTTCATCAGAGAAACTATCTAAATCTTCGGAACGAGCACAGCGAGGAACACTGCCTTCATGACCATTATAAACTTCATCAAGGAAAGAACGAACTTCAGCAACTTTTTCAGCCTTTTCACGCTCAACCGCAAGCATTTCATTAATCTTACGACCCAAGCCTTTAGAAGCAGCACCTAAGTGAGTCTCCAACACCTGACCAACATTCATTCGCGATGGTACGCCCAATGGGTTCAGTACAATATCTACTGGATCACCATTTTCATCATAAGGCATATCTTCAACAGGCATAATTTTGGAAATAACACCCTTGTTACCATGACGACCAGCCATTTTATCACCTGGCTGAATACGACGTTTGATAGCAACATAGACTTTGACAATTTTTAGAACACCTGGAGCCAAATCGTCTCCAGATTGAAGCTTACGCTTCTTATCTTCAAATTTAGCATCCAATTCTTTACGACGTTCAACCAAAGCAGCTTGAGCTTTCTCTAGTTGCTCACTTGCACTTTCATTGTCTACACGAATCTTAAACCAGTCAGCATGATCCAAAGCATCCAGGTAATCCAAATCAATGATTGCACCGTTTGCCAATCCAGGACCACCATCAGCAACCTGACCAACCAAAGCTTCTGCAAGACGCTCAAAAGTTGCTTGCTCAACAATACGGAACTCTTCATTCAGATCTTTTCGAACTTGATCTAGCTGAGACTTCTCAATTGACTTAGCACGCTCGTCTTTTTCAATACCATCACGAGTAAATACTTGTACATCAATAACCGTACCGCGAGTACCCGTTTTAACGCGTTGAGAGGTATCTTTTACGTCAGATGCCTTTTCACCGAAGATAGCTCGCAATAACTTCTCTTCAGGAGTTAGCTGTGTTTCACCTTTAGGCGTCACTTTACCAACTAGAATATCACCTGGCTCAACTTCCGCTCCGATATAAACAATACCAGACTGATCCAGCTTAGATAACGCACCTTCACCCACATTAGGGATATCAGCGGTGATTTCTTCAGGCCCAAGTTTTGTGTCACGTGCAACACAAGTAAGTTCTTGTATATGAATTGACGTAAAACGATCTTCTTCAACAACACGCTCAGAAACAAGAATCGAGTCCTCGAAGTTAAATCCATTCCATGGCATAAACGCGATACGCATGTTTTGGCCCAAAGCCAACTCACCCATATCAACAGATGGACCATCTGCCATGATGTCGCCAGAAGCAACAGATTCGCCTTTCATAACCAAAGTGCGTTGATTAATACATGTATTCTGGTTCGAACGAACGTATTTTGTAAGATTGTAGATATCAACACCCGCCTCACCAGCGATTGTTTCTTCCGTATTTACACGTACTACAATTCGACTTGCATCAACAGATTCAATTACACCACCGCGACGAGCAACAATACAAACACCAGAATCTTTTGCTACGTTTCTCTCCATCCCAGTACCAACAACAGGCTTATCCGCCTTTAATGTTGGAACTGCCTGACGCTGCATGTTTGAACCCATCAAGGCCCTGTTCGCATCATCGTGCTCAAGGAATGGAATCAAGGATGCAGCAACAGAAACAACCTGACGAGGAGATACATCCATCAAGTTTACTTTTTCTTTCGCTAACAAAGTGGTTTCGTGCATATGACGCACCTGCACCAATTCATCAACCAAACGGCCTTCACTATCTACGGCAGCAGAAGCTTGGGCAATAACATATTTAGCCTCATCAATAGCAGAGACATAAACAGTTTCATCTGTCATCTTGCCATCAACAATTTTACGGTATGGCGTTTCCAAGAAACCATAACTGTTTGTACGAGCGTACGTCGACAAAGAGTTAATCAGACCGATATTTGGTCCTTCAGGAGTTTCAATTGGACATACACGGCCGTAGTGAGTAGCGTGCACATCTCGAACTTCGAAACCCGCTCGCTCACGAGTCAAACCACCAGGCCCTAATGCCGAAACACGACGCTTATGCGTAATCTCAGACAGAGGATTATTTTGGTCCATAAATTGAGACAACTGACTAGAGCCGAAAAACTCTTTTATCGCTGCCGCAACAGGCTTCGCGTTTAGCAAGTCCTGAGGCATTAGACCATCAGCTTCTGCCATTGAAAGACGCTCTTTAACGGCCCTTTCAACACGCACTAAACCAACGCGGAATTGGTTTTCAGCCATTTCACCAACTGAACGTACACGACGGTTACCCAAATGATCGATATCATCAACCATTCCATTACCGTTACGAATATCCAGCAATGTCTTCAGAACCGCAACAATATCGTCATTGTCTAAAATACCTAGGCCCGTATCTTCATCACGACCTAAACGGCGGTTGAATTTCATACGACCTACACCAGATAAGTCATAACGATCTTCAGTGAAGAACAAACCTTGGAACAAGCTTTCTGCAGACTCTTTAGTTGGCGGCTCACCTGGGCGCATCATTCGATAGATTTCAACTAATGCTTCTAGCTGGTTATTTGTTGGATCAATTCTTAATGTATCCGAAATAAACGGACCATTGTCTAGATCATTTGTAAATAATGTTTCAATTTCAGTAATACCAGCAGAAACCAAAACTTCCAACAGCTCAACCGATAACTCAGTATTTGCTTCTGCAATCAGCTCCCCAGTAGAAGGATGCACTAGGTTTTTCGCAGAAACCTTACCAAGCATGTACTCTAAAGGTACAGATAAACGCTCTAAGCCCGTTTTTTCCATTAAACGAATATGCTTAGCCGTAATACGACGACCTTCTTCAACGATTAATTCGCCATTCGCATCAGCAATGTTAAACAAAGCTGTTTCACCACGTAAGCGGTTTGCGATCAAATCCATCTCAAAGCCATCACGACTTATATAGAAAGAAGTTGTTTCAAAGAAACGCTCTAGAATTTGCTCAGTATTAAACCCTAAAGCTCGCAATAGTATTGTTACCGGCAACTTACGACGACGGTCAATACGAACAAATACGCAATCTTTTGGATCAAACTCGAAGTCCAACCAAGAACCACGATAAGGAATAACACGAGCAGAGTGTAGCAATTTGCCAGATGAGTGAGTTTTACCACGATCATGATCGAAGAACACACCTGGTGAACGATGCAATTGAGAAACAATTACACGCTCTGTGCCGTTAATTACAAAAGTACCATTTTCTGTCATGAGCGGAATTTCGCCCATGTAGACTTCTTGCTCGCGGATGTCTTTGATTGCCTTGTTAGACGACTCTTTATCATAAATAATAAGTCGAACACGGACACGTAAAGGCGCCGCGTAGGTTACACCACGCAATTGACACTCTTTAACATCAAATACGGGGTTGCCTAAACGGTAATCGACGTATTCAAGAGCCGCATTACCCGAAAAGCTAACCATTGGAAAGACAGATTTAAAGGCCCCATGCAGACCTAATTCCCCTCGCTCTGCAAGATCTTTACCTTCCTGCAGAAAATTACGATAGGATTCAAGCTGAATTGCCAGCAAGTATGGCACATCCAAAACGGGCGGCAGTTTACCGAAATCCTTACGGATACGTTTTCTCTCAGTGTATGAGTAAGCCATCAGCACTCCCCAGCTTGTGCACATTGACGCAAAAGGCCTAAATCAGGCCTTACCAAATATGAGAGCATATATCTCCCACTTAAAAATTCTTCTGTTAATTTATTTGAGTTACAGAAACCCAAAAAGGCCGGTGACAAATATGTCACCAGCCATTTCGACTATTGGTCGAAATCTGGAAATACAAGTATCATTACTTGATTTCGACAGATGCACCAGCTTCTTCAAGAGCAGCTTTAAGTGCTTCAGCATCTTCTTTAGAAACACCTTCTTTAACAACACTTGGAGCGCCGTCAACCAAACCTTTCGCTTCTTTCAGGCCTAAACCTGTAGCAGCACGAACAGCTTTGATTGCATTTACTTTCTTATCACCAGCAGAAGTAAGAACAACGTCAAATTCAGTTTGTTCTTCAGCTGCAGCACCAGCGTCAGCTGCTGGACCAGCAGCTACAGCAGCAGCTGCAGATACGCCAAATTTTTCTTCCATTGCTGAAATTAATTCAACAACATCCATTACAGACATTTCTGCTACTGCATTGATGATATCTTCTTTAGATAGAGCCATGACTCAGATTCCTAGCATTTTAACAATATTGCCTAAGGCAATGTAACAAATAAATTCAAGATAGAAGCGTTATATAATTACGCTGCTTCTTGCTCTTTTAGATCGCGAACTGCTGCAAGAGTACGAACAAACTTACTAGTTGCGCCTTGAATAACACTCATCAAGCGCGAAATAGCTTCGTCATACGTAGGCAGAGTAGCCAAACGATCAATGTCGCCAGCAGCCATCAACTCACCGTTGAAGGCTAATGCTTTAACTTCGAACGCTTCATTGTCTTTAGCAAATTTCTTTAACAAACGAGCAGCCGCACCTGGGTGTTCATTTGAGAAAGCAATAAGAGTAGGACCTACAAAGCTATCTTTCAAACATTCGAAGTCAGTACCGTCAACCGCGCGGCGAGCCAATGTATTACGTACTACACGTACATATACACCTGCTTCACGTGCTTCTTTACGTAGCGCTGTCATGTTCCCCACGGTAACACCGCGTGAATCAGCAACAACAGCAGACAACGCAACTTTAGCAGCTTCGCTAACTTCGGCGACAATGGCTTTTTTGTCTTCTAGACCTAATGCCACTGGTTTTCTCCTGGATTAATAGGGATCTCTCCCCTAGTTACCAACCCTCCGAAAAAATTTCGAAGAACTCACTGGTGAGTTGGATCCAGTTAATCTGAATCGGGCCACACCATCTGCGCAGGATAAGCATCTTTCAACACTTTATTAAACCCTAAGGTTCCTACGGTCTTTGACGACCTGAGTCACTCTTAATTAAGAACAACTCAGCCCCCAAAGTTTGATTTAGAATTCCAAAGAACCTAAATCAATTTGTATACCTGGTCCCATAGTTGAAGACAAGGTTACTTTTTTCATGTATACGCCTTTCGCAGAAGCAGGTTTAGCACGACGTAGATCGGCTAACAATGCTTCAACATTACCCTTAACAGCATCCGCTGCGAAGTCGATAGAACCAACTCCAGCATGAATGATACCGTTTTTATCAGTACGGTAACGCGCTTGACCTGCTTTTGCATTTTTCACTGCAGTAGCAACATCAGGAGTTACAGTACCAACTTTCGGGTTAGGCATAAGACCACGTGGGCCTAAGATTTGACCTAACTGTCCAACAATACGCATAGCGTCTGGAGATGCGATAACCACGTCAAAATCCAACTCACCAGCTTTAACTTGAGCAGCTAGATCGTCAAAACCAACCACATCTGCACCAGCAGCTGTTGCAGCTTCAGCATTTGCACCTTGAGCAAATACAGCAACGCGAACATCTTTACCAGTACCGTGAGGCAATACAGTAGAACCACGAACAACTTGATCAGACTTACGAGGATCAACACCTAAGTTTACTGACACATCAATTGATTCTTTAAACTTAACAGTAGAAAGTTCAGATAAAAGAGCAACCGCTTCTTCCATTGAATACTGCTTAGTCGATTCTACTTTTTCAGCGATCAAACGAGCGCGTTTAGTTAACTTCGCCATTAGTTCACACCCTCAACATCAAGACCCATTGCTCTAGCACTACCTGCGATAGTACGTACAGCAGCATCCATATCAGAAGCAGTTAAATCAGCTGCTTTAGCAGTAGCAATTTCTTCAAGCTGAGCTCGAGTCACTGTACCAACTTTCTGTGTATTTGGACGTGGAGAACCACTCTTCAAGCCTGCTGCCTTTTTAAGCAACACTGCTGCCGGAGTAGATTTAGTTTCAAATGTAAAACTACGATCACTGTAAACAGTAATAATAACTGGAGTAGGAAGACCTGCCTCTACACCCTGAGTTTTTGCGTTAAACGCTTTACAAAACTCCATGATGTTAACACCGTGTTGACCCAAAGCTGGACCAACTGGTGGACTTGGGTTCGCCTGACCCGCTTTAACTTGCAGCTTAATATAAGCTTGGACTTTCTTAGCCATTTCATAACTCCAATTGGGTCTACGCCTTGCGGCTACCCGTTAATAAAATCAGGCTTTTTCAACCTGACTAAATTCCAAATCAACTGGTGTTGAGCGCCCAAAAATAAGCACTGCCACCTTGATTCGGCTTTTATCGTAATCCACTTCTTCAACCACACCGTTAAAGTCTGCAAAAGGCCCTTCATTAACACGAACCACTTCGCCAACTTCAAACAAAGTTTTCGGACGAGGATTATCAACTCGATCACTTACTCTTTGAAGAATTGCATCCGCCTCTCTCTCAGAAATTGGAGAAGGCTTATCTGCTGTACCACCGATAAAACCTAAAACTCGGCCAGTACCTTTAACCATATGCCAAGAGTCATCATTCATATCCATTTGAACCAAAACATAACCAGGATAGAATTTGCGTTCACTCTTGCGCTTTTTACCATCTCGCATTTCAACCACTTCTTCGGTTGGAACCAAGATCTCTCCAAAATACTCTTGCATACCCATGATTTCGATACGCTCAGTTAAAGAGCGCATCACATGCTTTTCATAACCTGAGTAAGCATGTACAACATACCAACGCTTTGCCACGAGCAACTCCTAACCTATTACCGTGGAAACAACCCATCCCAAAAAGGAATCGATCCCCCACAATACAAGAGACATAAAAATAACAACCGCCAAAACAATCAAAGTCGTTTGAATTGTTTCTTGACGTGTTGGCCAAACAACTCGTCTGATCTCAGTTTTAGCATCTCGCACCAAAACAGAAAACGCCTTCCCTTTAACGGTATTTAACGCAACAAAACCAGCCACACCCGCTAACGCCAATATAGCAATTAATCTATAAAGTAAGGATTCTGCAGAAAAATAGTTATTACCGACAACACCCACTACTATTAAAAGCAGCACTAAAGACCACTTAAATACATCCCCACGAGATTCTGGAGCTTCAGCATTTGGACTCATACTTAAGATTTTCCTAGCTATGAAATAGATACGAAATTGGCAGGCCAGGAGGGATTCGAACCCCCGACATTCGGTTTTGGAGACCGACGCTCTACCAGCTGAACTACTGGCCTACATTCGTATGGGCGAAGGATAATACTCGCTTACTTTGCAATAATCAAGCTTAACCACCCAGAAAAGAAACATTTTTTGAAACACTTAACAAGAGGAAGAGCATGGAGCTCATGAGCAGACTTGAACTGCCGACCTCACCCTTACCAAGGGTGTGCTCTACCAACTGAGCTACATGAGCAATTGGAGCGGGTAGCGGGAATCGAACCCGCCTCTTCAGCTTGGAAGGCTGAGGTAATAGCCACTATACCATACCCGCAAAATTGGTGGAGGGAGGTGGATTCGAACCACCGAAACTTTCGTGGCAGATTTACAGTCTGCTCCCTTTGGCCACTCGGGAACCCCTCCACTACCGCATATAATTGCAGCACCCCAAAAGGTGAGTGCAATTATATGAGTAAAGAATTCAATTGCAATAGCTAACAAGGTTTTTTTTCTAAATTTATCATGATCTTGCTAATTTCCATCCAATTAACCAGATCATCCAGCTCTTCACTGGTTATTTTATCAACAATTTGAATTTCAAAGATGTTAACCGCTCTTGTATGCTCAAAAATCTCTACAGGATAATCTACTAACGACTCTATCCTTGCCTCTTCTTCCGATGCTGTTTTTTGTGCAGAGTATAGCCCCAAAGAAATTCTATTTTTCATTTCACCACGAGTAATTCTAAAACTGTCTATGTTTTTTTGTTTCAAATCACCCATGATGACGGATGCTTGAGCACGTGAAGATGGCGCTGCAATGTATAACCAATACTTAATTACATTACGCGTCTCCGTTTCTTCCCTATGCCTCCATCCAGACTCCTGCATTTTACTTAATAACTGAGCTCTATCTTGTGTTTTTTCCATTTCAATAAATGGGCAATACAAAACACCAGTATCTTCAGCATAGTTCTGATTAACAGTGGCACTTTCTATAATGGCTTCCAACTGCGTCTCTAAATCATCTTTTACTGGAGGAGCTGTTGCCTCTGAATCAGTAACAAACTCTTCCTCAGGCGTTTCTTCTAAGGTAAGAATTTTTTGACTTACCGGTGGCGCATAAACGTTTTTACTAACCGTCACCACATTCGCTTTTTCTAACTGGTGCCAAGTGAAAAAGCCGACGTTCCCCAAAACAAACAATATAAAAATCCACTTCATTGCATTGCCACTCTCTCATCACCAAGAAGTTTCGCGCCTTTTAACACAATATCTGGATCAAAAAAGCCGCTTACATTTAACTGTTTCATTAAAGACTCTCCATCACCACCGGTAAATAAATACATAGCATCTGGGTAGCGCCGTAAAATTCTTTCCACGAAACCTATAACCATTTCACGGCAACCAAACCTTACTGCTTGCCCTGTATTATTAGGCAACCCCACAGCACCTTCCATATCCGCTTCAGAGAATCTAATTTTCCCCGTATTTGATACCAAAGACTGCTCCATCATATGTGCACTCGGTGTTATGAACCCACCCAAATGCACACCACGCTTTTCAACCACATCAATCTTAACAGCCGTTCCTGCATCAATAACAACCACATCCTGCCGATAATAGTTATATGCATATAAAACCCCTAACCATCTATCTATACCTAAGCGGTGAGGTTCGTTATAGGCATTTGTCACATTGCACGCACTCAATCTTACATGCAATTGAATACAAACTGCTGCTATATACCTTTTTTTTATACTTTCGAGCACAATATTGCTTGCTTGCTCAGATCTGACGCTTGCGAAGTAAATTCGCCGAATATCGAAATCTTGCTCATCAAGGTCTTCGTCACGTCCATGCCAAACAATTTCTTTATCAACAAATACGGCCCATTTTATTGACGTATTACCCACATCAACGACAAGTACCGGAAGAGTTTGGCTCATCTTATTGCTTACGGACACTCACTTCGCCCCCATATAAATGACGAATAGCCGTACCGTCATCGACAATCAGCGCGCCCGTTTCACTAATACCTTTCACAACACCAAATTCTTGTTTATTACCGGTTTGAATACTAACCTCTGAACCTGTTAATACATCGTATTGCATCCATTCATCAAGCAAAGTCGACATACCTAAACCTTGATCAAACACTTGGCAAACCTGTGTCAATTCACTTGTTAGTAAGGTAACTATGTGATTTCGGCTAAGAGGAGCTCCTAATATCGTACGCAAATCTGTCCAGGGCTGATCAACTTTTGTCATATCCTGCGGCACCATCTTAATATTAAGACCAATACCAATAATTACCTGACATACATCGCTATTGGCGATCATTTCTAACAATATGCCACATATTTTTTGACCATTTATTAGGATATCGTTTGGCCATTTCAAACCTATATTTTGCACGCCTAACTGCTTTAACACGCGAGCAACAGCAACACCTACAGCAAGACTTAAACCTTCAATAGCTCCTGTTCCAGATTCAAATTGCCAACCAAACGACAACATAATGTTTTGTGCGACACCACCTTCCCATTGACGTCCTCTACGACCTTTTCCGTCGGTCTGTTTCTCCGCGATTACTACAAAGGGTAAAGTACGACCTTGATCTATTTGCCTTTTAAGTTCTGAGTTCGTAGAGTCTACTTCAAAACAGATTTGCATTTGATCAGTATCAAACTCAAGACTGCGGGTGATTTTCTCAGCATCTAATAGCTCTAACTCCGTTGGTAAGCGATAACCCTTACCTTTTACCGAATGAATCGCAATACCAACAGTCTCTAATTTTTTTAACTTTTTCCAGATAGCCGCTCGAGTTACGCCCAACTTCTCTCCTAGTTCTTCACCTGAATGAAATTGACTATCACTTAATAACAACAATAAATCTCGCATAACTGCGCTCCTGCTATGCTTTGCTGCGAATTAAAGAAGCAGCGATTACAAATTAGAATGTATAAATTGTACAACGTCTTTCACTAAATCATCAAAATAGGGGTTCCACGTAAGTCGAGCTCCATGTGAACTTTTCGAGTTCAAGAGCTCTCCCTTTTCACCAAACCAAATAGAGTCTTCCGTTTTACAACGAGTAAAGTCTTCTAAATCAGAAATAAAGTCACAAATGCGATAATCCCCATTCTCACCGTAATGCCCATCATTTGGACTACCATGAACGGATGTATGAGATAAGCCTGTAATTTTTTGCTCTGGCAAGTACGTATTTATCACTCTAACTCTATCTTTAAAGTGATTCTCTAACTGACTCGAATACAGAAGCATTTGCCCCTTCGGGTGGATAAGATATTGATCAAACACATTCCGCGTTACCGAACTATCAACCGTTGCATCATCCTCAGGTAATGCGACAAACACAGGCACACTACTTAATGGGTTTGCAGCTAAGTTTTGACGTATTGTTTTTGCCGTTTTATATGCTTGGGCAATCGCTGGAACAGGAATTGATGCATATTTTGCGTAGTCATCCGTTTCGTCATGATCAAGCCAAGTTAATACCGGAGCCAATAAAGGAGACAACCAATCAATAGAACTATTGATCTTAAGTAAAGGAGAAAAAAGCACAACGCCTTGAGTTTTATCTGAATACTCCTGTGCGAACGTCAATGCTAACGCCCCACCTGTTGAAAAACCTCCGACATAAAGGGAATCGACTTCATGTTGAAACGTAAGAGCACTTCTATCGAAAGTGTTCTGCCAATCATCGCGATGAACATCAATTAGATCTTCCGCTACTGACCCATGGCCCGGCAATAAAATAACCCGTACATGTATACAAGCATCGTTTAGTTTTCTAGCCAGTTGACGCAGCCCATAAGGAGAGTCAGACAAACCATGAGACAACAATAAACCTACTGAACTCTCCCCACAGTGCTCTGCTGGTCGATATTCATAAGGCATAACAGCCTCTATTTCAGCTTGCTTATTATTAGAGTTAAGAATCTGTTTATTATTTTCTAAAAAGACCTCTACCCGTGAAAGGTAAGTACTAAATGGCTCTTGTTCTTGAGGGATCACACCAATATCAGCATTAGCAAACCCACTAAGTAAGCATATCAAGATAACAAAAAGCGCATTTGTGGAAGATTTAAATGTAAACACAGCGTTTCTTTCACCTACTAGAAAAAGATAACCCATCCTATCAAATCCCACCTATTCCCGCTTACATTATTGAATAATTATCACTGCGAGCCTCTTCATCCAATGATAATATGTTCTCAAATTTATTTTAGGTACACCTTTATGAGTATACAGTCTGATAAAACAACACAAAAACTGTCTCAAGATATCGTTCTCGCGGGTAAGTGGATCAGTGAAAGACATTGGGTTCCAGCCACTGGAGGCAACTTTTCAGCTCGACTGAGCCAAAATACATGCTTAGTAACGGCATCAGGAAAACATAAGGGGCATTTACGACCTGAAGACCTAGTCAATATTTCGTGGATTAATCGTAGCCTTACCTGTGCAGGTAAACCTTCTGCCGAAGCCCTATTACATACTCAAATCTATGATCTTGATGAAAAAGCCCAAGCGATTTTCCATACACACTCTGTACACACAACCGTTTTTAGCCGCCTCATTGACGCTTCTGCTTACTCTTTCCAAGGGCGTAAAATGCAGAAAGCCATTGCTGATAACCAGTCTCACGAAGAGACAATGAGAACTTTGCACGAAGTCATGAGAGATGATACGACGAGGAAAAAACAGACAAAAAGTAGAGTTTATGGGGTATAAATGAGCATTTTGAGTCTGTTTTTAACTAAGTATTATCAAGCGCAGTAATCGTGCAAAGATCTCAACATATAAAGAACGCTATTTGCGCTCTATCTTTTTAGACCCAATGGGCTATACTGGCTGTTAGCCTGTGAGCGAATTCGCAGCGCTTTTGGTCTGGCCCATGTAAGTGACTTAGAAACGTTACAAGATACCAATGCCCGAGCGGATGCCGAAGCCAATTCCATTGCTTTAGGAAGAGCATTGATTACCAAACAATACAGCTTTGTCTCTATTGAAGACGTTCTCTTAGAAACTGAAAGCATTATTGGCGCATAGGTTAAAACGGTGTTTTAGAGTGACCAACCAAAATATCCCACCTACATATGCAAATTACACTGTTGAGCAATCCTCTCGATTGCTCTTTCCTCTTACTAAGAAGTTTTATCAAGCCCACTACCCATCAGGCAAACCCAATAAATCAGACCCTATTTGGCTATTAAAAAGTTCGCATATCCTGTGTGCTTATCGCTTAAAACAATTTGGCAAATATCAATTATTAACGGCAATGGTGACAATACCGTCTTATCGTAAACAAGGTATTGCTAGTCAATTATTGCAACGAACCCAAGAGGCCCTTAATCACACTCCTACATATTGCTTTGCTTTCGAACACCTCAATGTTTTTTATCGCACTAATGGTTTTGAAACTATCGATAAAAGCATACTCCCTTGTGAACTACTAGCTCGTTTTAATCGCTACACCCTTTCAGGCAAACGCCTAATCCCTATGCGATTCATTCAAATAGATACTTAAAATTCACTTAATCATCTTAATTCCTATGCTTAATAACCCCCTGTATTGACTCTTTTTTACAACCTCTTCTACTCTAGATAACAACTTCACTAGCCATCTTAAAGGATTCAGTTGTGTCCATTAAACTACCTCAAACTTCACTCATGTTAGCATCAACTTTTACCTATGGTGTCGCCACAGCGGCCTTTCAAATTGAAGGGGCGAATAATACAGACGGTCGATTGGAATCCATTTGGGATCGTTTTTGTAAACAGCCGGGTAAGGTCAAAAACAGTGATGATGGTAGTTTAGCCTGTGACCATTACAACCTCTGGCAAGAAGACATTCAATTAATTCAATCACTTAGTGTCGATGCTTACCGTTTGTCCATTTCATGGCCTCGGGTAATCAAACAAAATGGTACTATCAATCCATTAGGTGTGCGCTTTTATAAGCAACTTCTTAGTGCCTTGAAAGAAGCAAAAATACAAACCTTTGTCACTCTCTATCATTGGGATTTACCTCAGCATTTGGAAGATAGAGGTGGTTGGCTCAACAGGGAAAACAGTTTTAAATTCCGTGAATATGCAGATTTAATCAGCACAGAACTAGCAGACTATGTTGACTCATGGGCCACATTTAATGAACCTTTCTGTGCCGCCATTCTTGGCTATGAACAGGGTATTCATGCTCCTGGTTTAGCCGAACCAAAATACGGTCGACAAGCAGCCCATCACATATTATTAGCACATGGACTTGCATTGCCTGTATTACGCAAAAATGCACCAAACGCGCAGGTTGGCATTGTGCTAAACATGAATAAATCCTATGCAGCGAGCGAAAAAGCAGAAGACCTCTTCGCGGAATTAATGAGAGAAACACTTGATAATCAATTCTTCATTGAGCCTTTGATAAAAGCCCAATATCCACAAATTCTTAAAACCGCTGCTCCAGAGTATTTGCCAGCTATGGTTTTAGAAGGGGATATGGAGATCATCTCGCAACCGATCGATTTCCTTGGATTGAACTACTACACCTGTAACCACAATGCTTTTCATCCAACTGATTTGTTTAGTAACGTAAAAAACAGCCAAGAGGTTGAATATACTGATATTGATTGGGAAGTTGCACCACATGCTTTTGAAGAGCTGTTGATAAACCTGCATAAACAATATGATCTGCCACCTATATACATTACCGAAAATGGTGCAGCTTGTGCTGATACCTTAGTCAATGATGAGGTCGATGACGAGCAACGAGTGCGTTACCTACATGACCACATTAATGCTGTTAATAATGCCATTGATGCAGGTGTCGATATCAGAGGCTATTTCGCATGGAGCCTAATGGATAACTTTGAATGGGCTGAAGGGTACAGTAAGCGCTTTGGTTTGGTTTACGTCGATTACACGACTCAAAAAAGAACCATAAAGCGCAGCGGTAAAGCCTATAGAGACTTCTTACTTAACCGCAAACACTTATCAGAGCAAAAAACGTAAAGATCACTTTAGCGTCTCATAGAGGGTGCTCGTCATTAGAGCGTCCTCACTTTAACATTTTCACTTAAGATAGAAGCAAAATCGTCTAGTGGCCTTAGTCCAAATGCCATAGATGTTTTAAATGTAGAGGCAATACGGTCACAACGGAAAATACGGAAGTCCTCCCTTAATTGGTCAACGGCAACGACATACCAAACGGGATAACTAAGGTATAAAAAATGCGGCTCAATTTCTCTCTTAGTATGGCATCCCACCGCATCAACATAGGTAATCACAACGGTTTTATGTTCCAAAAAGCCTGAGTAAAGATCCGCAATACTTTCCCTAAATGACTCACTCAAACTATCAACATTGGTATTATAGGATGCTAAGACATCGGGCGAAGCAATGTCACCAATATGTATTCTTTGACGTAGTGACTGAATTTGTTCTTTTTGTTTAGCCGAAAAAGATGCCATCAATTTATGGCGAATTGAGCTTAAACTTCCCAAAAACAAGCTCGACCCCATGCTTTCAGCAATGGCGACACTGATTAATACATCAATGATTTCTTGATGCTCTAACGATAAGCGACCTACCCCCCAATGACGATTTAGCTTGATTCCACCACCTCTCCCTTTATCCGCATCAATAGGTAAACCTCTTTCCCGTAGAATCGCAATGTCACGAAATAAAGTTCTTTCACTTACTTCTAATGATTCAGCAAGGTGCTGGACTGTTAGTGCTCCTTCAGACTTTAACATCGCCGTTAACGTTTCCAACCGATCCATATGGGATTGAGTATTTGCTCTTCTCATAATTCAAACATGCCATAAAATGTCATAGATTCTCATATAGTAACAACAACACCCGAGCATTAACTAATCAAACTCTCAGAGGCAGTTAGGCGAAGTCATGAGTGACGATAAGACAAGTCTTTTTTAAACAAAGTCTTAGCAAGGCGTAATAGTCATGCAAAGATCTCTAAGGATATAAAATGAAAACCATCACATTAGCAAAACAAACCATTGTAGGTTTAAAAATCCGAACAAGTAATCAAGTAGAAATGAAAGCATCTGCAAGTCCAGAAGGAAGCAACATAGGAAAATTGCATCAAGACTTTAATCAAAACGTGGTCATAAATTACCAAAATGGAGCAAATTTATACGGTGTATACCACCATTACGAATCAGACCAAAATGGCGATTACGATATCCTAGTCGGTTCAACTCCCAATGCACTGACAACTGACCTTCCTTTAGAAGCCATTACTCTGGCCGCAGGGAAATACCTAGTATTCAGTAAAGAAGGCGAGATGCCACATGTTGTTATGACCCTATGGGACGAGGTGTGGAGCTTCTTTAATCAAGCGGATGTAGAACACAAACGCACATTTAGTACCGATTTCGAGCGTTATACAAGTGCAACACATGTGGATATTTACATCGCTGTTGAATAAGTGAATCTGGGGAATGCATGCCCAAAACCAGATGGTTCAAGTGAAATCATCTGGTTTACATTCTTGCCACTCGGCTATCCATTTTTCAAAAACTATAAGAAAGCAGACAGCATTGATTCATCTCTAAACAAATTCAAAGAGTGATAAAACATCATTGAAATGCGCCAGAAATAAAGCCGGTCCTACACATTTCATCCTTAAAATTCTTAATTGGTACTAATAAAACCGCAAGCGAGTAACAAACTTGGAAGCGACCTCCAAAGGCTATTTTTATGTGTTTATTTCGTTAATAATCACTCCATCGAAACGCAACGGCGGTTCACTTTTTTATATTCTGGAGATTTATTATGAACACATTTACTAAAACATCTTTGGCTCTTTTGGCTTCTTCTGTTATCGCAACTTCTGCATTTGCAGCGGGTTCTACAGGCGAAACAGCATACGAAGATTACCGTACAAACGTTTCCAGTGTTAAAGCTCTATCTAACACACTAGAAGCACAAGGTATTGAATTCAACGCTGACATTAACCTTCAAGGCGCAAACACATTTGCTAAAAAAGCCGACGCTTACAGCGACAAATATGAAGAGCTACAAACTATCTTCAATGCAGCGCACTTTGCTAACTAACTACTCCAAGTAAACCCTAAGTTCTCCCTTCTACAAAGCTCCTTTTTAAATCAGATTGTTTCACTTAAACAATCTGATTTTTTATTATAATTTTACCTACCCTTTCACTACTATCCGAAACTTATTGAACGTCATCCACTACTTGTTATGAAATCCCACGGATACCAATTAAATTCTGATTAATACCTTCTAATAGTATGACTTGTCTCATTTAAGGAAGGTCACAGCGCATTAACACTATGAGACCTCAGCATGAAATTAAAAACCTTTAACAAAATTGTAAAAATAACCTCACATTTAAGCCTACATAAATAAACAATGTTATCCATTGAGACATCAGCATAACTCTCATTTTTTCAGAAATGGGAAAACTACCCTTTGATTTTATTGATGTTTTTCACACGGAAAAATCAATTTACCGAATTATGCTGAGGTCTCCCATTATTTAAATTTCATTACTTTGACTTTAAAACATCTTAAATAAAATTTACCTTTACTTACAAAAATACAGACCTATACTAAGTCATGGATCTTTGCACTATAAAATAAAGGAAAATAAAATGAAAAAAATAATATATCTGTTAACTTTATTCATGTTTAGCCAAGCCCACGCATTAGAAGAAGTCAATTTTGCTATTGGTGACTGGTCACCCTACACTTCACAATCAAACCCAAAGGGCAAACTTGCTGAGAACATAATTATCGAATCCTTTAAACAAGAAGGTGTAAAAGTTAATTTTACTTACAATAACTGGTCTGATAGCTATGAGCAGGCATTAAACGGACAGAGCGATGGTACATTTCCTTGGTATTTAAATGAAGATAGAGCAGAAAACTTTTTATTTAGTGATCCTATTTTTATAGAAAAACAAGTATTTTTCTCACTTAAAGCAACCAATTTTGATTGGACAGGGTATGAAGATCTTAGGAAGTATAAAATAGCAGGAACCAAATCTTTCACTCACATAACAACTTTGAAAAGTAATGGTATTGGTCCCATAGTATCAGATGAAGAAAGCGAAAGTTTTAACAAAGTATTAAATGGTGAGGTTGACGCTTACCCAACATCAGAAGTCGTTGGAAAACAAACAATCAACACACTTTTCTCAGCTGAAGACGCGGCAAAATTCACAACACATATGATACCTATGACAATTGATAACATGTTCTTATTAGTTTCAAAGAAGGTACCGAACGGAGCAGAAATCGTACAGACTTTTAATCTTGGCTTAATGAAATTAAAAGCATCAGGAAGGTTTGCAGAAATTGTAGAACAGCCTTAACGCAGAGTCGTTAAATAAAAAAAGAGACGATTTCGTCTCTTTTTTTATTTAACATATGTTCTTGTATTACTTCCAGCTAAATTCGCCATCCAAGACAGTACAGTTCCCTAATGATGTAGATGCATCACTAATGTAAACCTGTTGCGTTTCAGAGGTTGGGTAAGTTAAATATTCAGAACACATGGCGCTTTGTCCATTACCAACAACAAGAGTGGTCCCTTCTTCCAGAGTACAGCTCACTAATTTATCTAATGGTGACCATTGGTAACAGATTTCATACTCTTCTCGATATTGGGAGACCTTTCCAGTCGGTTGCTCAAATGCCCACCATTTTCCCATCTTGCTATAAGGATTGGTGCTATTCCAAGCCCTATGAAGCACTATTTGAGTTTCTTTTTTACTTTGGTACACCTGTCCTTGGCAAAGCTTACCTTTTTCAGGTTCACCAAGTGACTCATTTAATAATGCAGAATCATCCACTTTAATAAATTTATCAGCTAAATGAGCAGGCAGATCCACACTTCCCTCACATTCATACTCAATTGCACTTTGTGCAGTAGACTCTTCAACTTGAGACCTCGGCTCTATCGAAGCTGTTGAGCAACCGTAAAGCGTAATAATTAAGGCTCCTGAAAGAATATTTTTCATGTTATAAACTCCGTTTATTACTATTCACACAAAAACAAAGAAATAATACGCTGCAAACATTGTGTATTCCTTTGTCATAAAACGAATAAATACTTCTTAGCTAAGGAAGGTGAGAATAGGCCTCTAAAGACTTATTCTCACTTCCCTAACCATTCGCCCCCACACTCTAGAGAGAATGCAGAAAACTTACAAACGAAAAACGCCAGCAATAACATTTCTTAAAAATTCATTACGCTTCTACCTTCTGAATCAAGCTCGATTTGCCATAGGGTGATCGGGGTTCAATTCCAATAAGTCCCACAAATTACCATATAAATCTTCAAAAACGGCCACGGTTCCATAGTCCTGCTCCTGAGGTTCCCTCACAAAAACAATCCCTTCCGCAAGCATTCTGTTGTAGTCTCGCCAAAAATCATCTGTATTTAAAAATAGAAATACTCGGCCACCCGCTTGATTGCCAATAAACGACTGCTGCTCTGGTTTAGATGCCTTTGCTAGCAATAAAGTCGCCCCTTGAGAACCCGGAGGCGAAATAACCACCCAACGTTTGTCCTGCTCCGGCTGGTAGGTATCTTCTACTAACTCAAACTTAAGTTTATCAATATAAAATGCCAACGCTTCATCGTAATCTTTAACAACAATAGCAACATGCACTAAGGATTGTTTCATCAAATATCCTCTATTTAATAATGTGTATCGATTTTTACTCTATTAAGGGATCTTTAAACTAAGTCATGAGCGATGATAAAACGAGGCAAGAGTCGTAGTCGTGATACGGTCTCTTAAAGCAACTTTCGAAGGATATTCAACTTCAAGCGATTAAAAGGAGGGTAACGCAGTGCAACATCAAAGAGAAAACTGCGCTTCATTATGGTCTTTAAATGACTGAATGTATCAAAACCTGTTTTGCCATGATAACTCCCCATACCGCTGTGACCGACACCACCAAAAGGTAGGTTCGCATTCGCCATAAACATCATGCCATCGTTTACACCAACATTCCCAGAACTTGTGGATTGCAGCACATTCGTTTCAAACTCTTTATCATTTGTATAAAGGTAAAGAGCTAAAGGCTTTGCTCTTTCGTTGACAAATCGAACCGCATCTAACTTATTTTTAATCGGTAAAATCACCAAAATTGGACCAAAAATTTCTTCTTGCATAACTAATGATTGATCATCTTGTGACACTATTATCGTAGGAGAAAAGTACTTTTTGTTTCGATCAATATAGCCTCCATAGACCACGTTTTGTCCTTCTAAATACTGGGTAAGTCGATCAAAATGTCTGAGGTTAATAATACGCCCATAGTCTTGGCTCTCCATTGCATTTGCACCGTAAAACTCTTCGATTTTTAATCTTAAGGCACTGACCAAAGAATCAACAAAACCTTCTTCAACCAGAATGTAATCAGGAGCGATACAGGTTTGACCTGCGTTCATCCATTTGCTCCATACAATTCTTGATGCTGTTACCTTTAGATTAGTGTCTTTATCGACAATACAAGGGCTTTTGCCTCCTAACTCCAAAGTAACTGGAGTTAAATGCTCTGCGGCGGCTTTCATAATAATCTTTGCAACCGTCTCTCCACCTGTATAGAAAATATGCTCAAAACGCTGCTGCAGCAATGCCGTAGTTTCACTCACTGCGCCCGTTATCACCTGATAACAGTCAGTATCAAGATATTGAGGAATCAGTTCGGCTAACAAAGTCGCACTGTTCACAGCCAATTCTGACGGTTTAATGATAGCGCAATTTCCCGCTGCTATTGCGGCAATAAAGGGTGCCAACATCAGTTGAATTGGATAATTCCAAGCCCCGATAATCAGTACAGTACCTAAAGGTTCAGGCAAGCTATAACTTTTTCCCGGCTGTGCAAACAATGGCGTTGGAACCATACGAGGTTGAGACCAATGCCGTATATGTTTCAATGTATGTTTTATATCACTAACCAAAAAGCCAACTTCGGATGTCCACGCTTCTTGCTCACTTTTGTGTAAATCTAGCGATAAAGCATCAAAAAATCTTGATTCATTCTCTTGCAGCATTTTTTTCAATTGCTGTAACTGATGCACTCTCCAATCAATACTGCGAGTTTTCCCTGAAGCAAAAAATTTTCTTAAATGGGACACACTGAAAGGGATTTGTTTTATAACTGAATCGTCTATCTCATATTCCAAAGTCATTCTGGTTATTTCCTATTGCAAAAAACACCCACTTGTTAAAATAAAGTTGTTATTAAAAATATAAAAGGAATTTGAATACACATATTTCACCCCGGTTCTTGCCTAATTAAGACTACTAATAACCTAATGTAACACGTTTAATTAATGCTTAAGTTATGGTTTTTACCCTACTCAAAATAAATGCATTTTTTTGGAGATTCCCTCTATTTAAGCATTGTAAACGGAGAAACAGAGGATTACCTTTGTGAATGGAGTCATTAGTATGGGCTGGGGAGGTGGTCAGGCAGACTACGTAATGGTGCCTTATGCAGACTTCAACCTATTGAAGTTCCCTGACTCAGCACAAGCACTAGAAAAAATTCAAGATTTAACCCTATTATCTGATATTTTACCAACAGGCTTCCATGGCTGTGTTACCGCAGGTGTTGGTCCAGGTTCAACTGTTTATATAGCAGGAGCAGGCCGCCCTGTAGGACTTGCAGCCGCAGCCTCAGCGAAACTATTAGGTGCAGCGAGTGTAATTGTTGGTGATATGGTTGAAGAACGGCTGCAACAAGCACGTTCTTTTGGTTGTAAAACCATTGATTTAAGGCAAGCAATTCTATTTGATAAAATTGATATTGCAAAAGCGGTCAACGTACAAATGATTTCCTTAGATCAAGCACCTCAAGGATATGCCGACTTTGACGGCGGAGCCGCTAAGAAATTTGTTATTGATCCACATGCTATGGTGAGTTAATTCTACTCACCAATACGATGGTCTGACTTTATATTGTCGCCCATCGTATTAAAATAAAAAGCAGGCTCATTGTATTTTGAGCCTGCTTTTTTTATCTATCATATAAAGCTACCTAGGCTGGCGGGAACACCACTGGGCAGTTAACAACAATATTAGTACGCTCTATTCTCACTAGCCCTTTATCTTCAGCCTCAAAAATAGCGCCTTCAGATTTCAATACATAGGCTTTTTCTGGATCAATCCATACTACGTTATACATTAACCAAAGTGGTGAATATTGCTTATCTCTACTTTCTGAGCCAATAGGCCAAGGAACTGAAGGGAAAACATTGCGTTTTTGTGGGCTATTTGGAAAGCCATAAACTCTTTCTAATGCCGTTTTAACACTAGGAGGCTTTGGATACTTTGGAATAGCATCTCTTAAACGAGGAGTATAATTCGCCTTCATATCTCTCGCCATTTTTCGGCTAGATACATCTGTTGTAATATAAAACACGATATCGTCATCATACCAAGCTTCAAAAGCAGGTAAACTGACGTAAGCTTGTTCTACAGATGAGTCATCATTTTGAGTATGTGTATCTTTCAATGAATGGCTGCCGCAGGCAGAAAGTAGCACTGTGAACAAAAAACCTAATAAGTATTTATACTTCATAGCTTGATCCTGATTTAAAACTATTCAAACCCAATGAATTCTATTTCTCCGTGTTGATATTAGCGTATTTATATACAGTATAGCGACTTACTCCAGCAACTTTTACTGTTTGCGAAATATTCCCTTTATACTCATTCAATAATCGTGGCTGAAGTCACCTTAAATACCTCAGCGTATAGCTATGCATATCGTCCAAAAAATCCAGAAAAAGTCTCACTAGCATACAGTACTGATAGCCAATGGAGAAATCGTTCCAGCTTTATCAATGGCCGAGAAGAAATTGTTGAGTTTTTAACAACTAAATGGCAATCAGAACTGGATTACAAACTGATAAAAGCACTTTGGGCTTTTACCGAAAATCGCATTGCGGTGCGTTTTGCTTACGAATACCGCAACGAAGATAACCAATGGTTTCGAGCGTATGGTAATGAAAACTGGGAATTTGATGAACTTGGCCTAATGCATAAGCGCTTCGCTTGCATTAATGGCTTACCTATTAATGAAGAAGACCGTTTATTTACTTGGGAAGGCGCTTTAAGACCGGACGACTTTCCCAGCCTTTCCGACTTGGGGTTATAATTAGCAGAATGAATGAGGCGATGGTTTCTCTCTTAAAGTGAATCCATCTCACCTCGCTGTATGGCAAAAACAATGACTTTATAGTGTTACTTTCCCAAATTCTATTTTCAAATAATCAATCAATAAGCGCATTTTCTGCGGCATACAAGTCATTTTCTGATAATACAAATGCGTTTCTATTGAAACCATGATGTCTGTGATTTATTAATACGCAAATATTAATTTCAACCTATGAAAACAGAGCTTAACTACACTGCCTGTGGGCAAATAAGCTCTGTTTTACACTTTTTTTACCCGTACTTTGCATTTATGGGCTCACTGTTTTATTTACTAAATGGTTAAGGAAGGTGAGAATAAGTCCTCTTGCTTCAGTATGTGGGTAAAAGCCTGCTATTCGAAGCGAGTATTTAATGTGAATAGCCGGCCTATTTTCGAGATGCTCAACAAAGAATACAGGCTTATTCGCGCCTTTCTTAAATCATACGATCTTGTTGATATCAATTGGAGTCAAATATGAAGCACAGTCGTTTTGTTGTTTTATCCATACTTAGCTTAATGATACTTGGTTGTTCTAATAAATCGCTTTATGAAGCCATCCAAGAAAATCGTGTTAACGACTGTCGCAACTTATCCTATCAAAAAGAGCAACAATGCCTAAACAGCTTGAATCAAAAATCCTATGAAGAATATCAGCGTGAGCGAAATGGCGACCACACCACAGACAATAGTAATCTAGACCAATCTAGCTCAAATAAACCGTTTTCTCATAACAGCATTTATAACAGTTAATGATTATTAGAAAGTAAAGACGCTTATGCTTCTTTCGTTTTAACTTTTGGACCTCTTTTCAAAGGCGTTACACGGCGCCCACTTAATTCCTCTATTTGCTGCTTGAACGTCACACTTCCTAGTGCCATGCTTTTATTTAACGACAAACGTATTTGAGATAAGGTCTCTTGCTCCATTTCGCAGCTCATTAAAGACTGATACGCCTCTACTCGTAGCGGCTGAGTTTCCCCCAGTGCCAAATAGGTATCATGGGGAGACCAGATACTCGGTCTCTCATTAGAATTATCAGATAAAGTGGCGCTATTTATTCCATGGTAAGCATAACTAGACCATTTATAGTCTTGCGGGTGTATCACTAGGCTCGCTCTTACAGAGTTAAGCTCGATGTATTTTTGACACAATAAAAAATACGATTCACTTTCAACAACGCAAGATCGAAAGCGCCCTTCCCAAAGAGTGCCTACCCTTTGATATTTGTAATTAAAATAACGCACATACTGTCGTCCAAGTGACTGCATCATTTTTGATACCCCATCTTGGGTTGACGGTGTAACCAGTAAATGCACGTGATTCGCCATCAGTACCCAAGCGTGCAGAGCCACATTATATTTCAATGCATATTTTTCTAGCCAATGACAGTACGCATCAAAATCAGTTTCTGTTCTAAAACAGACCTGCTGTGTTTTTCCACGCTGAAGAATATGTTGAGGGATGTTGGGGATACTAAGTCTAGGTAGTCTAGCCATCTTTCAATATCATCCTTGATAGTGAGCTTAAACTTAGACAATACCGTAAAAAAGGTAAGAATTACTAGTTTAACTCTGTCTCTAAATAGATTATTAGCTATTGCCTTGCCTAAAACCCCACTCATCATTAAAGTACACCCTTAGTTTTAAACATTTACATTAATCGAACTTCGGGGCGGGGCGAAATTCCCCACCGGCGGTAATTTTGGCTTTGTATTGAACAAACCCAAAAAGCCCGCGAGCGCTTCCACTTATGTTTTTATAACACGAGCAGAGGGTCAGCAGATCTGGTGAGACTCCAGAGCCGACGGTTACAGTCCGGATGATAGAAGATCGACCAAGTGTCACATGAATGATGGATCACTTCGTTCTGTATTTTGTTGGTATTTTATGCCTTCATGCTGAACCTAAGTAGTGTTTGCTGTTTTGTGTCTGCACATCTTTGCCTGTGTTTTTTCGCTGGTTGAATGGTGTACTTCACTTGGTATATTTCTCATCACCCCTGTACATCTTACTGAATAGGAGACATTCAAGATGGCAGGAACACTTTTTATTATGATCGCTTGCTTTACATGGGCACTGGACACACTTATCCGCTATCCATTGTTAAGTGCTGGTTATTCCGCAGTACAAATCGTTTTTATTGAGCATCTCACCCTTGTGCTATGTGTCAGTCCTTTACTCTGGCGCTATCGAACCGCCTATCGCCAAATGCCCAAACAGTCTTTAGCCTGTTTATTTTTTATTGGCGGAATGGGATCGGCTGTTGGTACTTTAGCTTTTACGGAAGCGTTCAGCTTTCTTAATCCAACAGTTGTGATTTTGTTGCAAAAATTACAGCCTCTCATTGCCATTCTTCTGGCCTATTGTTTCTTAAAAGAACGTATTGGTCGTCATTTCCTTCAATGGGCTGCCATTATCCTATTGGGTAGTTTTGTTATGATGTGGCCAGATTTAATAAAATTGAGTGATGCCCAATGGCACTATTCAAATGACCAAACCTTCATCCTGAAAGGGTATGGCTATACCTTAATTGCAGTCTTTGCTTGGGGCGCTGCGACAGTATGTGGTAAATACCTGTCATATAAAGGAGTACCTGAAAACGCCATTTTATCAGGCCGATTCTTGTCTGGTTTGTTGGTGCTATTACCAATAGCTCTGCTCATGGCACCAAGTTTAAAATCCATTACTGTTATTGATCTTGGACTTGTGGTCACTATGGCGCTATTAAGTGGGCTCATTGGAATGTGGTTCTATTATCGAGGATTAAATCGCGTCAAAGCACAAACCGCGACCTTAGTAGAGCTCTCTTTCCCTGTTTTTGCGGCGGCTATTAACTGGGTATTCTTGGATATTCATCTCTCATTATTCCAAATTGTTGGAGCCTGTTTACTTATTTTCGGGAACATAGGTTTGAGAATGAAAGAACTCAAAATTACAAGCCCCCCAGTTACAGTATCAAACATCTAAACATACATGGATACAGAATAGGTTCTTAATCTAGGGAAGGTGCAAATAAGATAGATTAAGAGCCCTCTCATCGATGGCATTACTCTTAGGCAAAGTTCACTTCCAATCGAACACCAGAAGGAGTATGAAAAAATACCTGTCTTTCACCTGTTTCTGGTGTCAGGTATACCTTGTGCTCAACTTGCTGATCCAATAATTTCTGCACAAAGCCATTGAAGTTAGCACCTCGAAAAGCAATGTGATCCAAGTAATTTGGTTTGTCACTGGGGCGATGTTCTTCACTAAAAGTTAAATGAATTAAAGCACGCTCCCCAAAATACAACCAATACCCAGCTTTGGCAGTACTGCTTTTTTCCCATCAACCAAATCAAGAATATCCATTAAAAACGCTTTTTCTCTATTAATAACATCACATGGAGCACTAATATTAATGTGATCAAGATACATAATTATCCTTTAAAAATGCGGTAGATACTTTGAAATGTTGTCTAACATACTGTCAACATAATGTTCTTTTTCACCCACTGGGGCGACGTAGTAAATAGCCTCTTTAGCAACATCAATACCCTCAGTACGAGCTAACACCCAAGCAGCTAAATAAGATGACGCCAAACACCCTCCTGCTGTTGCAATATTGTCACTTGCAAAGAAAGCTTGATTTAGTACCTCAACACCCGATTCCTGTACCCATGGCTTAGTGGTTAAATCAGTACAAGCAGGTATATTTTTTAAAATGCCTGCTTTTGATAACACTAAAGCACCTGAACATTGAGCTGCAATCAACTGACGGGAAGGATCTAAGGAGAGACGACTCATAATATCGCTGTTTTCAACAATATTTCGCGTTTGCATGCCGCTGCCCACAATTACCACATCCGCGTTCACTGTTTCTTCCAATAAAGTTTGCGCTTGAACTGTAACGCCATTCATCGACGTCACGCTTTCTTCAGGGCAACAAATACTGACTTTCCAATCTGGCTTTTTTACTCGATTTAGAATGCCTTGAGCAATAAATGAATCCAGCTCATTGAAGCCCTGAAACGTTAAAATAACAATGTTCATTTTATGTTCCTCTGTATTTTATTGACTGACATATTTGAGGAGTCAGTTTCATAGATGACAAGTAATATCGCCTGAAATAAGCCCATTCCAGTTCTTTAATGTGACCGAGCGGTAAGGGTCAAGCAATTCATTGGCAATACCATCCGTAATTCCCACATGATCCAGCAGTGCTGTCATAAAGGGCTCAGCTGCCCGAATCGCACCATCTTCACATTTGAGAGCTATACCCAATTTCAGTTCTGGAATAGCAGCAATGTATACTCCTTCTACCCCTAATTTTAAAAATGGAACTTTTGCACGAAATCATGAACTATGATAAGACGAGGCAAAGGCCTCTTTTTATTAATGAAATAACGTACGTTATTTGATCTCATGACTCTTTGATGTTCGCTCATATAAAATATCTAATATTCGGCAAAGGTCACGATGTTGAGTACCTGTAAGCCCATCAAGAATATGATTTTCCCACTCTATCGCTTTAGGCACTAAGCGTTCGTACAGTTCCGCACCTTCCTTAGAAAGAGACAATTGAGTAGCTCTTAAATCTCCTTCCACAGGCGATTTAATAATGAGTTTTTTTTCTTCTAACACAGTCACAGTACGCGATATTTTAACTTTATCTAACTGGATCAATTCAGCTAATTCACGGGCAATCACATTTTTTCTAACGCCCAAATTAGCAATAATTTGCCATTCTGACCTGCTAATACCAAACTCTTCCTGATAAAGCTCCGCAAAGCTATCGGCAATCTGTTCTGCTGTTCTTACTAACTTATATGGAAGAAACTCTTCCAATAAAAAATTTTCCATACATTTTCACTTTATTAACGATTCAACTCTAGTACCAGTCTCTCATTTATTCTTAGCCATTGAACAGTCCTGTAATCAAAAAGGTTTCCCTGTGAGACCTTTGCATGACTATTACGATTGCTAATACTTTGTTAAAAAAAGGTTCAAATCAGACAGACAATAATAATTTCAAAAGAAACATAAAACTTATAAAAAACTGCTGATAAAGCCAATAAAAACTTGATAATGAATAAAAAAAGAACTATAAATAGTTACATATGAAACTACTTATAGTTCTTAAAACGCTCTTTGCCCTATAAAATAATGATTAAAAAGGTGCGAATCATGAAAAAATGGTTTTCTTTCCCATTAAAAGAAGGGAAGTTTTCAAAACAGGCACATTGCGATTTACCTGAAGGCAGCTACGAAAGAGAAATTGGTAAAGAAGGTTTTTTTGGCCCTGCAACCCATATGTATCATGCTCATGCACCAACAGGGTGGAGTGAATGGGAAGGTAATTTAAGACCCCATGCATTTGATACCAACCTAGTTGACGCCGATGAATCTTGCCCGCTGCAAGCTCCTTGCTTACTTAAGAACGCGAATGTTCGAGTCCGTATTTGGAAAACGTCAACGAAAATGACCCATCTAGTACGCAATGCCGATGGCGATGATTGCCTCTTCATTCATCAGGGTTCAGGTTCTCTTTTTTGTGATTATGGCCACCTCACCTTTAGTGATGGTGACTATCTCGTCTTACCAAGATCCACCAGCTGGAGAATTGAACCAAACTCTCCAGTAGTAATGTTAATGATTGAAGCGACCAATAGCTCTTACATGAGTGCGGAGCGTGGGATGGTAGGTGACCATGCCGTCTTTGATCCCGGGGTACTTGATTACCCAAGCCTAGATGACGTCTTTGATGCACAGCGTAGCAGCACTAACTCTTGGAAAGTTCATATAAAAAGACACAATGAACTCAATAAAGTTACCTACCCTTTCAATCCATTAGACGCAATAGGATGGAAGGGAAACCTAACCGTTTTTCGTTTGAATTGGCGTGATATCAGGCCACTAATGAGCCATAGATACCACTTAGCTCCGTCTGCCCATACCACATTTGTTGCGAAAGACTTTGTCATCTGTACCTTTGTGCCACGGCCAATTGAATCTGATCCGGGCGCATTAAAGGTCCCTTTTTATCATAACAATGACGATTATGATGAAGTGCTTTTCTACCACAGAGGCAACTTCTTTAGTCGCGATAATATTGAAGAAGGCATGATGACTCTGCACCCATGCGGTTTCCCCCATGGGCCTCATCCAAAAGCGGTACAAGCAGGTAAAAAACACGCATTAAAAGAAACCGATGAAGTAGCGGTCATGATAGATACCCGTCAACCTCTTACTATGACGGATACTGCCCATTCGGTTGAAAACCAAGACTATGTCTATTCTTGGAAAACCCCTTCTAAAGCTTAATGAATTGGAGAACACATAATGAAACTTGCATCACTAAAACACGGGCGAGACGGAAAACTTATTTTAGTATCGCGTGATTTAAGCACAGCCGTTGACGCAACCGACCTTGCTCCTACGTTACAAAGTGCTTTAGATAGCTGGGAAACCGTTGCCCCTTTACTTGAAGAGAGATACACATCTTTAAACAGTAAGAGTCTAAACAATACCTTTGCTTTCAACCCTGACGACTGCGCCTCTCCTTTACCAAGGGCATATCAATGGGTAGACGGCAGCGCTTACGTCAACCACGTGGAGCTGGTTCGTAAAGCACGTAATGCGACCATGCCTGAAACATTTTGGACAGACCCATTAATGTATCAAGGTATGTCAGATGGCTTTATTGGCCCTAAAGATGACATCGAATTAGTCGATCCTGCTTGGGGTTGTGATTTTGAAGCAGAGATTGCTGCTGTTACTGGTGATATGCCAATGGGAACCACCGCCGCAGAAGCGCCATCACATATTAAATTAATGATGCTGGTGAACGATGTTTCTCTAAGAAATTTGATTCCAGCAGAACTTGCTAAAGGTTTCGGTTTTTTCCAGTCAAAACCCGCTTCGGCGTTTTCTCCTGTTGCTGTCACCCCTGATGAATTAACCAACCATTGGCAATCTGGTAAGGTTCACTTACCACTAACGGTACATCTAAACGATGAAATGTTTGGTTCTCCAGATGCCGGTGTTGATATGACTTTTGACTTCCATCAACTATTAGAACACGTTGCTAGAAGCCGCCATGTATCCGCAGGCACTATTGTCGGTTCAGGTACAGTCTCTAATGTTGATCGTAGTAAAGGTTCTTGTTGCTTAGCAGAAAAACGCATGCTGGAAATTATTGAAGGCGGTAAGGCAATTACTCCTTTTATGACCTATGGTGACAAAGTAGCCATAGAAATGCTTGATGAGAATGGTGATTCCATTTTTGGCAAAATCGAACAAACTGTTGTGCCTTACTCAAAGAAATAATGACACCCTAATAACAAGAGACACCACCTATGAAGCTTTACGATTACATTCGCTCAACCGCAGCTTATCGAGTCAGAATTGCGCTCAACCTTAAAGGGCTCGATTACCAATCTGTACCCATTTCTTTATTAGACAATGAACAAAATGATGCCATGTATAAAGCCGTAAACGCTTCTGGATTGGTGCCAACCCTTGAAACAGGCGGACAACCCTTAACTCAGTCTTTAGCAATAATTGAATACTTAGAGGAAAGCTTCCCTAATCCCCCCTTATTACCAGAAACTGCATTAGAGCGAGCCGCTTGTCGAGCTATTGCTTTAGATATCGCCTGTGATATTCACCCTTTGAATAATCTTAGAGTGCTAAAACATTTAACAGGAGAATTATCCCATTCCAATGATGAGAAAATGGCGTGGTATTTCCACTGGCTTAAACAAGGATTTGATTCACTAGAAAGTAAGCTTGCGTGTTCATCAGAGATGTTTTGTTGTGGTGATTCACCCAGTTTAGCGGATGTATGTTTAATCCCACAGCTCTTCAATGCTCGACGCTTTGAGTTTGATTTGACACCTTATCCGACACTCGTACGCATTGAACAGCATTGCCTATCGCTTGATGCTTTTAGCAAAGCCAGCCCAAACGGGTGACCATTCCATCCTTGGAATGTATCACTCTTCGTCTCAATGCAGCTTGAGCAAGGTCCACTTTAGAAAGCGCCACTTTTACTTTACAAAGGACCATTTTAGAAAGAGGAGAGCTATTAAAGTAAGTAGCCCCCATCAATATCAATTGCCGCATTACGTAAGGCTTTTGATTGATCTCCTAATAAATACAACATGGCGCCTACATGGTCATCAACGCTCAGCGCACGACCCAATGGCGTCGATTTCAAACTATCAAACAGCCCTTCTTCTTGCTCAGCAGTTAGTCCTGCTTTTGCTTGGATCTCTGTGGCGGTAATGCCCGGACGAATCGAATTAATACGAATACCACGATCAGCCAACTCAATGTTTGCCACTCGAATAACAGCTTCAAACGCGGCTTTGCTCGCTGCGTAGGTTGCGCAGTTTTCAAACCCTTTATTAACTGCGATGCTTGAGGTAAAAACAACGCTTGCTCCATCAGCAAGTACAGGGAGCAGTGTCTGTAAGGTGAAAAAAGGGCCTTTCGTATTAATTGCGATGGTTTCATCAAAATTGGACAGGGTTGTTTCTGTAAACGGCGATGGATAAAACACACCCGCATTTAGTACAACGCCATCAAGCTTTATTCCATCCCTTTCAAGAGAAGAACTCAGTTGACTTATTTGGTCTAAATCAGAACTGTCCGCCAAATAGCTTAACACCCCTAACTCTTCGGTAACTTGGTTTAATTTCTCTTGGTTACGCCCAGTAATAATTACCGTATAACCTAACTCGATACTTTGTTTCGCTAACGCTAAGCCGATACCAGATGTTGCGCCTGTAATCAGTATGGTTTTTGATTGCATTCTATTACCCTCAGTCAAAATGATTTTGTAGAACACATCATAACGCCATCGATAGTTTCTAATTAGATACCAAGTGTGAAACTCTTTGTTTCTAGTTTGGCACTTTAAAACTCAAGGAAATGCATTAAACTCTGATTAATCATCCACTTTTAAACAGAGCTCCCAATGGACAATCTTCATAATTTCCTTTCTCATCTCTACCTTTTTCAAAAAGTCTCGCAATTAGGCAGCTTTCAAGCAGCTGCTGCTTTTATGGGATTACCACGTTCATCTGTAAGTAAAAAAATTCGTCAATTAGAAGAACACATAAACCAAAGACTGATTTTACGCAGCACTCGCAAGCTAAAGTTAACCAATGCAGGGGAAGCACTGTTAACTGCTAGTGAACCTTTAACAAAGGTATTAGAAAATTCACACAAGGTGGTTGAACACTACGAAGATGCTCCGTCTGGGTGTGTGAAAATTAGCTGTTCTTCACTCATTGGACAGAATTTTTTATTACCTTTACTCACAAAGCTTCGTAAGAATTACCCAAAGATCTCACTAGAACTCTGCTTAAGTGACTCATATGTGGATTTGATCGAGGAAAAAATGGATATTGCTATCCGCATAGGGCATTTACCTGACTCATCTTTGGTTGCAAAGCAAATAGGGCAAAAAAGTTGGGGGTGGTTTGCATCTCCTGAATACTTAAAAGAGCACGGCATTCCTATGTCTCCAGACGAACTCATGTCACATCAATGTATTGTGTTCAAAAATAACTCTTCCACCCTGAACTACTGGTCATTTAAACATCCAGATCATTCCATTCAGAATCTTTATGTAGAAAGTAATCTGTCAACAGACAACAGTACAGCCTTAATAGAAATGGCCTGTTTAGATCTAGGCATCATTATGGTGGACCCATTATTTGTTCAAGCTCACGTAAAAGCTCACTCATTAGTTCCCATACTTGCTGACTGGAGGCACAACAACACTCAGCCTATTAATCTAGTTTGTTTAGGAAAGAGTAGTAGAAGCAGAGCCGCAACCTGCATTTGGGAGACCCTATATATTGAATTGCAACACTGTATGGAATAATAATCTTGAGCATTACATTCTCGCAATACGATTAAAAATCGCACTAATAAACATCATTTTTTGAACTGTATGGATAATCACTATAAATAATCGTTATAGGCCACAGATACTATTGGACTTTTTTTTGCAAATTACCCTACACTGTCATAACAACAAAATAGTATTGATTCTAAACGAGCAATAAGCTTTATTTTCAAAATACATTAATTTTGACATGCCACACCTAGTTCAGGGAGAGCACAAGATGTTCAATAAACGCCTTCAAGCAGAAGTTCAAGCCTTAAAAGAAGAACTCCTGATGACAAAACAAGTCAAGGACAGCCTTGAGACAGAAATGCTCACAGTTGTTCTAAATGATAAAGGTATTATAGAGAGCGTTAATCAAAAATTCGCAGACGAGATGCACTACGCTACTGATGCTCTAAAGGGAAAGAAATTACTCGACCTTGTCCCTGAGTATGCACGTTCTACCGAGCACTATAAAAATTTTTCCCATGCTTTATCGACTTCAAAACATTGGGTAGGTGCACTGCAAATTAAGCGAGGGGATAGCGAAGAAGCGTGGCTGAGAGTTATTGTTCAAGCCATTAAAAACGCTCAAGGCCAAGTCGATCATCTTACTATTCATGCAAACGATTTGACCCGAACTATTACTTCATCCAGAGAGCATGAAAATACCATCGCAGCCTTACAACGCTCCACTGCAGTCATAGAGTTTGATCTTGATGGAAAAGTACTTACAGCTAACTCTATTTTCTTGAAAAGCATGGGATACGAGCTGTCTCAAATCCAAGGTAAGTATCATAAATTATTTTGTACAGCCGAAGAACATCAATCACAAGCCTACTCAGACTTTTGGAAAAAACTTAATCATGGTGATTTTGTAGCCGACCGCTTTAAACGCGTAGACAGCAGAGGCAACGTAATTTGGTTAGAAGCCTCATACAATCCAATTAGTGATGTAAATGGTAGACTGTATAAAGTTGTAAAATTTGCAACCCTCATAACAGATCAAGTAGAACGAGAACTTGCTGTCGCCGAGACAGCAAAAGTCGCTTTTGGAATTTCTCAACAAACCGATGAGAGTGCCAAAAAAGGCCAGCAAGTTGTTCAAAGTACCGTAGATGTAATGGGGCAGCTATCAACGCAAATGTCTCAAGCAGCAAATGGCATCGCTGAACTCGACAAGCAATCGCAGTTAGTAGGTACTATTATACAAAGCATTCGGGGTATTGCCGACCAAACTAACCTATTGGCTTTAAATGCAGCAATTGAAGCAGCCAGAGCAGGTGAACAGGGCCGTGGTTTTGCCGTGGTAGCAGATGAGGTAAGGCATTTGGCTTCTAGAACGAGCGCAGCAACCGAAGAAATTGTTGGCGTAGTGGAAAAAAATCAAATATTGGCAGAACAAGCCGTCGCATTAGTTAATGGGGGCCAAAGTCAAGCCGACGAAGGATTACGACTTTCCCATGAAGCAGGCGATGTTATCGTAGAAATACAAAAAGAAGCTCAACAAGTTGTGGACGCCATCAGCGTGTTTACTGATCAATTCAAAACAGACTGAGACCTTTGCACGAAGTCATAAGCAATGATAAGACGAGTCTGTTTTTAACAAAGTATTAGCAAGCTTAGTAGCTATGCAAAGGTCTCTGACTAAATTTTCTATCTTCTAAACGCCCCAAGCATTACATACAGATAGCATCTACCTGTATGTAATGCTTTTAAAGACTCATAACGTTATCCCTTACATCTTCACCTTTTAATAAGCTCTCTCTACTTGTACATTTTTCTTGAAATATAACAAACAGTAACCAAACATCTATTCAATAATGACATCAACATATTGTTACATTTAATTTAAAAAATCAGACAAACCATTTACAAACAATCACTCAAAGTGCATAAAAAAACAATATTGTGCTGTATTCGTTATTCTTTTTTTATATTTTTTGTGATCATATTGCGCGAAAGATACACCACTCACTCACAACATATAAGGAATGTAAAATATGATTCAACTTACCGTTGGCTCACGATTGATATTAGGGTTTGCCCTTGTGCTCTCAATGATGGCGTTTGTAACTGTAATAGGCATTGAGAAAGTCGAAACGATAGACACCAAAATGACACTTATTAACGACCATAATAGTGTTAAACAACGCTATGCCATCAATTTTAGAGGCTCTGTGCATGATAGAGCAATCGCCGTACGAGATGTTGTTTTACAAGAAACATCCAACGATATAAATGAAAGCATTACAGATATTAGGAAATTAGAAGATTTTTATACAGAATCCGCAGCGCCACTTTACGCCATGATGTCACAAAACAGTTCGAGTGAAGAAAAGCGAATTCTAAATGAGATAATGGCAATTGAAAAATCCACTTTACCGTTAGTAGAAGAAATCATTAAATTACGTACCCAAGGAGATCAACCACAAAGTAAAGTAGTGCTTCTTGAAGACGCAAAGCCAGCTTTTGTAAAGTGGCTAGCAGCGATAAATCAATTTATTGACTATCAAGAAGCAATGAACAATCAAGAAACAGCTATGGTACGTGAAGAAGCTGAATCGTTTGGTGGTGTAATGGTCAATGCAACCGCCATCTCAATCTTAATAAGTTTTATTATTGTTTGGTTACTGGTTCGTAATATCAAAATTCTATTGGGAGGGGAACCTCATAAAATCGCAGCTAAACTAAAGGAAATGGCAGCGGGTAATTTATCCATAAACTGCGAAAGTAAATACGAAAACAGCGTATTACATTATGTTGGTCAGCTACTTAATCAACTCAACTGCACTATGGATGGAATCAAAAACTCAGCGGCAGAAGTAGACAGCTACACTTCAACAACAGATAAAAATCATAATTTAGACAATCTTGCTAGCCAACAAAAGCAACACAGTCAGGTCGTAATACAACAAATGGACAGTGTGAGTGAGACGGCTGAAACAGTTGAATCACTACTTGGCGAAACACATGATAATGGAAGCCAAGCAACTGAAATTGCCCAACAAGGCAGCAGGGCCGTATCTGAAATGGCTCAAGAAGTGAATAATATTTTTAACACTGTTAACTCGGCTGTTGAATCCATTCGAAGCCTTGAAAAACGCACTATTGAAATTAGTGGTATCACTGAAACCATCAGCTCTATTTCAGAACAAACCAACTTATTAGCACTTAATGCAGCCATTGAGGCAGCCCGCGCAGGAGAAACAGGTCGTGGCTTTGCGGTTGTCGCAGACGAAGTCCGAGGATTAGCATCTCGTACTGGGGATGCGACCTCTGAAATTTCTTCCATGCTATCGGAAGTACAAGGGGAAACATCTTCTACAATGAATATTATGCTTTCATGCATTCCTCAGCTAGAACGCGGTATAAAACTAAGCGACTCCTCGAAAGATTATTTGACCAAGATAGACACTCAAGCCAATGCGTCCATTGAAAACATTAAAAAAGTAGTTCAGGCCTCCACACAACAAAAAGAGTTAATTACTTCTTTAACACAAGGGGTTACGAGTGTGATTAAAACAGCAACTGAGATGAGCGAGGTTTCTACTGAGTTGTCGAAAAAGAATCAGCAAGTTGCAAACAAACTCGGAAATGTATCTATCCAACTAAAAGAAAACTGTTCTTATTTCTCTTAATTAAGAGCATTATTCTCAACATTGCTATACAAAAAAAGAGAGAGTAATAATTCTATTACTCTCTCACACTTAACTTAGCTTTTTTGTAGTTTAAACGTAGAAATTACCTCTTTCGCTTTATCTGCAAGCTCTACTAAATCAGCACAATGATGTACATTAGATTGAGTCTGCGCAGCCGCCGTTTGTGATAATGACGCGACTTTTTCATTCATTCTATCAAGCTGTTCAACAGATTCACCCTGAGAAGCAACTGAAGTAGAAATCAACTCACCTGCTTTAGAAATATCATTCACTGAGGTAATAATTCCATATAACGCTTCCGCTGTAGAAGAGATTTCATCGGCGGCTGACTTAAATTTTTCATGGCCTGATGTAATCCTTGATTCAGCTTCACTCGCGCCTTGTTGTAGCTTATTGATCATTGCTTGAATCTCTTCAGTAGAAGACTGAGTTCGACTAGCAAGTCCTCTCACCTCATCAGCAACAACCGCAAAGCCTCGTCCATGTTCGCCAGCTCTTGCGGCTTCAATAGCAGCGTTTAGTGCCAGTAAATTAGTCTGTTCAGCAATGCCACTAATAACATCCAATACTGCACCAATATTTTGCGATTCACTTTCCAACTGAACCACCGACTTCACACTGATTTCCAACTCATCTGATAGCTCTTGAGTCGATGCAATAGTACGCTCTATTGACTCCTTACTTGTTTGTGCTTTTTGTTTTGCATCATTTGCTAAAGATAAAGAAGCTGAAGAGTGTGAGGTGACATCTGTTTCAATGTCTTTAATCTGTGAGACCATATTACTAATGTCTTCAAAAACTTGGTCACGCTCTTCTACAATACCCATAGAGTTTTCTGCACTCTCTCGTAAATCACCACTTTTCTTATCCACCTCCAAAAATAGGGTAGTTGCATGTGTGAGTGTTGCCGAAATACGTTTGGTAAAGCGGTTGTAAGCACTGGCAATCGAAGCTATTTGGTCATTCCCTTCTTCTGAAAGTAAGATAGATAAATCGCCATCACCATCAGCAATACCTTTCATTGTATTTTCGATTTGCGTTAACGGGGTCACTATGGATTTCAGTACAAAATAAGAAAGTACAATTGCGCCAGCTAATAAAGCTACACATACACTCACAAAGAAGGTTGCAGCTTCAATAAATTGGGCATCCAGATCATCCAAATACACCCCTGAACCCACAATCCACTCCCAATTATCAAACCCTTTTACATAAGCGACTTTAGGGACAGGCTTATCACTTCCAGGCTTAGGCCATACATATTCATTAAAGCCTTCACCATGATTTTTCGCTATCTGTGAAATTTCGAAAAAGATTTTGTTGCCATTTGCATCCGTCGTATTTGTTAAATCTTTGCCAATTAATGATGGTACAATCGGGTGCATAATAATGGATGTATCATAGCCTTGCACAAAGAAGTACTCAACTTCACTGTAACGCATATCGTGCAGTGTGTTTTTAGCCATTTCCTGCGCAGCTTCCGTTGTCATTTCACCCGATTCAGCTAAGTCATAGAAATGCTGAATCACACCGTGAGCTACTTCTACCACATTTTGAGTTTTCAAAAATCGCTCTTGTTGCATCCCTTCTTTATTCGATTTCAATGCGAGAAATAAAATAAGTAACATACTTAAAAACACACAAGTCAATAACCCGATTAGTCTTGAGTTAATCGAAATTGACCGAAAAGCTAAAAATTCCATATAATAATTCCAAAGATTCAAAGTAAAGCATTGATCAAATACAACAATTCAAAATCTTCGCTCAAAAAAGAAATTATAATTGTTATATCAAAAATGAATATCAAAATTTCTTGATATAATTATTATATCGCACTTGAAGGTAACCTAGAAATAAGGTTTAACTTAAAATAACAATACAGATGGGCTTAAACGATCAAGAAGATACAGTTCAAATACAGTTCAAATACAGTTCAAATACAGTTCAAATACAGTTGACAGAAAAAGCTGTACTTATCTCTTATTCTAGAGCGAATGTGAACGGAACCAACGAGAGTTCTTTAGATAAATCCCTACAATTATTAACGTCACACCAACGATGTTAAATAACAATTCTTGCGGTGTATCATAGGAAGCATCCAATAACAAACCAAATAACATTTGCCCACTGATTACACATAACATGCTATTAGTCGAACCAAAGCGACTGATCAAAAAACTATTTATCGCCACATAGAAAGCACCAATAAAGCCACCTAAATATACCCAGAGGTCTCCCTCACCAGCCAATTGAGGAATGTCTATCATGATTAACATAATCACAGAAAGGAATAGAAAGCCCACAACATGGTTCACAAAAGAGGCTTTAAATGCGCCTTGACGATCAGCAAGTTGACCATTCCAAACGCGACTTAATGTAATACATACGCCATTAAAAACAGCTAGAAACGTTAAAAAAATCATTCAAAAACCTTTAAATATCAATAACATTGCACCGCATGAAATCAGTAATATTGGAATCATTTCTCTCAAACGGAATCGCTTCTTTTCTAAATGAAACCAACCAAAATGATCACATAACATTGATGACACTAGTTGCCCAACTAACCCTAGAGCTAAGGTTCCAGTTAGCCCCACAACGCTATTGACGGTTACAGAAGCAAGTACCACAGTAAATGCTCCAGGTAAGCCACCTAAATAATACAAAAAAGGCATTTTCTTCTCATTGAGCGTTGGAACATCTTTCACAGTTCCGTTTTTTAATTTCCCGGCAAAAAAGACGATCACTAGATACATAGCGAGTGCCATAATTGCACCCAGACCATGAGCAAACCAAGATGAGTTCAGCGCGCTCGTTTGAGCTGATAGTTGACTGTTAAAATGCACCATTAAAGTCAGTAAGCCACCACCAAACAGTGCCAATAAAGAATATCCGTACAAAACTCTCATTATCTCTCCTTAAGTTTCAGGTGCCCGCATTCTAAACGGTTTCCGAATAGGTGATAATAGCTAACTTGGAATTACATTGTAGAGTAAAAGTTATCAATGGAAGGTTTCCAACGCCAGATCATAGGCCACCACCTCACATAAGCCATTAATGGCTTTACGCATATCAGTTGGGTCACAAATCAAGGTGATAGAAACTTGGAGAGAAGATGTAAATATAAAGTAATGACTCCTTAGACCAAAGAAATCACTACTTTATGTGAATCAAAATTTGATTGTTATGTGTGGTTTGCTGGACGCTTACGCTATTTGAAAAATAGTGGCAGGTATAGTGCACTATTTTAAATGGTGCGTTCGCATGTAATAAAAAATAGACTTATCAAGGGTATATCTGGCTGATATAAGAGCTTTACATATTTTGTGCAACCATTAGATTTAACTAAACAAACCGGCCTAAAGGCGAGGATTAACTAATTCATTCTAGGTTGTTTACAAAACGTGCTATAAGTTACCTTTCTGGAAGCTCAACCAATCTCCAATAGTGGTCAAGTAACTTAACCAATTCATCAAAGCCATGCTGCAATTTTTCTTTAATAATGTACCCCGCAATATTTTGATCGTAAGCGGCAATCTTATCTTCATCATCTTTACTCGTCGTTAAAACAAAAACAATACTATTTTTTAAATCTTCATCCTTGCGCAGTTCGATTAATAACTCTAGCCCGCTCATTCGCGGCATATTAAGATCTAAAAGCATTATATAAGGTTTAGTCACAGTCCCATTTTTTAACAGTTCTAATGCAATTATTCCGTCTTTAGCACGAATGATAGGATTCACTATTCTAAGCTTTTTAAATGCTCGCTCAACACTCATAGCATCTATGTCATCATCTTCAACTAGCAAAATTGTAGCGTGTTTATAATTAATATCACCCATTTATTATTCCAATATCATATTTATTTAGGCCAAGTAAACGTAAAACAGGTACCGCTCTCGCCATCAGAAGTAACCTTTATCATACACTTTTGATAATCGAGCAATTTTTTAATGATAGAAAGTCCCATGCCACTACCCTCTACTTCGTCTCTAGGTTTTAGTGTTTTGAATAACTCAAAAATTTGTTTGTGATGCTTTTTTGGAATACCTGGGCCATTATCTTCTACCGAAAATCGGTAGTGGTCAGGTAACTCTTGAGCAGAAACAGTAATCATTAGTTTATCATTATCTCTATGCTTAATTGCATTACTAATTAAATTACGAAAGATAATTTCCAAAGGTACAATATGTGTTTTTATTTCAGGTAATGTGTTTGTACATGTTATTGAAACACCTTCTGGTGGGCTTTGTAAGTCAAATATATTTAAAATTAAATCACTTATGTTGATGGTTTGAATTTCACCAACCTCACGGCCAATCCGAGAGTATGTTAATAAATCGTCTAAAAGACTTTCTAAACGAGAAGTTCTATTCATTAATAATGCTAAATTACTTTTAGTCTCGTCATTGGCGAAATCCGCAATATCTTCTTCAATCCATGAAGAAAGCTGCATAATACCTCTTAAAGGGGCTTTTAAATCATGAGAAGCTACATAGGCAAAGTCGTTCAGCTCTTTATTGCTACGTTTTAATTCCTCTGTAATTTCGACATGCTCTGACATATCAATAATGGTAGCGAGTGTTTTTAAGTTATCACCTTCATTGAATTGAGCTAAGCCGATTTCAGCAGGAAATTCATTTCCTTTTTTTGTTAAACCAAAAACATCTCTATTAAGACCCATTTGTCGATTAGATGGGTTTTTATTAAAATCTTCACGGAGTTTAGGGTGTTGTTTTTGATAGCGTTTGGGTAAAAGTATGTCTATTTTATTACCAATTAATTCTTCACCCTTGTAGCCAAAAAGTAGTTCAGTTTGAGGGTTTACTTTTTCAATTAACCCTTCAACATTAGTAATAATTATGCCACAAGGTGCTGATTCAATAATATGCTTGTAATATTTTTCTTTAATGGAAAGTTTTTGGGTTATCCCGTTAGCAATAGCAATAGCTTTTTTTTGTGAGCGCGTAAGTGTAATAAAAACAAGTAACAGCAGACTATCAATAACAATGCCACTTCCTAAAATAATGAGTGGTTGGTTTGAATGCGTTGATGTTTTAAAAGACAGTGCGGTTTGAATATTGAATGTCCATGGTCGCCCATACATATCCATGGTTACTGTTTTTTGGAAAAGTGGTTGACTGTCATAATGACTATTTTCATCTGTCAATTCGTTGTAAAGGTTATCATCACCATCAAAAATACTAAACACTAATTGCCTGTTACTTTGCTTCAGCGTACCTTTCATTAGTTTAACCATAATGAAAGGGGCATATACATGACCTACGAAATGCTTTTGACGCTGTTCAAGTGTTTCAATATTGACTGAGTCATAAAATGGAATAAATTGTAAAAAACCGGGTGTTTTTTTGGCATCTTGAACAAGTACTATCGGCGCCGTAATTTGTGTTGTTGCATTATCTCTCGCTTTTTTCGCAGCGCTGAAGCGGTTAGCTTCAAATGCCATATCTAGTCCTACCGCTTTTTCATTACCTTTTAGTGGCTCTATATAGGTAATTGGCCAGTATTCTTGCTCATTATGCTGAGGATAAATAGTAAAGTCGGGTCTATATATGCGTTGCTGTTTGATGAAATGGCTAGCTTCACGCTCAGGTATATAATATATAACGCCAATACCATTAATACCGGGATAGGTATCCGTAAGCTTAAGCTTGTCATAAAACCCTTTCCAATTAGCGGCTTGGGTGTTCTGCGAAAAAGTTTGAATGGCCGCAGCCCCTACCTTTAATGCGACTTCGTAGTGAGCCATTCTTTCAGATATTTGCTCAAGTAATTGCTCTGATTGAATTTCAAACAACACTTTTCTTTTTTCTTGAATTTGGTTGTCAGAAACTTTCCAAGCAATAATAGTGAGTAAAAGAGAAGCTGATATAACTAGCCAATGATGCCAATGTAAAAATTGATTCGATTTACTTAGCTTTTGAGCCATTACATATATCCTTGAATTTATTTACAAAACTAACTTAATGAGACATTTTCACGAAGCCATGAACGATGATAAGACGAGGCAAAAACAGACGGGAAAGCGGAGTTTATGAGTTATAAATGAGCATTTTGAGCCTGTTGTTAACAAAGTATTAGCAAGCGTAGTAGTCGTGCATAGGCCTCTTAATATTTAAAAGTAAGTTTTTTCAATGTCGTACTCAGTTTTAGGGCGAGAATAATAATAGCCTTGGGCACGCCCGATATTAAGCTGTTTGCAAAGCTGTGCATGATGCTCTGTTTCAATGCCTTCAGCAATGACTTGTAAACCTAATATACTTGCCATAGACACAAGGCCTTTAACCAACGTCGTATTTTTAATATCGTGCATATCAACAGGCATTAAGCTTTTATCAATTTTTACAATGGAGATGGGGTGGTTTCTTAAATGGGCAATTGAGGAATACCCTGTACCAAAATCATCCAGTGACAAATGACAACCCCCTTCAGTTATACCGATAAGTATTTGCCGAGACGTAACTGAATCTTTGAATAATGCTGTTTCAGTTAATTCAATTTCAATTAAATGGGCAGGTACATTATATTTTGATAAACATTGGTCAAGTGTTTCAACAACAGTAAAATCACATAACTGTACGGCAGAGACATTAATCGCCATTGTTAAAGGTTTTCGACGGTTATGGTTCCACTTAGATAAGGTAGATATTGCCTCTTCAATAACCCACAGGCCAATAGCTGAAATTTGTTGAGTTTCTTCTGCTATTTCAATAAATTCGTCAGGGTTTCGTACAATACCATCAAGATTCCAACGTATCAGTGCTTCAAAGCCAGTAACGCTTTCATTAATTGGGTCGATTACGGGTTGATAGTATAACTGAAATTGCTGTTTTTCAATTGCGTTTTTTAGAGCTAATTCAATTTCCAATCGTTGATGAAACTTTTGCTGCATTTCATCTTCAAAAAAACAAATCTGATTTCGCCCTAGTTTTTTAGCACGGTACATTGCAATGTCAGCATATTTAAATAATTCTTCACTCGTTTTTCCATTACAAGGGTATAATGCTATACCAATGCTCACGGTAGAATTTATTGTGATAGTCGCTATTTCTATAGGCTCTTGCATTGCCTTGATGATACGTTGAGCCACATGTAAAGCTTGTTCACTACTTTCAAGGTTACTCAGAGTAATGGCAAACTCGTCACCACCTAAACGAGAAAATAATTCATTCCCTCTGAGGCACTGTTTAATTTTCGTTGATATTTTTTTAAGTAGAAGATCACCCACGTCATGACCAAAATTGTCATTTATTAATTTAAAATTATCGATATCTAGTAAGAGTAAGGCGAGTATATGATCATTTCTTTTATTATTTGTAATAGCTAATTTCACTGACTCATCAAAAAAATAGCGGTTAGGTAGCCCTGTAAGAGAATCAGTTTCTGCTAGTTGCTTCACTTGTTGATATGTCTGAAAAAGTTTTTTTTCTAAATCATGGCGTGTCGTTGAATGAAGTATTGCACGGCGTAATTTTTTCTCAGAAATATCGGCTTTTGTTAAAAAATCTTGAGCACCTGCTTTAATGCATTCTAAAGCAATATTTTCATCTTCATGTGTACTCATCATGACGATAGCTGTACCTGAGTCTTTTGCTTCATTGCGAATGTCTAAAATCATCTCAATACCATCGCGTGACGGCATACTATAATCTAGCAATATAATATCAAACACTCGTTTTGAGTATAACTCTAACCCTTGGTTAACAGTTATAGCTTCTTCAATATAAACATCCAAATTACTTTTTTTAAGCGTGCGAATAATTGCAGCTCTATCTACTTGGTCATCATCTACTAGTAATATATCCATACAATTTTTTAACCCCAATACCGCTTCATATTAACTTTATCGACAATTCTTTAAAGATGAATGCTAGCCTACATCAACTAACTCTGAGCATATTGACACTATGCCTAACCAATACCCTTTATCACAGATTTTTTTACCGTAAGCGACCAGCAAACCACACATAACAATCAAATTTCGATTCACATAGAGTGGTGATTTCTTTGATCTAAGGAGGAATCATCACTCTATGTTTACATCCTCCACCCAAGTTTCTATTACCTTGATTTGTGTCCCAACTGATATGCGTAAAGCCATTAATGGTTTATGTGAGGTAGTGACCTATGATCTGGAGCAGGAGCCCTGATCTGAACACTTATTTGTCTTCTGTGGTCGTACACGTAATAAACTCAAGATTTTGCAATGGTCTATCAATGGTTTTTGAAGTCATATCCGGGCAAGGAGATTTGTTTGATGAAACATCAGACGTTGAACCCAACTCGCAAGAAGACGATGAGCAAGAAAACCGCTTGGTGGCTAAAAGCGCACTCAACCTAAGCGTAGACCACTTCCAAAAGATCTTCCACGTGAAGTCGTTGCATTAGACATTCCTGAAGAAGAAAAGGTTTGTGAGTGCGATGGGGCGTTCCATAAAATGAGCGAAGATCGTTCAGAAAAACTTGAATTTATTCCCGCTCAACTTAAAGTCATTGAGACTGTTCGTCCAAAATACGCTTGTAAAGCCTGCGAAACCACAGATACACTACAGTCTCAATCAATGGGATAAACTCACTCAATATCTGAAATCTCCCGAACTCCAGTTGGACAACAATCGTGCCGAACGAGCCATTAAACCGTTCGTCATTGGACGTAAAAACTGGTTGCTCTCAAACACAGGCAACGGCGCAACACAGAGGTCAGTCTAGAAGACCTGTTACCTTGGAGGAATATTAAGCTCTAAGATAGAAACAAGGTGTGGTTTGCCGTACGCTTATAAAGAAAAAAACACCTTCAAAGTACTGCCAAAAGGTAATTTCACCGCCAACAACAGCGAAGCAATTTCAGAACTGCTTATTCAAGGGTTGGGCATAGGACAAATGCCAATTTTTATTATTGCTGATGCTTTAAAAAGTGGGCAATTAGTCCCTCTATTAGAAGAATATAAATTACCTGATCATGCAATTTACGCTGTGTACCCAGAACGTAAGCACTTACCAGAAAAAGTAAATGTCTTTATTTATTTTCTACAAAACACATTAGGTGCAGAATCTGGTTACTGGGATAGATAAATCATCCTTTTTCAAAAGCCATCCGCATTTTTAATCCGCATCTGTCATTGGCTTATTATGACTTTCTTCAATGAGCCAACTCACGAAGTCGTTAACAACAGGATCGGCTTTTTTTATGATCTTTAATAATATTGGGGGATTGTGAAGCAAATAGGGAACATGGTGATTTTTCGGTGCGAATAATACCTATGATGCTTGTTTTTTGCTACAAAATGCCTACAGATATGAGGTAGGTTAAGGCACGAATAAGTCCTCTTGCCTCAGCGATTTAAACATTAGGAGATATTATGAGTACTGATACAAATTACGAACCACCAAAAGTATGGCATTGGGATGCAGAAAATGGTGGTGAATGGGCCAGCATCAATCGTCCTATTTCAGGTTCAACCCACGACAAAGAATTACCAACAGGCAAGCACCCTTTACAGCTGTATTCCTTAGCAACACCCAATGGTCAGAAAGTAGCAATCATGCTTGAAGAGCTACTCGCCTTAGGTATTTCTGCCGCTGAATACGATGCGTTCCTAATCAAAATAAACGAAGGCGACCAGTTCTCTTCAGGTTTTGTTGGCGCTAACCCAAACTCTAAAATTCCAGCCCTGATGGATCATTCAACCACGCCTGTCACTCGTGTATTTGAATCCGGATCAATCTTGCAATACCTAGCAGAAAAATTTGATGCTCTCATTCCTAAAGATCATCTAGGAAAAACAGAATGCCGCTCTTGGTTATTTTGGCAAATGGGTTCTGCTCCGTATTTAGGCGGTGGCTTCGGCCATTTCTATGCCTATGCGCCAATCAAAATGGAATACCCAATTGACCGTTTCACAATGGAAACTAAGCGCCAATTGGATGTATTAGATAAACATCTTGAAAAGAATAACTTTATGGCTGGCGACGAATACTCCATTGCCGACATCGCCATTTGGCCTTGGTATGGTAATTTAGTGTTAGGGAATCTATATAACGCCGCTGAATTCCTACAAGTGGACAGTTACACGCACCTGCAACGTTGGGCTAAGCAAATTCAAGAACGCCCTGCCGTTCAACGTGGCATTGTTGTGAACCGTGTATGGGGAGAAGGCGGTCATCTCGCTGAACGCCATGACTCTGCGGATATCGATGCTATTGTAAAATAATATAAACAAAAATTGGGGACAAAGAGAATTACATTTAGAGCCATATCGTCATGTCTGATAAACAGAAATAGATGGTGTATGATTTTCTAATAAATGCCTTCTATTGACGTTACAGTTTGCATAATCTAGTATCAATTTTAGTGAACGTACATTGGTTCAATGAATATCATAACCTTTGTGCATATTTGGATGATTACCGAATTCAGTACGTTATTGTCCAGCATGATGCGCCTATACGGCGCATTTTTTGTATCCATTAGGCAAAAAATTCACAAACATTTACGCTTAATAAACTCAACACCCAATTTTCGACAAACCCACATTTAGATTGTTCTCTTATCAAAACACTTAAAGCGGTTCACCACGTAAATACTCTAGAAGTGTATGTAAAGTACAGACGCGTTGAAAATCAGTGACAGCTTCCGATTTAAGAAGATACTCTCTTCAAATAACAGGCTTTTATCCACATGCTGAGACAAGAGGGCTTATTCGCACCTTCCCTAAACAACAAGGTTCGATTCTTAACCCTTTTAAGAACCAAGCCTGTTTATTTATGTTTTTCCTATTCCTATTTGATTTTTTTGCATAAAGTTCAACAGACCGATGGAATCATAGTCTTCGCATTGGCTTAACCCTTCAACAACACCCTGCTGATCTTCCATGTTTCTATGTTGACCTAACTTATATTGTGCTTCTACTCGGGTAAGTGTGATTTTGCATGCAACCACCGCCTTTTGTAGCTTTTTTCGATAATCCGTTGGCATAATCGTTTGATTGTCCCACAACTGAGGCTCGTACTTTTTCACAGTCTGCTCCATGACATCAACGGTCTGCTCCTCATCCAGCACCATAAGCACACCATACACATGCACTGCCGTGTAGTTCCAGGTTGGTACATTTGGTTCATTGGCATACCAAGTCGGAGAGATATAAGCATGTGGGCCATGAAATACAATCAACACTTCTTCATTATTTAGTGCTTTCCAATGAGGATTTACCCGAGCAAAGTGACAATACAAAGACCCATATGTGCCCTCATCTTTATTTAAGATAAAAGGCAAGTGCGTTGCTTCAATACCGTTTTTATTCTCTGCATTTAGATTTAAATTATTATTAGATCTGTTACCAACAATTAACCCAAAACCATAACTGTCTATATATCGATGAATTTCAGAGATGTCCGATACCAGCAGTTTTTTTGGAATGTACATAAAACCTCCTACAGAGAATTTAATAATCGAGTTTTCACCTGTGGCCATTCTTCATTGGTAATGCTAAAGAGCGCGGTGTTCCTAATTGACCCATTTGATTGAATTCTTTGATGGCGCAATATACCTTCAAAAACACCGCCAATACGCGCAATGGCCTTTCTAGATTGGAGGTTGTTTTCGTGAGTTTTCAACTGCACACGAATGGCTCCCAAGATCTCAAATGCATGCTGTAATAACAGGAATTTAGCGTGTGTATTAACATAACTTCTTTGAAATTCAGGTGATATAAAGGTAAAACCTATTTCTAAACCTCTATCGGCAGACTCAATTGAGCAATAACGGGTTGATCCCACAATTTGGTTTGATACACGGTCTACTATGACAAATGGCACTTGTTCTTGATTCTCTAATGCCTTCAATGAAACCTCAATCCAATTGCGTACAGTTTCTAAGGACTCACAATGATTAGGTACAACCCATTGCCATAGCTTAGGGTCACATCCCGCGTGAAAGAAGCCTTCTGCATCTTCTAATGTTAATGGTCTTAAAGTCACTTTATCGCTGTGCAATACCACAGGTTGAGGAATAAATTCAGGCAAATTAGCTAGGTTGATCGTCATGGTGATTCTCATCTCATTATTAGGTATCGATAGAATCATTTTCAATAAATCTGGTATAAACTAAATAACCAGTTTTAATTTTTTATCTATACCAATATATGAAGAATCTTACTCTATCACTAGATAATCAGCTCAAACCCGTATTTTTACGCATAGCTTATGGATTGCGTCATGCTATACAAACAGGTCAGTTAGCCGCTCGTGAGCCATTACCTTCTGCCCGAAAATTGGCCGCTCAGTTAAACACAAACCGACATACTATTATGGCAGCCTATCAAGAACTTATTGCTCAAGGCTGGGTGGAATCTATTGAACGAAAAGGCTATCACGTTGCACCGTCTTTGCCGATTGAGTCCAGCTCACAACTCCATACAGGCACATTAGAAAACCCTTCGCCTTTCCAATGGAATTTGCGCACCGACTTGTCTGAAAGCACGCTAAACAAACCCGCTCATAAATACCAATACAATTTTGCAGGTGGCTCGCCGGATGTGTCTTTATTTCCTTTTAAAGACTTCAAGTCCTACATGAGTGACAGCCTTAGCCGCCCAAATTGGGACGATTTAAGTTATGGAAACAACGCAGGCAATGAAAACTTTTTACATCAAGTGAAAACCTATTTAAGACGAGTTCGCTCCATTACCAACAAAGACATTATTGCGGTCAACGGCTCTCAAGAAGCCTTGTATTTAATTGCTCGTTTGTTGTTAAGTGAGGGAGATAAAGTGGCCGTAGAGGCATTAGGCTATCAACCTGCATGGAACGCTTTTAGAGCGACTGGGGCCAACCTTGTGCCAATCGTGCAACACGACAATGGCATTGACCTTAAACACCTAGAAAGCGTGTTTATCTCAGGAGGAGTCAAACTTCTCTATCTAACGCCATTACATCAATATCCTACAACGGTCACTTTACCAATCCATGAACGCATGGCCGTATACCGTTTAGCTGCTAAATACAATGTTGCTATCTTAGAAGACGATTATGATCATGAATTTCACTACGATAGCCAGCCGTTAACACCTTTAGCCGCCGATGATCCTCTTGGGCTGGTCATATACTTGTCTACTTTTTCAAAGATCATGTTTCCCGGTGGCCGTATCGGCTTTATTGCTGTAAATAAAAACTTATCTCCTGCCATTCTGCGCTACCGCAGCGTGATGAACCATAAGCCTAATGTATTGATGCAAGACGCAATTGGTCGTTGGATGCAAGATGGTGGTTTTGAACGGCACTTACGAAGAATGACAAAGTGCTATCATAATCGCAGAGATCACCTTATAGGCTTATTAGAAGCGTACAAATCTCAAGGGGTCTTGTTAAATTACCATATCCCTGCCGGTGGTATGTCTTTATGGCTCGATATACATCACCATGCAGCAGAACTTGAATCAGCCTGTTCAGAACACGATATCTATATCGCCGCTGAATACAATTTTCATCTAGATAAATGCAATGACAGAAACCGCTATATTCGATTGGGTTACGCAGGAATCAGTACGGAAGAACTAACAGCAGGATTAACAATTTTATTTAAATTATTGAAAACACTTCAAACTCCTCTCCCCTAAAAAATAATTATTAAACGGAAACTCTCAAATCACACCATATCTAAAAACTATTAACAATATAAATAAAATAAAAAATAACAATTTTTATTTATTAAAGTCTCAAACTAATATTGGATCCAACAACTAATCCTATATGGGTGGTGAGGCTTGACCCCATCTTGTAGGAAGAAAAAGCCGACTTAGAGTCGGTTTTTTTGCATTCAAGGATAGGATATTGCAAACACGAATTTATATTGACGGATATAATTTATATTATGGTCGTTTAAAGTCTACACCTTATAAGTGGTTAGACTTGGAAGCGTTGTTCACTAAAAATATCTTGCCTAGTATCCTCATAGAAAACACATCTTTTGATTCCTCACAAATCATGATCAAATACTTCACAGCGGATATTGTTGATAAAGCAGCCATAGATGAGCACTCAACAAAAGATCAAGAGACTTACCATAATGCCCTTAAAGCGCACAGTAAGAATCGTATTGAAATACACAAAGGCTATTATTCTATAAGTAAAGTTTCGGCATTTAAAGTCGATGGGGCTAAATACCCTCGTGATTGTGAACGAGTAGAGATCTGGAGACTTGAAGAAAAACAAAGTGACGTAAATTTAGCAACAGAAGCTTTATTTGATTCAATGACAGAACAGATCGTAGAGCATGTTGTCATTGTTAGTAATGATACAGATCTTGCGGCTCCAATGATCAAAATTAAAGAGTACAATAAAGTTCGACTACGAAATGGATGGAACCCAATACGTATTGGCTTAGTTGTACCTACACATGCGTCTCGAACTAAAGAACAAGAAATGAACCAAAGAAGACCTAATAAAATTCTTTCTGATCTTGCTGATTGGACTGTAAAAGCAATCACTGATGAGTGGTTAATTAATTCTCAGTTACCATATAAAGTCTTTTCTGGGCGTCGCCCATCGGTAATACCAATTAGCTGGCATCCATCAGCCGAAGGACTTTCATTAATAATGAAAGAGTTACAAAAAGTAAATAAATTCGGAGAGTGCTGGAAATGGTTAGAGACAGTAAAACCACAACAAGAGGGGTTAATGAATTTAACAAATATCACTCCACTAGAAGCAATTCGTACCAAAGAAGGTGTTCAGGGCGTTTATGAACATGCAAAAAAATACCGAAAGTGGAAGCAAAGCCAATAGAACACACTGTATTTCCTAAATTGCAGAAAACCAATCCTGTATTATGAAATACCTTAGACACAACTACATTAATATAGGATCATGGCCATGACTCCTGATACGATTTTATCTTTTTGGTTTGAAGAAATACAACCGGCTCAATGGTGGGTTAAAGACCATAACTTAGACCTTTTAATTAAAAAAAGATTTCTTCAGGCACACCAAGCTGCGAATAAATGCGAGCTGTTTAGTTGGCGTCACTCCGCCAAAGGCAGGCTGGCTGAAATTATCATCCTCGACCAATTTTCTCGTAATATTTTTAGAGACACACCTAGATCTTTTGCTTCTGATGCACTTGCATTGACTCTGGCCCAAGAAGCCATTTCCCTTGAAGTTCATGCTGAATTAAGTCCACTCGAAAGAAATTTTTTATACATGCCTTTTATGCACAGTGAATCGCTAATCATTCACGATGTGGCAGTCACGCTATTTAGTGAAAATGGCATTCAATCTAATATTGATTTTGAGCATCAACATCGCAAGATTATTCAAGAATTCGGTCGTTATCCTCATAGGAATAACGTGCTTGGCCGAGCGTCCACTGAAAGCGAACTGGCATTCCTCTCCCAACCGAACTCTTCTTTTTAAACAGGACCCTTAGCAATTTCATAGGATCACTTTCTTATCACCCCAACTACACCACCAAACATTAAAGTATAAACAGGTTGTTTTTTATACTTTAATGTACTTAAACAAAAATACCTTCCGTTCGATAACTCATATGGGGGAGTACGTTTGTGGTCGAACCATTGATGCGTACTTGGATATTCGAGACATGGAGACAAGACGATGGATGTAAATTTAAAAATGTCATCTCAGCGTGCGTATCAAAGAACAGAGTTAATATCTCAGAGGACAATTTGGCGACCAGAAGCAGAGTCTAATGATGATCAAGCACAGCCAGCAAACAGTCAGCGTGCAGCCGTACTTTTCTCAACTCAGCAAGCAGTGACTCAGTTAACTCAAAGCAATATGCAGTCTAGGCAAATAACAGAATCACCTGACCAAGTTGATCCCGCTCAAGTAGATTCAAGTCAAGAAATTGATGAAGAAGCGTCTCAAGATCCACGTTTAACTCAAATGAAGTCTCTACTGGAAAAAATGTTCGGTATCCAATTTACCTTGTATAAACATACAGATCCAACTTCAGATGACGATACCGCCAATTTGGGCACTAATGATGACCCACAACAGCCCATTGAACGCTTTGACAGTAGTGGCCGACGCTTAGAACAAGTACAGCAAAGTTACCATGAATTAAAAGAATTTGAACAAACCAGCTTTCAAGCAAGTGGAGACATTGTTCTACAGGATGGACGACGATTTAATATTGATTTCTCCTTAGATATGTCCCGTAGTCGTGAAGAGTCCTTCTATGGAGAAATCGTTCTTAGCGGCCAACAGGTCGATCCTCTCACGATTAACTTAAATGGAAATGTTGCACAACTAAGCCAAAACAAAGTCCAATTCGATATCAATAATGACGGAGAAAAGGATGAAGTCAGTTTTGCAACTGGTAACTCTGCATTTCTTGCTATTGATAAAAACGGCAATGGTACCATTGACGACGGTGGTGAATTATTCGGACCAGAATCAGGCAGTGGGTTCGCAGATTTAGCAAAATATGATGAAAATGATGATGGTATTATTGATAGCCTAGACAGCATATTTTCTGAACTTGTACTCACCCAAAGAGATGAAGCAGGTAACGAGACGCTCATTTCCTTAGAAGAAGTAGGCATAGAAGCATTCCTACTCTCTTCACAGGATACAGAGTTCAGCTTGTTTAATCCTAAAGGTGAGCGTACTGGTATTATCCAAGAAACGGGCTTATACATTAAATCCGATGGCTCCGTTGATAGTATGCAGCATGTGGATCTTATTGTTTAGCCAATAACGCTACACAGCCTACTTATTAATCGCGGTCTTGATGGTTGCGATTAATATTAACGCGCCTCCTAAATATTGAAATATGGAGAGCGTCTCTCCTAACCATAAAATAGCAAACAAAGCGCCAAAAGCAGGCTCAGACCCCATTAATAAAGATACTTTTGTTGCCGAGGTACGTTTTAGTGCATAGTTTTGCGCAAAGAAAGCAAATACCGTACAAAATACTACGAGATACAGCGTTATCCACCAAAACTCAATGCTGTCAGGTAGTAGAGGAAAAGGCGTTCCTTCATTTAAAAACAACAAAGAAAATGCTCCTATCGCAACAATACCTGATTGCACCATGGTGATAGAAATTGCCGTCAGTTCTTTACTTTCCAGTGTTTTTTTCGTTACTACTACCATACAAGCTCGTAAGAAAGCCGCAAGCAGAATGTAACCATCACCTTGATTTAGCTGAATATTCATGGAAACATTGAGAGTTAGCATACACACACCCACAACACTTATAACAGCAAACATACAAAGCGATCTATTTAGTGATCGACGATAAACCAGCCATTCAACAAAAGGTGTTATCACTACACACAAACTGATAAGAAAAGCCGCATTTGAGGCCGTGGTGTATGCCACTCCAAAGGTTTCTGCTATAAAAATACCTAAAAGAATGACCCCTGTTGGTATCGCACTCTTCCAATCTTTTGCATGGCCTTTACGATAGTCTGCAACAAAGCAAGGGAGTAACAAAAAGAAAGTCAGTGAGAAACGAATTCCAATGAAACCTAATACCGAAACATATAACAGCGCATCTTTCGTTAATCCGTAACTTGTTCCCCAAAAAACGGCCACTGCAACCAATAAACCTTCTGCGATGGGTAGGCGACCCAAAAGCGACTGTCGATCTATCGTACTTATATTCATTTACCTCTCCTATTAGTAATAAGTGACTCATGCACTCAATTAGTGTTACTAATGTTATTAGAAGACGTGAATCACCATAAGCTAGCCCTTAGGAACATAAGTTATTCCTTATAAACACAAATAAACTCATTACATTAATGCCCGACCTTGCTGTGTTTGTTAGCGTTGTTGAGCAAGGGAATTTTACTCTAGCAGCAAAAAAATTAGGTTTAACACCTTCCGCTGTCAGTAAAAAGATATCTCGCTTAGAGCACTTACTATCTACAAAATTATTCGAGCGTAGTACTCGGCTATTGGTCACCACAGATTCGGGCCTTGATATTTATCATCATGCTCAAACCATGCTTTCTGCCGCAGACAAGGCAGTAAACGCCTCAAATTCATCCAGAACATTAGCCGTTGGGAAGTTAACCATTTCGACACCAAAAGCGTTTGGAAAACACATTTTAGAACCGTTGTTTTATCCTTTTCTAGAGCAGTACCCAGACATTCAACTTTGCGTTAAGGTAACAGATCGCTTTATCGACCCAATTCAAGAAGAAGTGGACATCGCTTTTCGTTTAACTGACAACCCAACTCCAAGCTTGGTATCAAAAAAAATTGGCGAAGTTAAACTGGTGCTATGCGCTAGCCAAACATATTTAGAGCAACATGGTGTCCCTCAACACCCAAACGACTTAAGAAAACACAGTTGTTTGTATCTTGGTGAGCAACCGCAAGACAATCATTGGAAATTTGTAAAAGGGGATGAAGAGGTTACAGTCGAAGTAGAGGGACGTTATGTCGTCAACCATTCGGCAATGCGCTTGAATGGTATCAAACAACATCTTGGTATTGGCTTACTCCCTGACTTCACGGTGATAAATGACCTTGCTGCTGGCGCTGTCATACAGATATTACCAACGTGGGAGATTAAAGAGAGCTATAACGGCATTATTACTATGCAATTTGCTCCGTCAAAGTACCTTCCAAAAACATCCAGAGTCTTTATAGATTATATCGCAGATGCACTGAATGTAGGTTCAGCAATGTAAAACCGTACAGATACAACGAATACTCTTTCATTACTGTTAAATACTATAGATTCGGCGAAGCATGAACCATATGGATATGGGAAATACCATCTTCTAGATAGGGTTCAGAAATTGATGCAAAACCATGTTTTTCATAATAGGATTGCAATCGTAGCTGAGCGCCAATTTTTATTTCTTGGGCTGGCCACATACTAAAGGCATGCTCTATAGCTAGGTCAATTAAATCATGCCCCAAACCTGAACCTCTCTGTTCTGGCGCTACAACCACTCGACCAATACTACTTTGCCCAACATAATATAAATCTGGTGCCAACAATCTGGCATAGGCTAGGAGCTTAGGCGAGTGATTTTCGGCTACAGGAATATCTGAGCCATCATACGCCATTAAATGTAGGCAACCTGTATGAATATCTAGATTATCCAGTTCAACAAAGGGACATTCCTGTTCAACGACAAAAACATTACAACGAAGCCTTAGTACTTGATAAAGCTCATAGTTTGACAGTTCATCAAAAGATTTTAATTGCCAATTCATAAAAGGAACCTATAAAAGAATAGAAATAAATCTAGCACGGTCAGACGTTTTATAACATGCAGGGGGATAAAGGTTACTAGTGAGTAGTCACCTGCTTTTTGAAATTGAAAATAGCATAATCATGTTAGAATGATACAAAGCCCTATTAGGATAAGCCAATTACCATCATTTAGTAATTGACTGCATTGTGACGCGGCACTCAACAGGGCTCAATTTTATAAATTGAGCCCTTTGCACAACTACTAAGCTTGCGAATGCTTTGTTAAAAACGGGCTCGTCTTATCATCGTTCATGACTTCATGCAAAAGTCTCAAATTAAATAAGAGAGTCTTTCTGAGTTAGAAAAACTCTAGGATCATCGGTAATAATTGCGTCCATCCCCCAACCCCAATGTTGTTCAACTTCTGCAAGAGTGTTGGCGGTGTAGCACAGCAATTTGTAACCTGCTTCTTTAATCGCTATCGCTTTTTCTTTGCTCAGTTTTTCAAAATGACAATGCAAACTATATGCTTGAATTTGTTCTAATTCGAATTGCCAATTCTCAGGAATTTCTTCGTATAATTGAGCAAAATGCCGTTCCGGATTTAATTCATGGCAACGCTGTAAAATGGCTTTATTAAAACTAGAAATAAGCAATTTATCATTATTTTTCCAATGCGCTTGTAAACTCGACAACACATTAGGAACAATCGTATTCACGTCACCTTCATCAAATTTAATTTCTAAATTCAAACCAAGCCCTAGGTCCTGAATGCACAATAAAGCATCCGCTAAAGTTGGGATCGGCTCACCACTAAAGCGCTCGTCAAACCAACTACCCGCATCTAAGCCTGTGAGATAAGGTAATGTCGCCTCCGCTGTTACCCCTGAGCCATTAGTACATCGATCCAACTCATTATCGTGAAATATGACCAGACTGCCATCAGCGATCACACACACATCTATTTCTACCCATTCTACTCCAGTAGCTGCCGCAGCCTTTATAGCAGCTAACGTATTCTCAGGTGCTAATAATGCGGCACCTCGATGACCAATAACATTCACATTTAACATAATCGTCTCATAAAGGTTGTTGAAATAAAGACATAAATCTATGATGTTTAAGGCAGTGCTTTAAATTAAATTGAACAACCAAGTCCTAAGTCTTCTTCATGACAATTCCTGTAGTAATGGCACTAAGCTCACATTATAAGGTGGTCAATTGATAAATTTTCAGCGCCTAACAATTAATTTTTCATACTGAGACCTTTGCGCCAAGTCATGAGCATTTTGAGCCTATTTTTAACCAAGTATTAACAAGCGTAATAGTCATACAAGGCCTCATATTGTCAAAATAAAATCAGTCATAATTGTATCGCTGATTTGGGTATGCATTCTAAAGGCTCTTATTCACTTTCCCAAATAACATTTTCAGTTTGATGAAAGAAGTGTTCACACTCATTAAAAAATGACTAACGGATATAAGAAGTGAGATAAAAAAATAGCGGCATTAAGTAGGCAGGGAAGTAAACGGACGAGAACAAGATATAAGACTACCTGCTGAGATAGCCTTCTCTTCAAAGATAAAAACGTTTCCTAAACGCTAAAAAGATAGAAAAACAGGCGAATTACACTAACAATTCTAACTCGACTTTCAAGTCACCAAATTCTGTTTCTATACGCGAGACCATTTCCAGTAACTCGTTATGTGCGATATCGCTTTCGCTTAATTTTGCCGAGGACTCTAGCTCGAAAGACGCTAGTCGCATTCTTTCACCTGCGACTTCTGCGGATGAGCCTTTCAACTTATGAGCTTGTTTGGACAGCTCGGCCCTATCACCTGATACTGCAATCGCTTTTAATGCCTCTAATTGCGATGAGGCTTCTTTAATAAATTCTCTTGATACGATGGAAATTAATTGATTATTATTTCCCATTCGACTAAAAAAATTCTCTTTGTCAAAGACTACACTTTCACATTGTTGCATGGCTTCATCCTGAGTGTCTGTCTGTATTAGTTCTTTATTATTTAACCAATACCGTATTTTTTCAATCAAAACAGCTTGATCAATGGGCTTCGGCATAAAATCATCCATACCAGCAGCGATACAAACCTTGTCCTCTCCCTTCATCGCATTTGCACTTAACGCAATTATTGGCACATTTGGTGACGTTTCAGAAAGCTTAGGAGTGAGTTTTCGAATACGCCTCGTTGCTTCGTAACCATCCATAATTGGCATCTGGCAATCCATAAAGATTAGGTCAAAATGAAAATCTTGCACCTCTTTTACTGCTTCTTCCCCATTATTTGCAATTGTTACATGTAACCCTCTCATTTCTAATAACCCACGCCCGACAATTTGGTTTGTAATGTTATCTTCTACAAGCAACACCTTTTTATCAAATTGATCTTGCTGCGATGGTTCTTCTATCTCTATTGAAGACTCAGTCATATCATCCGTTACCATTTCTTTATTAGTTAAAACCGCTAACAACTCAGACTTTCTCACTGGTTTCGTTAAGCGATCTAAATACAATCCATAATCTGTTTTATCATTACGGTAAATAGGAAGAGAATTGGTTAATAAAACACGCTTGATACTCTGCCTTTTACAGACAAAAAACCAAATTTCCTGCATTTTTGCATTTGTTTGGGACAAAACATTTTGATCTTCTAATACCAATTGAAATGGCATCTCTTTATTTTGATAACTTTCTATAGCGGTTGAAAAACTATCAAAGGTTTGGCATTCCACATTACATGAGGCTAATAATTCAGACAGGTATTGACTGAGTTTTTTACTTTCTGTAAGAAGTAACACTCTTGAAAAGCTCACTTTCGAAGCTTGCGACGACGTATTCTCATGGGGGATGAACTCTTGTAATCGCAAACTTACCCAAAACGTTGACCCATATTCAACTTCACTGGTTACGCCAATACTCCCGCCCATCATGCGAATCAACTCTTTACTAATTGCCAGACCTAAACCCGTTCCTCCAAACCTTCGTGTTGTCGAGCTATCCGCCTGCTTAAAACGAGAGAAGAGTTTTTGTTGTTGCTCATAGGAAATACCAACCCCTGTATCTTCAATAGATAGGTCTATCTGTAAATACCCACCTTGAACACTCTTTGTCGTCACTGAAACACTGACATCACCCAACTGAGTGAACTTGATCGCATTACCAATCAGATTCATTAAGACTTGTCGAACTCTGACACGGTCGCCAATAACTGTCGTACGCTTAGGAACAGTGAGAGGGCAATTTAATTCGATGTCTTTTTCATGGGCTTTAACGGCTAATGTTTGCCCTACATTCTCAATCAATTCAACAATATCAAATTCATTATTGTCCAACTCCATATCACCCACCTCAATTTTCGATAGGTCGAGTATGTCATTAATGATATCCAATAAAGACTCAGCACTGCTGTGAGACAATTGCACAATTTTCTTTTGGTCAGGTTGCAATATAGATTGATCAAGTAAAGACAGAGATCCAATAACACCATTTAATGGCGTTCTGATCTCATGGCTCATATTTGCTAAAAATTCACTTTTGGCCCTATTAGCAGCTTCCGCTTCTAAAGTTGCTCTACTTTTTACACTTTCTGATTCAACCAGAGATTGATTTAGCAATGAAAGGTCACGGGTTCTTTCTAGTACTTCTTGTTCCATTTGAGCCGTTTTGCTGGCAGTTAAGATAAGAAACCAACCAAACAATCCCGTTAATAACAAACCACCCGCTAGTACAAAGTGCGTACTCCAAGGGTGATAAATATTATATTCATGGCTGGTCTGCACAAGCTCCCAGGATGACTCTCCAATCGATATAGTATGACGAGAGATCATGGGGAAATCGTTCTTATTCAAACGAGAAAAGAACTCTTCTATTGATGCATTTCTGGGGTCTTGCATCGCCAATATGTGTGGTGTGTCTTGGCTGCTATCATGATGCAGTAAATAAAATGCCGTGTGAGGCAGCTCTTTCGCAGCTCCATATAAAACATTTGATAGCTCGGTGACAGACACGACAGCGGTAGCATAACCGTCTAAACTATCAAGGTTAGATGATTCTGTCAGTTCCTCGATAGGAACATTAAATACAGGTAAAAATATCAATTCACCTATACTTTCTTCTTGTCCGTCTTTTTGAACCAGCTGAATCGGTTTTGTGGCAGTAACCGTTCTCGTTTGAAACGCTGTGTCCAATGCTACTTTACGAGTTGCTTGAGAATACACATCATAACCAAGTGCTTTATAATTTAATGCCGACGGCTCAATAAAACTCACAACAACATGTTGAGATCGCTGCTGTACAGGAATCACTTCAGACTTAGCATTCCGCTCATAAATAAATAGTTCTGGGTCAAAGTAGGCTTCCTTCAAAAAACTATCCCACTCTTTAACTTCATCACCTGTGATTTTTTTATTCCATGACAACCCTAAAATTGCAGGATCGCGAGACATGACGCCGAGAGTATAATCACGGAAGTTTTCTTTAGTAACACCATCTACAGCCTGAACAAAACCAGCTAATCCATATAACGAGTTTATTGAATTATCAACTCTCGCTTGTAAAGACAGGGCCAACATTTCAGCATTTTTATCAAATTCATTCTTTTGTTTAGCATGATCAAAATCAAACGCTACCCATGAAACACCAGCAGTTACTAAGGAGATAAACAATAAAGTTGTAATAAATTGCTTAAGTTTTGGAAAGTCACTTTTTGCTAATGCTGGAAAGGCTGCTAGTAGCCATGGGGTAACAACGATCACTCCTATCGCATCGCCTATCCACCAATTTAACCAATTACTTAAAAAGTCCTCTATTCCTATAAAACCAAAATACAATAGCCCCACACAACCAATTGAAGCTGACACTAGAGTACTTACAACAGCACCAAGGAAAATAAAAAGTAAAACTGTCTTAGGTTTATAAAAATCAAATGGAGTGCCAATAAAGACCGTAATTAAAAAATACCCTATTGCCGCCTGCAACATGGCACCAAGGCCAATCAATATCATGAGGGGCAGAAAAACACTCCCCTCTGAAACGTATGTAATGTATAAATTAACGAGAACACTTCCCAAGAAAACACCGGGTAATACCCTCCATGACCAACCTAATAAAACACCAAGCGCTAAGCCCGATGCCGGCCAAATTACAGTGGAATACCCTGGAGGTATGGCAATGTTATGACTAATTGCCCCCAATACAAAATACAGTAAAGTAGTAAAAAATAGAGGAAATAGAAGTTTCTTCATATAAAGAGTCTGTTTTTAAAAAATAAAGCGGTAAATAACTCATTGGACAGTTCATTTATGGCATCACAAGGGTAACATAACTCTCTGTCTGAAAAGGTATTGTTGAGTATCCCTAAAAATCCATTCAAGAAAAAGTAAAGTAACGTAAACAAACCCATTACTCATCACACTCTAGAAATAAACATCTTGATCATTTATTAAAGTTAGACACAATCATCACTTATTTAAAGCTAACAACGAGGTTATTTTGCAATTATTAAGAATCGAGTGCCTTGGTAAGGAACTGCGTTTAGAAGCAACTATGTCAGGTTGGCAAGCATTGTATTGGGATAATCAATTAGTTTCACAACTTAATGCCAGTGCAGATAGAGGGCCAAACACTCAACATACGTTTACGCTCCAATCAAATCAAGGAACCATAGAATGCCAATTAGACATCGAACTCTCATGGCAACCTTTCCTACTACATTACCAATTAAGCATAAACAATAGCCACGTTTCACAAGGCGAAATAACAACTAAAGACATTGAAAAACAGGAAGTGGTCAATCGACCTATAGAAAAAAAGAAATTCAGTTTTATTGGTATCGGCTCTTTTGCACTCAAGATGTTAAAAAGTGCTAAAGCCATTAAAGTATTATTTGCCGCGGGCTCCCTTGCTGCCTATTCATGGCTATTTTCTTTGGAATTTGCCATTGCTCTTATTCTTTGCCTTGTTTTCCATGAATACGGTCACATCCGAGCGATGAAATATTTTGGCATGAAAACAAAAGGCATTTACCTTATTCCATTTATCGGAGGTTTAGCACTTTCTGAAAGCAAGATAAACACACGTTGGCAAGATGTTGTAATCGCAATTATGGGGCCTTTCTTTGGCTTGATGTTATCCATTGCCAGCTTATTTATTTATTGGATAACCGATATTGAGCTATTTGCCGGTATTGCAACCTTCAACGCTCTACTTAACCTATTCAATCTGCTACCTGTTTTACCATTAGACGGTGGGCATATTTTGAAAAGTGTCGCTTTCTCTATGAACTCAATCTTTGGGCTCATTACCTGTGTGTGTGGCGCGTTATTGGGGATTGCTGCAAGCTATTATTTTGGTTTTGCTTTATTAGGTTTTATTCTATTTATTGGTATGTTTGAAATTCTGTTTGAATGGAGAGATCGCCACCATAGTTCCTTGCTGCCGCTGGATAGATATGGACAAACAGTGTCTGCTGTTTGGTACATAATCACAGTCGCACTATTATGTTCCATTATTTATCTTTTAGGATCTACTGGGAATCAAGCGCTTGCTATCCCATTAATATTACTTGGAGCTTAAGGCAAGAGAACTTATTCGCACCATCCCTCGGCTAAACATAAAACCCCAAACACCAGACATAAAAAAACCCTACAGAATCAATCCTGTAGGGTTCTACTTCTTCAAATTGCTCTATTTGCAGAAGCTTAAACGAAAAAAGGCCAGCTTTAAAAGCTGACCTTTTTAATCATGGTGCCCAGAGACGGAATCGAACCGCCGACACGAGGATTTTCAATCCTCTGCTCTACCGACTGAGCTATCTGGGCAAGTGCGGTGCATTGTATAGCAATCTATTATAGGGTCAATAGTTTTTTTAATTTTTTTTACAATAAGTTAGAAAAAAGCACTTATCTGGTATCATCAGATTATCTATCGACCTATTTAAGAAGAGTAAATATGCTTCACATTGTTTTATTCGAACCTGAGATCCCACCGAATACAGGGAATGTTATTCGTCTATGTGCCAATACAGGCTTTCAATTACACTTAATCGAACCCTTAGGGTTTGAACTCGATGATAAAAAGGTTCGTCGTGCAGGACTGGATTATCATGAAGTCGCTAGAGTAAAGCGCCATGGAAATTGGCAGGCCTTTTTGGATTCCCAATCCTTCGGTACTATCTACGCATTAACAACTAAAGGCAGCCGCCCTCATTCAGATGCTCAATTCCAACCCAATGATGTACTTGTGTTCGGCCCAGAGACTCGTGGATTACCAGCTGACTTTATTAACGCCTTACCAACTGATCAGAGATTAAGGTTACCAATGCAACCAGGAAGTCGCAGCTTGAATTTATCAAATACCGTCGCCGTCATGGTTTATGAATCATGGAGACAACTTGATTACATAATGCCTGACGACAGTCTTTAGAAGGAGAGTTAGGTGATGTCTCTCATAGGACTACTTAGAAAAAACAATAAGAAGCGCCGTCAAGACTTTAGACAGAGTGTCTATCTACATGCAGCTCAAGATCTGAGGTATCGACTTGTACTGTTAATCAGCATTATTCTGATTCACAGTTTGGCTATGGTGCTGTTTGAAGAAATGGATTGGTGGCAGGCATTCTGGCTTTCTATGACATCCGCCAGTACCACAGGATACGGCGATATTTCCGCTGCAACCTTCTGGGGACAAGCCGCAACCATTATCCTTATCTACGGTATAGGAATTGCACTTTTAGCCCAAATTGCCAGTGACTATATTGAACTACGTTTACAAAAAAAAGAAATGCGAATTAAAGGCCGAATGGAGTGGGATCAGATGCAAGATCATTTGTTAATTATTAATACACCAAAATATTATACTGAGCGCTATTTAGAGCGTTTAATCAGCCAGATTTGCGATTCTCCTGAGCTGCAACAAACACCAATACAAATTCTAACGCCTCACTTCCCTGACGGATTGCCTATGTCTCTACGCTCACATGGCGTTGTGCACCACACAGGAGACGCAACTACAGAAGGCATGCTAGAAGCAGCGGGAGCGCAAAGAGCAAAGTACATTATAGTATTAAGCCCTGATAGCCAAGAAAACAGCAGTGACAGTAAGGTTTTCGATATTTTACATCGCCTCAAAGCAATCGATACCAATGCCTTCGTCATTGCTGAAGCTGTAGAAGATAACAATAGAAAGCGTTTTCGTAGTGCAAGAGCCGATGCTGTTATTCGCCCTATTCGAGCCTATCCAGAAATGTTAGTTCGTTCTTTAATCGCACCGGGAACGGAACAGGTTCTAGAAGATTTATTCCGCTACCAAGGCGACCATACCATTCGATTGGATGTTCATATTGAAGGTAAAACATGGGGAGAGATAGTAACCACTCTAATACAGCACGACATAGGCACCGCATTAGGCTATGTTGGAGAGAATAAGATGGTGACAACTCACCCTCAAACATCAGAAGTGGTTAAAGTAAACTCGCTCATCATTCTAGTTAATGACGATCAAGTATTACCAAGCACTCAAGTGATTAAAGATTATTTCCAATAATATCAACGTAAAAAGCCACCCTAACTAGGATGGCTTTTTACAAAATCCAGTTTTACTGAAACCTTTGTACGAAGTCATGAGCGATGAGGTGCAAAGACGAGGTGAAAAGACGAGGTGAAAAGACGAGGTGAAAAGACGAGGCAAAAATAGACGAATAAGCGAAGTTTATGAGTTATAAATGCGCATTTTGAGTCTGTTTTTAACAAAGTGTTAGCAAGCATCGTAGTCGTGCAAAGGTCTCTTACTCTCTTATATATTTATGTTGGCGACTATAACTGGCCTGTTAAGACAAGGTATTTTTCCATTAACTGCTCTTCCGTTTCAGGACGATTCACATCTAATGGAATACAGTCTACTGGACACACTTGCTGACACTGAGGTTCATCATAGTGGCCAACACACTCCGTGCACTTTGAAGGTTCGATGACATATATCTCTTCTCCTTGAGAAATCGCTTCATTTGGGCATTCTGGCTCACACACATCACAGTTAATGCATTCATCAGTAATAATTAACGACATTTTTTGCCTCCTACCAAACTTAATAAACTCATATCAGCGAAATGAAATTCTAATTCTGTTTAATTTTATAATGTTCACGCAAAACCTGCTCAACAGCAGGGTTTACAAATTGGCCAAAGCCTCCGTCTAAAGAGGCAATTTCTCTAACTAAAGTAGATGAAATATAAGAATGTTTTTCCGAAGGCGTTAGGAACACACTTTCAACATCAGGCGCAATCACACGATTCATATTTGCTAGCTGAAATTCATACTCGAAGTCAGATACCGCTCGTAAGCCACGGACAACCACTTTACCATTCACCGAACGAGTAAATTCAGTCAATAAATTATTAAAACCGACAACTTCAACGTTCGGCAAATGACTTAAGACCTGTTGAGCCAAAGCAATTCGAATATCATGAGCCAAAACTGGACGCTTTTTAGGGCTAGTAGCAACGGCTACAACCACCTTACTAAACAATTTCGCAGCACGCTCTACTAAATCCGTATGCCCATTCGTTATAGGGTCAAATGTACCTGGATAAACCGCAATTATACTCATAGCTCTAATCCGAACTGTAATTAAAAGAAGTTATAAAAGCAGTTCATCCTACTTCTACTATTCGTTCCTAACAAAGGCACGCATCATAACGAATAACGCCTATGTTCTCAATTAACACCAATGTACATTAGCTATTTTATCCATCACATTATCGTATTCTTATCGACACGAATCAGCCAAAGTACCGCCTTAAACTTACATCATAAATCTGAATTATAAATTAAACCACAAAAGGTACTAAAAACTGTTTCAGTACACTAATTCCTAAAAAGATAAAGATCGGAGACAAATCCAGCCCACCTAAAGTCGGGATTATTTTACGAATTTGACTGTATAAAGGCTCTGTCACTTGATGTACTAACATGGCACCAGGGTGACTTGCTCCTGGTGCAACCCAGCTCAAAATCACTGAAATCAACATGGCCCAGAAATATAAATCAAGCAAATGATATAAGGTACCAGCGAGCGTGAAAATCGCATACTGCATTGCATTTAATTGGTACCCTTTCATTGCAAGCACTAAAGCAATTGTGGCTAACTGTACAACTAACGCTAAGATTACCGAAGCAGTATCAATACGCCCTATAGAAGGTACTATCTTACGAATAGGTAACAACAATGGATTTGTTGCTTTAACCACGCCTTGACTGATTGGGTTATAAAAGTCTGCCCTAGTTAACTGTAGAACTAAGCGTAGTAAAACAATAAATAAATAAAAATTAGCCAATGTTTTTAACAAAAATATAATAGGATCCGAACTCATTATTGTGTTCCTTTAATCTTTATCTGTAGCAGAAAGTTGAGAGGCAAATTCGCGCGAACGATTAGCACAGGCAGTCATCGCTTCATCCATCATTTTCTCTATCCCATTTGCTTCAAAGGACAGTAAAGCCTGCTCCGTCGCCCCTTTGGGAGAGGTAATATCAATTCGCATTTGCTCAACACTCATGTCAGTCAACTCTGTTGCCATTCTAGCAGCGCCCAACATAGATTGAGTAGCAAGCGTCCGACTGTCTTCCGCACTCAGACCTTGTTGCACGCCATGACGAATCATAGATTCAACAAAGCGGAAAAAATAAGCAGGAGAACTGCCCGCTAATGCCGTAACAGTATGCATATGAGCCTCGTCAGAGACCCAAAGAGATGACCCAACACTTGAAAATAAAACATCAGCCCATTGCTTTTGCTCTTCGGAAATATGCTGATTACCTATAAGTCCTGTAATACCTGCACCCAATTGCGATGGGGTATTAGGCATACTACGCACTATTCCTACTTCCCCTAACCAAGTTTGCAAACTTGGTAACTCTACACCCGCAGCAACAGAAATAAATAATTGATGAGGTTTAACTTCATTGGCAAAACCGTTAATGACATCTTGTATTTGAACTGGCTTTACACAGAGCACAATAATATCGGCATCTTGAACGGCCGCATTATTATCTGCCGTCATATTAATATTAAAAGTACTAGAGAAATGCTCACGTTTTGACTCAGTACGGGCTGTCCCAGTGATGTTTGCTGCTGGTACACCACTGCTAATCAAACCTTGCATGATCGCACTGGCCATATTGCCCATACCAATAAACGCAATTTTAATCTTTGAACCTAGATTTGCTTGCATGAAATTTTCCTGTATTAAAATCGTTACTGGCGAGAGCCGAAAATTGCTGTTCCAATCCTTACCATAGTACTACCCGAGTGGATCGCTGCTGCCATATCACCGGACATTCCTATCGATAAAGTATCTATATTAGGATAACGCATTTTTAAATCATTATAAGCCAACAATAACGGCTGATAGGCTTCCACTTGCGACTGGATCGATGATTGTGGTGCCGGAATCGCCATTAGTCCCCTTAACTCTAAATGAGGCAGTGCAGTCACAAATTCAACTAACTTAGGTAAATCGGACAAACTAATCCCAGACTTAGTCAACTCACCGCTTATATTGACTTGAATACACACCTTAAGAGGCGGCAAATTCTCTGGCCGTTGTTCATTCAATCTCACTGCAATTTTTTCTCTATCGAGGGTATGAACCCAGTCAACATTTTGCGCAACAAGGCGTGTTTTATTTGATTGTATGGAACCAATAAAATGCCATTCAATATCATTTAAATCAGACAAGGCAAGGCACTTATCCACTACTTCTTGAACGTAGTTTTCACCAAATTGTCTCTGTCCAGCGTCATACGCCGCCATAATATTTTCAATTGGCTTTGTTTTACTGACCGCTAACAAACGTACAGAATTGCTTTCCCTATTATTTTGCAAGATCAAATCGTCGACTTGCTTACGAACTTGCTCTAAATTGACAGCAATACTCATGGGGAGTAGCTCCGTATAATCAGTAAATTGAGTAAGCTTAATATAAGACAAAGCCTAATAAGGTAGTATAGGCTTTGATGGATGGACTCTATGATAGCACTAAAGTTAAAAGTCGTATAACTCTGCACTACTTTGACAAAAACGACCATGGTATTCAATTCTGAACCCATTTTCAGCATCATTATTCTTAGCGGCATTAATCGCAGCAGAATATAACGAATCATAGGTAGAATGCTCAGGGTAAAAGCTTACACCTAATGCAACTCTAGTTGTTTCCGATAAGCGAAATTCATTTAAACTTATCTTTTTCAGCAGTTTCAAAGCAACCGTTTCTGCATCTTCTAAATTACGAATTTTCACTCCCATTAAAAACTCATTTTGAGACACACGGCCAATAAGATCATTAGAACGTACGCTACTGCGCATTATCTTAGCTAATGTAAGAATATCATCATCATCAACATCGTGATTTTTCCAATTCGCCTTTCCATTGTGAATATGCACGGAAATCAATGCTATACGTTGAAATTGACGACGGGCATCTTTCATCATTATAGAAAAACTGGAATTGAATCGCTTAGGCTGCATCAAGCCTGTTAACTTGTCTTCATACGTTGAATTAAGCAAAGTTTCCTCTGTTTTATCACGCACAAATGACAAATGAACAAGGTTACTAATGGAGTTAATGGTAAAATTTAAGGAATCACATGAAGCACTTAAATAGTTATTGTTAGTAAAAATCAAAACAAAGCCAACAACAGCACCTTCAATGTTGAGTATCGATTTTATTAAACAGCGATCAATATTATTTTGATCCACCCAAGGTTGCCAGCTCTGCCAAAACTCAGGTGTTGATAAACCTACTTCATGAATTTCATCCGTTGCTTGAGACTGCATATAACACAGCTGGGCTGGTACACTTAACATCATGCCAGAGGGTGTTATTAATTCACTTATTAAACTGCTTCCTGCATTAATTTTCCAGTTGCCACCTTCTTGATCGCACGATACGAAACAAAGGTGAAGAGGTAAGGCATCCTGCTGGAACACCTTAACCATTTCATGCAATATATTTATTTGAGTCGCACCCTGCGTCAGGAGCAGCATCATTTGATTGCACCTGTGCTGAATCTCGTCAAAATCCCTTTTCTGGCTTTTTAAAGCATGGACTTCATCTTCTAGAGCCGAAATTCTGTCTTGTAATTTATCCAATGTACTGTTTTCTATCATGGTTTATGCATTCACATTATATACACAAGCTAGGTTAGCTTTATGCAACAAGAAGTAAAGATAACAAACGTAACCCAGAGACAAAAATCATTTACAAATATATACAATAGACACCTAAGTGTCAGAAAACAAACACATTCACTAAATTAATATACCTTTTTCCCAGAAAGATAAGTTGCTTGAACTTTGCCAACTATTTCATCCCCTAAGTAAGGAGAGTTATGACCCTTGGTTTTTTTATTACCCTGAGTCCATAGCCAACTAAGACCACTATCAAACAAACAAAAGTCAGCAAAGTTACCTACACTGAGAGAACCTGCGTCAATACCAAAGCTATTAGCAGGGCCAACGGTTAAACAAGTTAAGAGAGTTTTAAGATCAAGTTCACCACCATGTACCAACTTCATGGCTAAAGGAAGCAACACTTCAATATTTGCCATACCAGGTTCAGTTGCAGAAAATGGTGCTATTTTAGCCATTTTCTCATGGGGCTGATGATCAGAGCAAATAGCCGTAATCACACCATTACTAATGCCCTCTAATAATGCAAGACGATCTTCTTCGGAGCGTAAAGGCGGCAATACGTGATATTGGCCATTAAACTCTGACAATACTTGATCCGTTAATAGCAAATTATGTAGCGCAATATCTGCCGTAACATCCATCCCGGACAAACGAGCTTGTGTAATCATTTCAATTGATTTAGCACTAGATAAACGAGCAAAATGCGCCTTCACACCAGTACGCTCTACTAAAATAAGATCTCTTGCCAAAGCGACGGTTTCAGCAATGTCTGGAATACCTGCTAACCCATGGGTCATCGAAATCACACCTTCATGAGCACAACCACCATCAGACAAGCTTTTCTCATCAGAATGAAATACCACTAATAAATCGTGTGTTGCCGCATACTCTAAAGCTCTAGATAAAACCTTCGTACTATCCATAGCATGACGTTGGTTTGATAAGGCCACACACCCAGCATCCGTTAAAGCCACCATATTACTCAGCGCTTTTCCAGATAGCCCTTGAGTCAATGCACCTAAAGGAAAAACGTTTGCTTGACCAGCAGCCAGAGCTTTATCTTGTATTAAAGCCGCTACAGCAGGCGTATCAACGATAGGGCTAGTGTCAGGAGAGCAGACAACTGTGGTTACCCCACCAGACGCAGCTGCACGTGTCTCAGAGGCAATAGAGCCCTTTTGTGAATAACCCGGTTCGCGTAGTGAGACACCCAGATCAACTAGACCAGGCAACACCCAAAGCCCTGTGGCATCGACATCCTCATCGGCAACAAACCCCACTGGAGCATCGCCAATAGCAACCACTTTTTCATCTTCTATAAATAAATCACGTATTGCATCCAAATCTTGGCTAGGATCTATTATTCGACCATTTCTAATGCATAATTTCATCTTAGACCTTTTCCCCTACCATTGTGTCAGACGCCATGCTTCGTTCACTTTCTTGACTTTGCACTTGACCACTCATTGCCATCGACATCACTGCCATTCTTACAGCAATACCGTTAGTAACTTGATTAAGAATCACTGAGTGCTCCCCATCTGCGACTTCAGAAGAAATTTCTACCCCTCTGTTTATTGGCCCAGGATGCATGACAACAACATCAGGTTTTGCCCAAGACATACTCTCCATAGTCAAACCGTAGAGACGATAAAATTCACTTTCACTCGGTAATAACGCACCGTGCATTCTTTCTTTCTGCAACCGTAACATGACAATCACATCAACATCTTGCAAACCCGCTTGTAACTCATGACAAATAACCGCACCTGTTTCACTGAAATAATTTGGCACTAAGGTCTTCGGGCCTACTAGTCGAATTTCTTCAACTCCCAGAGTCGTCAAAGCATGAATTTGCGAACGCGCAACACGTGAATGCAATATGTCTCCAACGATAGCCACCTTGAGACCTTCAAAGCCCCCTTTGTGACGACGAATAGTCAACATATCCAGCATTGCTTGAGTAGGGTGGGCGTGTCTGCCATCGCCAGCATTAATAATGGCAACATTTGGGGTACAGTGTTCGGCAATAAAATGAGCAGCACCACTGTCACCATGACGCACGACAAACATGTCACTTTGCATGGCTTCTAAGTTTTGTAAGGTATCGAGTAAGGACTCTCCCTTAGACGTAGCAGATGTTTCAATATTAAGGTTGATAACGTCTGCTGAAAGTCGTTTTGCCGCTAATTCAAACGTTGTTCGGGTGCGAGTAGAATTCTCAAAGAAAAGGTTTACAACTGTTTTGCCACGTAGGAGAGGTACCTTCTTTACCGATTGTTCTCCCATATTTAAGAAAGATTCTGCCAGATCTAAAATTTCGGTCAGAATAGTCTTATCTAGACCTTCTAAAGATAAAAAATGCTTCAGTTGACCTTTTTCGTTCAGTTGCAATGCTCGTGGTTCTGATTGCGTCATTAGTTGTTTTCCTCAAACAGACAAGCGTAATCTGCGTCTTTTATTATGTAAGATGGGGAAAATATCCAGAGCTAAAATTAGCTAATGGGTACTTACTAACAGCATAAAAAGGTTACCCTCAATTGCTTTATGTTATTCCACTAGACATTGTCGTACTTGTAATAGAAAAAATAAAGTAACTCTTTGAAATACATTATATTTTTGACCTTTAGGTCAAGATTGAATAACACTAGTAAGCATCAACCAAACTGACCGTTAAAGGCGCAGGACCAAAAAGTTTAATGCGTTGATTTTCACTTAAGTGAATTGTTTCTCCTGTGACATCTGCTTTGATAGGTAATTCAGCTTGATCTAAATCATATAAGATCGCCAAACTAATACTCGCAGGTCGTCCAAAATCAAAAATTTCATTCATTGCTGCGCGAATCGTACGACCAGACATCAAGACATCATCAACCAGAATAATGTGCTTCCCTTCTGTCGAAGGCAGTGTTGTTTGTTTCACTTTTGGATGCAGCCCCATACGAGAAAAATCATCGCGATAGAAAGTGATATCTAACGTTGCTAAAGACTCTTTCGTCCGCAAATTATCCAATAACTTTTCAGCTACCCATACACCGCCACTGTGAATGCCAACAACAATGGGATCAACAATGGCTTTTGTTTGACAATATTCACTTAATTCATTTGCCATTTTTTGCAAAGTAGCATCGATATCCAAATTCATTTACGGTTTTTCTCCTCTATTCTTTCTATTCAAGCTCTCAATTAAAGAGCCCGATTAAAGTACTCAAATTACTATTCTGAACTGAAGGAAAGTGCGAATAGCAGGCTTTTATCCACATGCTGGGGCAGAGGACTTATTCGCACCTTACTAAACACTCTCCATTTATTAAATTCATACTTTATGTGCTTTCAAACCATGACATTAGAATCATCTGCGCAGCAATGCCGTCAACAGAATTCTCTTTAAAGTTACGTGAACCGCCCTCTTCAATGACTCTGCCTTTCGCCTCATAAGAAGACAGTCGCTCATCCATTAAGTAACGAGGCTTTCCATACCTCCCCTGTAACCGATTAGCAAATTTTTTGGCTCGCTGACACATTTCATTTTCACTGCCATCCATATTCAATGGTAAGCCAACAACGAACCCATCAGGTTGCCACTCATTTACCAAGGCTTCTATCACATCCCAATTAGGAATGCCTTCACGAGCCTTAATAGGCTCTAAAGGCGTTGCACTACCAAGGAGTGTTTGCCCTACAGCAACACCGATTCTGGTTGTCCCAAAGTCAAACCCTAAAAACGTTTTAGACGCCGCCACAGACTCTGTATCTGCGGTATTTACTTCAACCATTAACAATGTCCTACATCAGGTGATAAGCGGCTCATATCAAAGCCCAACATTTTAGTTGCTGCCGAAAGTTGTAAGTCGCTTGAAGTATTAAATAATACGTCTAAATCTGCCTCACATACTAGCCATTGATTTTGACTTATTTCATCTTCCAATTGGCCTGCGTCCCAACCAGAGCACCCTAATGATATTAAAAAAGATTCAGGGCCTTTACCTTTTGCAATGTCCTCAATAACAGCAAAAGAAGCAGAGAGGGACACTTCTTCCGTTATTGGCAGTTCATTCGGACAAGGGTTTTCACGAGAATGTAAGATAAAGCCTCGCTCAGGCTCAACAGGCCCTCCTCGAAAAACAGCCACATCAGATAAGTGATAATCCAAAACATTAATTTCTAAATGTGCCGCTAGATCTATAAATGAAATGTCTGAAGGACGATTAATAATGATACCCAATGCTCCTTCGGGGGTGTGTTCACACAAGTACACTATTGTTTGTTGAAACGTGGGATCTCTCAATTGAGGCATTGAGATAAGAAAGTAATTTTTTAGAGACTCAAATGCGGTTTTCATAGACTAGTACCCTCTTTTTTAAAGAAAAAAACAATAAGCCACCGTGTTTTGTGGCCAAAAAGACAGAAGTGTTAATCGTGAAATAGATGAGCTGTGCTGAGATATATCCATTCATGCTGACAATAAGCATGATAGCAACATGGTAAGACCTCTAATTCGATAGAAAATAGAAACAAACCATTAAGCAAGTTAAAGAACTATTATAGAAAGTGATAAAAAATTCTATAAATATCAATATACACCAGAACTATCAGTATAGATAAGGTTTATCATTTGACTAGTGAGAATTACAATTAACCACTAAACGCCTTTAAAACATAGGTTTCAGTCGATATAATCCATATTTATATGTATTCTTAATACTAGGGTATCAACTTAACGAAACCTTTGTACGGCTATTACGCTTGCTAGTACTTTGTTAAAACAAACTCAAAATGCTCATTTATAACTCATAAGCTCCGCTTTTCCGTCTGTTTTTGCCTCGTATTATCATCGCTCATGACTGCGCGCAAAAGTCTCTTAACATTCTTTTTTTCATAATTGGAAACTCAATGATCGCTTTAATGCAATTAGCCCAATATGAAATGCATCGAGCATTTCAAGCAGCCGCCGACCTTATTGGCCGCTTGTGCTTGTCTCAATGGCAGCGTCATTACATCGCAGAAACAGTTGATCTGCGCTATTTTTTCCACCATGGCTGGTCATCTTAGTTTTTTAAAAATTATTACAAAGTTACCAATACGGATTTATGTAATTTACCACATAAGTTCTTGGCAATCCTTTCTACAATTTTTAAGAGAATAATTATTATGATATTAACCGCTGTTGACTATACCTCTGAAACTGCACAAGAAGATTTTGTTCGTTCACTCCATGAAACAGGCTTTGGCGTTTTAAAAAACCATCCTATATCAAAGCACCTAGTCAGTAACATTTACATAGATTGGCAAACATTTTTCGACTCTACAGAAAAGCATGACTTCCAATACAATAAAGACACTCAAGACGGTTATTTTCCGCCAAATGTCTCTGAAACTGCTAAAGGCAGCACTAAGAGAGACATTAAAGAGTATTATCACTATTACCCTTGGGGCCAATGTCCAGAGCAACATAAAGCATTACTTGCTCAATATTATCAAGAATCCAACGCGCTAGCGTCTGAACTTCTTGCTTGGGTTGAGCAGCACACTCCAAGCAATGTTGCGACTCTCTATTCTCAACCCCTATCTAGTATGGTTGAAAACTCTGACCAGACGTTACTTAGGGTTTTGCATTACCCACCTTTACAAGGCGATGAAGAGCTTGGAGCAATACGCGCAGGCGCTCATGAAGACATTAACCTATTAACAATTCTCCCTTCTGCAAACGAGCCGGGGCTGCAAGTCAAAGCAAAAGATGGCAGTTGGATGGATGTACCATGTGACTTCGGTACTTTGATAGTAAACATCGGAGATATGTTACAAGAAGCATCAGGAGGCTATTTTCCGTCGACCTCTCATCGAGTGATCAACCCTGATGGTGCTGATAAGACAAAGTCAAGAATCTCTCTACCGCTATTTTTACACCCTAAACCTGAGGTTGTATTATCCGAGCGCCATACAGCTGGATCATATCTACACGAACGTTTGGTTGAACTTGGAGTAATATAGCACTCGGTATAATAAATACGCTGCATAAAAAAAAGGCCAGAAGGCCTTTTTTTTATGCTCTAAACACAGAATTTATAAATCAATTCCATGATCTTTTAAGAAGTCATTTATTTCTATGATTTTACCGGTATTAACAGATGCTTCAGCAGCACTGCCCACAACAATTGACCAAAACCCTTCTTCAACTGTTGCACTAGTAGTTTCTTTACCAGCCATTTGATCAGCAAAGGCAACATGCTCAAACCAAGTTGCTCCATTATGCCCAGACTCTTCAATCATTTTGGGGTAACTAGGTTGAGAAGTTTTCGATGGACGATACTGCCCACAAAGTACTTCCATTTCAGTTGTCAGACGAGCACCTTCACCAAAATTTTCCATTTCAGCGGCTTTAACTCGACCTTCGTCACCGCAAATCACAATTTCCTCATGGAACATTGGAGCAAACATACACAGATTAAAACCAGCACGAATACCATTTTCATATTCAACAGTGACAAAAGCACTGTCTAAAATATCTGACTTTTCGCCTTTAAATTCAAAATCAATAAAGTTTGTTGCCTGAGAGCCTGTCGCATGGACACGAACAGGACGAGACCCAGCAAATAAGTTCAAAAGATCAAAGTAATGACAGCACTTTTCAACTAATGTGCCACCTGAATACTTAGAAAACTTATTCCATTGCTGTACTTTGTCTAAAAATGGAATGCGGTGCTCAACGATATTAATCATTTTCACATCACCGATTGCACGACGCTCTAAAACTTCATGCATTGCTTCAGAGTAAATAGACTTATAACGATACTGCAAACCAATCTGCAAAACAGAGTCGTACTCTTTCGCCATTTTGGTGATTTCATAAGCATCTTCTAGCTTAGTCGCCATTGGTTTTTCCATGAAGATAGGCTTACCAGATTTAATTGCGACTTTTAAAATGTCTAAATGCGTATAGTTAGGCGTACAAATCATGATTCCATCAACATCAGGATCATTACACGCTGCTTCAAGACTGTCATACACAATGAAGTCTTCATCGGTTACTTTAGCAAATTCTTCTTTTGCAACTTTGATACTACGCTCATTCGTATCAAATACACCATGAATTGCCGTACGGCCCACTAAGGTAGCAACACGCATATGCTCCATACCAATCATGCCACAGCCAATTAAGCTTACACGAAAATCCACCGCGTCTTTGGCAAAAAAGTGACGCTCTTCTTCATTAAGGTAATGAAAGGCGGGGCCTGAATAGCTGAATAATTGGCCGTTAATTTTTTCTCTGCTCATGATGTTTCCTGATTAAGCTAAATAGTGAGTCATATTAATGCACCTACAATAGAAAAACTCTTTCATTAAGTCTAATATATCTTTCAAGATAGCTTAATACAAAAAACATATTGAAGTTAAAACTATGCGATTTAAAAAACTCTATTACTTTGTCACCGTTGCTGAAGAGTTGCATTTTGGTCGAGCAGCTCAAAGGCTGCACATATCCCAACCTCCTTTATCTCAACAAATTAAAAGCTTAGAAGATGAGTTAGAAGCCTCGTTATTTGAACGTACTAGCCAAAGAGTGACGTTAACTGCTGCAGGAAAGGCTCTATTGCCTCAAGCTAAAAGCTTATTACAGATGTGGGAAAATACACAAAAACAGGTGAAAGCTATTTCAAAAGGAGAAGATGGCAACCTGTCTGTTGGGTTTATCTGGGCGACTGGTACCCCGCATTTCTCAAAAGGCATCGGAGATTTTAAAAAGAAATATTCTCAAGCAACACTAAACTTAGAGAGCATGACGACTGTTGATGCATTGCAGGCACTGACATTAGACAAAATCGATTTAGCCTTTGTTTTTTTAAATCCCAGCGTGGATGTTTCCCGTTTTCAAAACTGCCATTATGAACACCAAGACAATCTTCTTGCATTACATGCAGATCACCCTCTTTCAAGTAAAAAGGTCGTGTCATTATCAGATTTGAAAGGTGAATCATTTGTTATGTTTGCCCGCTCTTCTCATCCATCCTTATACGACCAAATGATGAACCATTTGCATGACGCGGATGTGCAGCCAAACATAGTGCAAATATCAAAAGTGACTCAAACGACTAGAACCTTAGTAGCAGCAGGGGTTGGAATCGCTATTGTGCCTGAATCAACAAAATACGACCAAAGGGAAGGTTTAACATACCGCCCTATTTTAGGAAGCCTGCCAAACTTAGAAATTCATATGGTATGGAAAGCAGAGAGAGAAACCGCTTTGATGACGCGTTTTATGGAACATATGCTTGAGCATGTAAAAGATCTTCCATAGGTCATAATAAAAACGCCCGCTTATTGATTAAATAAGCGGGCGTTGGATATCAAGTATATGTAGCTTATTAGCTACACACCGAGATTATTATGACTTAGCAGCCATATATTTTTCATCTATAGACGCTTCACAAGCATCTACAGCATTTTGAGTGATGTCCATCCATTTAGCACCGTACTCATTTTTAAACCAGTCACGTACAGGTAAAGCCGCTTCTTGGAACATTTTCTTTTCTTCAGCTGTTGGTGCGTAAATTGTACCGCCACCTTCTTTAAAGGCGTTGTATGCTTCAATTTGACGACGCTTAGGTAATACTGTTGTTACCATTCTTAAAGAATCAAAACCATCAGACATGATTTTTTGTAAATCTTCTGGCATTTCACCAAACGCATCATTGTTCATCCACCACATAGAACCCATGTAAGCATGGCCATCTAATGTCATGTATTTAATGTGCTCATTGAATTTCATACCCATGATATCAGTGATACCATTTTTAGTACCTGCAACCAGACCTGTCGCTAGAGAAGTATAAACTTCTGGCCACGGCACCGCTGTAGGGCTACCACCCATTGAACGAACCAGTTCCATTTGAATAGGTGAATTCACTGTACGAATTTTCGCACCATCTACATCAGCAGGAGTCTTAATTTGACGATCCGTTGTTGCAAAGTTACGCCAGCCACCAGTATTACCGATAGTCATTAAGCGCATAGAGCCTGTACGCTCTAGTAGTTCGTTACGAATTGAACCTGCTAACATTTCGCTGTCTAATGCACACTCAGCGATACGGTCACTTGGGAACATATAAGGAATATCAAGTGCTTGAATTTCTGGGAATACACTTGAAAGCCCACCCGTCGTTGTATTAAAAACTTGAATTAGGTTTGCTTGTAATGCTTCGATACACTCAGTACCGTTACCACACAGCTGACCACCAGAATAGATAGTAACTGCTATACGGCCATTAGATTGAGCTTCAACATAATCCTTTAGAACCAACGCGCCATCATAATCTTCGTCGCTGGTGTTAGATAAGTGAACAACATTAATATTATAGTCAGCCGCCATTGCAGGTAGGGAAGCAGCAGCAATACCAGCAGCCAATAAAGTTGGTGCTAACGTCGTTAAAGTGGTTTTCAAGAGATTATTTTTTTTCATTATTATGAAGCTCCGTTATTATTTTAATAAACTAATATAGTTCTATCTAGATATAAAAACCTAAATAATTACCCTCAATCTCAGCCTCTGTTTCGAGAGCTGCAAGAATTAGCCAAGTTATTTGATGACCACATGTTATTTTATATCTTACATAAGACCTGAAACACAACCAAAGAGTCACATTTTTTTCACTTTTTTACAGATTTGCATTATTTGTGGGTGGCGATTCTGAATAAAAGCACACGAATACTCTTTTTCGAGACAAACCACACCTCAGTTTAGACCACTTAACAAAAGAGTTATGATAAAAATAAACTCATTTTCTGAGGCTTTTACACTAAGTCATGAACGATGATAAAACGAGGCAAAAACAAAATATTAGTAAGCGTAGTAGTCGTGAAAAAGCCTCATTCTAGATTAAATGTCAACAGAGCCAATAAACACTCATTGTGTAATCAATCAATAAAGTTGCAGAATAGTGAGGCCATTTTCGGTATTCTAAAATCGCAAACTGTTTCTCTTTTACAAAAGGCTTGGTATGACTCAAAAAAATCAACTGTCTCCACAATTTAAACCGCTTTACGAGCAGGTCAAAGAGCTCATTATTGAGCGTATTGTTGGAGGCGTTTGGAAACCAGGAGAAGTCTTACCTAGTGAATTCCAACTGGCAGCGGTATTAGACGTCAGCCAAGGTACGGTCAGAAAAGCACTCAATACGCTGACAGAAGAAAATATCGTCTTTCGACGCCAAGGAGTAGGGACTTTTGTATCTAACCATACCTTGCAGGAAATGCTGTTTCATTTTTTCCGTTTCAAACACGATAATGATGAAACGAATGACCTCCCTACTGCAAATTTGATCGACATACAGTTACAAGATGCCACGCCAGCAATCGCCACTGCTTTAGAGCTCACAGATGACATTCGAGTCATTCAGCTTCACCGTGTTAGAATTATTAACGATGAACCATGTATTCGAGAACTAATCTATTTGCCTTACCACTATTTTGGTGATTTACACCTTGAAACCACGTTACCACACGCACTCTACAATTTTTACCAAAACACATTTAATATTTCCATTCGCAATGCTGTCGATTCCATCAAAGCGGTTTTAAGTAATGAAGTAGATGCTAAACTACTAAATATAGAAGAAAACCAGCCCTTATTAGAGGTATCTAGAATTGCAACCGCTTTAGACGGTAGAAGGGTTGAGTTCAGTCTAAGCCGAGCATATAGCACAAATATGCATTATGAAGTGAAAATCACTTAATACCACTTTTAACACTGTCGAATGCACTTAAACTAAAAAAGGGAAGCGTTTCAATAAACGCTTCCCTTTTTTAGTTGGGCCAACAAATCTGCCCTTACTCAAATTGTTATGTAAAGTTACTACGCAAAGCCAAGTAAACGAGGCAAAGTCATAGTAATAGCAGGAATATAAGTGATTAACACAATGACTGACAAATGCATTGCCAAATAAGGTAGCATTTCTCTACTAATGCGTTCAACTTTTTCCCCACTGACACTGGCGGCGACAAAGAGCACAAGCCCCATAGGCGGCGTGGCCAAACCAACCGTTAAGTTAACGCACATAACGATAGCAAAATGCAGAGGGTCAATACCAAATTGAGTAACTATTGGTCCAAGAATTGGACCTAAAATTAAAATCGCTGGGCCTGCATCAAGAAACATACCCACAATCAACAGGAGAACGTTAATCAATAGTAATAATAATAATGGGTCAGATGTTAACGACACCATAAAACCAGCCACTTTTTGCGGCGCACCAGACAAACTGATAACAGCTGAGAATGCCACTGCGCTACCAACTAAGAATAAGATAACCGCTGACGATTTTGCCGTTTCATAGAATAAATCAGGTAGCGATTGAAAGTTCATAGTTTTCGTAATAAAACTAATCACCAAAGCATACGCTGCTGCAACCGCTGCTGCTTCCGTTGGCGTGAATACACCCGACAGGATACCACCTAATAAAATAACAGGCGTCATTAAAGGCCAAAACGCTTGTTTAACCGCTCTGCCTTTTTCCTTATAAGTTGCTTTTTCAGCGGCAACGGCATAGCCACGTTTTTTAGATAAGTACCATGTCATGATCATCAAACTAGAACCGACTAAAATACCCGGTAATATACCTGCAGCAAACAAACCACCTACTGACACATTCATAACAAATGCGTATAAAATCATGATACCGCTAGGAGGAATAATAGGCCCGATAATGGAAGATGCTGCAGTTACCGCGGCCGCAAAACGACGGGAGTAACCATTTTTTTCCATTGCCGGAATCAGCATTTTACCCAATGCAGAGCAATCTGCGACAGCAGAGCCACTTAAACCCGCGAATAACATGGAAGACAGAATATTAATTTGCGCAAGTCCACCACGAAAATGCCCAATAAATGCCTGGCTGACCTGAACCAAAGAAAGCGTGATACCACTTCGATTCATCACTTCCCCAGCTAACATAAAAAACGGAATTGCCATTAAGGGGAAACTATCAATACCATTGTATAAACGTTGAGTTAACAGTAAATAAAAGGCTTCTTTGCCTTCTAGAAATAAGCTCAATCCAGGAGCGAACAATAATGCGAACGCAACTGGCATACCTAAAAACATAACGGATAAAAGAATCCAAAAAAATGAAATACCCATGATGGTGAACCTTATTATTTATTCGTTGATGATTCGGCTAAAGACTCAGACACTTTTTCTGACGAAAATAAGTCAACTAGATTTACAAGAAATAATTCAAGATAAATCAGCATCATCGCACCAAATCCAATCGGCATAGCAGTATAAGACCAGGCTTTTGTAACAGGTAACGACGTCGCTAAAATGCGATTGCCTTTCACGGCAAAGTCATAACTTTTATCAAAGGCAATAAAAAGCACTATTCCGATCAATCCATATAGAATCAACTGTAATAATGTATTTAACCGCCTTGGTAAACTGCCTAAAATAATTTCTAAAGCAGCATGCTGACTCATTCGAGACACCACAGGTAAGGTTAAAAACGTCATCCACACCATCAAATAACGGGCAAGCTCTTCCGACCATGGAAAAGAGTTATTAAGCACATAACGAAAAAACACCTGCAATAAAATTACAAATGTCATTATGGCAACCGCAGACAAGGCCAAATATTTAAACAGCCAAATCATGGCTTTATTAAATGTACTTAACCCTGATATTATTTTTATCATCCAAGGCATTCACAAACCCTCATTTATTCATATATCAATCATGACGAATGGTAATAAGTTTACCCTTCATTTTAATATAAGCCCAACATTAACTTAGCACAGACTAAGTTTAAATTTACCTAGCGCAAACCAAATCCGATTAACATGCACCAACCCCTTCACACTCTGTCTATTATTATATACATCAAAAGAAAAATACGTGTTCTTACATTCATAAAATCACTTTTTGATGGGAAAAAATCGCAGGAAATGAGCCAAAGAAGATGCTATCAGATCGGTATATAATACTTTGAGTACGATGAACCATTGAGAGTGAATCACCATTACCCATCAAAGAATGGAAATGCCATGTACCATAAAAACAGCCAGACATGATGCGCGGTATCCTAAAATTTTGTTATTGTTATCACAACCACACTATAAGCCATGTATCTTTTCATTGATCTACAGCAAGGTTTTCAAATCTTATATAAGACATAAGATAATTACAAGTTGTTATATGTTAATCCAGTTTTTTCTTTCCGCTTGCAAACACTGAAAAACACTTTAGTTAAGGAAGGCGAGAACAAGAATATATAACTTATGATCCATTTCTTCCTTTTTTTCGTATTCAGTAAAACTATTGTGAAAAAACTCTGTCATAGATAGTCTGCTGATTATTTCATTCATTTTGAGTTCGATGCTGATATGAAAAAAAGTGCTTTAAGTTTACTCACGAAAAGGGATATTTCCGCTCATGAAGCATTAGGGGAATATTGTCTCATTTCTGCCCCGACGGTAAGTTTGCCAAACGGACAAACCTGTGTTCCTCAACACTTCTATGGCTATAATCATACCCTAGAAAGTGTTGAATCCATTTTGGATAAAATCCAATTCTCAAAACACTATCCCATTTTTTGTGCCGAAGATGACCAAGGGTTGTTTATTCAAGTAGGTATTATCGGGCGTGAGAACTACCAGAAGAAGAAAGTAGACCGTGCCAGTAAAATTGTTTACGGACGTAAGTGGCGAGTGGAGCTAAACCTTCCTACCTCCGAAATTATTCAAACTGCTTTTCTTGCTATTCAAAAAGCACGTGAGCATGAGATTAGAGAGCTAGTCACACTACGATCAATTGAGTCAAATAAAGTAAGTACGCCTTTTAATAGCCACCATGATCTTCCATTAATGGCACAATCGTACGATTTATTTGAAGCACAAGAGATCGAATTAGAACCCTTTTCGGTAGATTATGTGCAAACCGCATTGGATTTATTACGTTTTGATCAGACTCAAATTGCCTGTCTTGACGTAACCAGACGGCATAATGGACAAACGTTAATTGATCTTGTTTTTACCTGTGCCGAAGAACATCAAACACCCGACTTTGCAGAGCTTCATGGGGTTGAATGCACATTGATACTCAAACAAGAAACAACGAATGAGCTATTTTATAAACTCATGGATTCATTAATCGAACTCAGTAATCAATATGTTGAGGAGCATTTTACCTTTAACAATTTCCCACGTTTTAGCCGCAAAAACTGTATCCAAGCAATAGGAGATTTCTCAATCAATACCCGTCTAATTAATGACAGCCAATTAGATGAACAAGGGAAGAAACTCATCAGTGAACATAATTGTTCTGTGGATGCAACACGTGCCCCCACTATTCGTTTAGAAAAGCAAAAACAACGCCTCTCGCAAAATTTTGGAGATTATCAGTTACTTGAGGGCTTTCTACCTGAGGGTGTAACAATTAGCAATGAAAACTAAGGAAGATGCGAATAGCAGGTTTTTATCCACATCCTGAGGGAGGGCTTGTTCGCGCCTTCCCTAACCTTTTGCTTTGAAACTGATACCACTTACCTGATACCACTTACCTGATACCACCTGCTACTAAGCACGTAACCTGTGACAACCATTTAATCCATTCAGTGCTTTGTCATACCCGGGTTTGGAATGAATTGAATGACACTCTCTTCCGTATCCGGTTTCGCGACGTGAGGTTGATTTACCCGCGTTGGCACTTCTACAGGCTGCTCTTGAATAACAGTGGACTGTTCATCCGTATAGCCACATTCCACACATTCGCGGTACTGCTTTTCTTCATCGTCACTACGCCAAGCACGAATCTTATCCATACCACTACAACGTGGACATATGGCACCGGCAATAAAGCGCTTTATCATGGACTGGCCTCTTTTGATCAATATATTCAATTTAGCAAATAGAGTCATGAGCAATCACAACTCTGTTCATAGGTTTAACAACCCTATTCATCGCTTTCACAACTGTGGGTTGAAGTCTTACTAATTGAGCTTCCTTCAAATTAAGCCGCAATCCCACTATGACGCAATAATGCATCAGTAGAAGGAGCACGTCCACGAAATGCAGCAAACAATTCCGCAGCAGATCGAGAACCACCATTTGCCAGTACAGTATCACGGAACAAAGCCCCAGTTTCTTTATTGAATATACCCTCTTCTTCAAAACGAGAAAACGCATCCGCCGATAGAACTTCCGCCCATTTATAGCTGTAATAGCCTGCGGCATAACCACCAGCAAAAATATGAGAGAAGCTGTTTTGAAAACGATTAAAAGAAGGTGGTCTAAATACGGAAACTTCCTGACGAACTTCGTCAATCAAACCCTGAACGGAAAGACTTGCTGAATATTCTTTGTGCAAACGGAAATCGAATAATGAAAACTCTAACTGACGCATCAACTGCATACCGGCTTGGAAGTTTTTCGCTGCAAGCATCTTATCTAATAAATCCTGCGGTAATGTCTCACCTGTTTCGTGATGGCCAGCAATATACGCCAGTGCTTCAGGCTCATAGCACCAGTTTTCCATAAACTGACTCGGTAGCTCTACCGCATCCCAAGCAACACCGTTAATTCCAGAGACAGCGGCAACCTCTACTTGAGTCAACATATGATGCAAACCATGGCCAAATTCATGGAATAACGTTGTGACTTCATCATGAGTTAATAAAGCAGGTTGATCACCAATTGGTGGCGTAAAGTTACACACCAAATACGCAACCGGTAACTGCAATTGCCCATCACTTAATCGGCGGCGTACACGGCATTCATCCATCCATGCTCCGCCACGTTTTGCTTCTCTTGCATAAGGGTCTAAATAGAAACAAGAAATATCAGTACCGTCTTTGCTAATAGTGAAAAGTTGCAAGTCTTTGTGATACGAATCAAATTCAGTCTCTTCACGAATCTCGATACCAAATAACGTCTGCGCTACATGAAATAAACCCGATAAGGTTTTATTAATAGGAAAATAGGGACGCAATGCTTCTTGAGAGATAGAAAACTTATGTTCTCTTAATTTTTCTGCATAATAGCCAATATCCCAAGAGTTTAATTCAGTAACCCCGAACTCAGCTTTCACAAAGTCTTGAATCTGTTGTAAATCTTGTTCCGCAGCAGGTTTACCTTTTACAGCAAGGTCGTTCAAAAACTCAATAACTTGGTCACCATTCTCCGCCATTTTTGTTGCCACAGACAAAGCTGCATAATCAGAGAAGCCCAATAGTTCAGCCATTTCATGACGTAACACTAAGATCTCATCAATTAACGGCGCATTGTCATACTCGCTGCCTGTTGGCGCATTCGCAGATGCACGGGTTGCAAACGCAGTATAAAGTTCTTCTCTTAGCGCTTGGTTATCCGCATAATTTAGTACTGGCATGTAAGAAGGGAAATCTAAGGTAAATAACCAACCTTCTTGTTCTTTTGCTGCTGCCATTTGTTTCGCCTGCGCCAAGGCCGATTCAGGTAAACCAGACAATTCAGATTCATCTGTAACCAATTTACTCCATGCTTGAGTTGCATCAAGTACATGTTCACCAAACGCACTGCTTAACTCAGATAAACGCTGACTAATTTCACCGTAACGTTCTTTTTCAGCACCTTCTAACGCGACACCAGATAACTCAAAACCACGTACTTCTTGCACTAACGCTTCTGTTTGCGCTTGCGTATAGCCTGCACTTTCAGCCTGACTTAATAATGTTTTATACCCTTGATACAAACCATGGTTTTGTCCGATCTCAGTATAATACTGAGTCAATTTCGGCAGACATGCATTATATGCATCTCGTAATTCAGGGCTGTTTTTAACCGAATTTAAGTGACTGATAGGTGACCAAAACACACCTAACTCATCGTTAATTTGATCAAGCGGCAGAACAAAGTTTTCCCATGTAAGCGCTGCCTCTTGGGCAACACAGTCAGCCATAACTTTGCGATTGTTATCAAGTAGTGTAGTTAAATCCGCTTCAATGCTATTCACATCGATTGCAGAAAATTGAGGAAGGGAAGTCGCATCCCATACTGACGTTGACATAACATGGTATCCTTCAAAATAATAAAATAGGGCATTGCCTGTATATACTCTTAATGGGTAAGGTTTACTCTATTTTCAACACCTTTGAAGAGTATTTATGGAGACATGCTATGACAATAAAATCGTTTCGTGGTCACACCCCTATATTAAACGAGCGAGTTTGGGTCGATGAGTCCGCAGTGTTGATTGGTGATATCGAGATTGGAGAGGACAGTTCCGTTTGGCCTTTGGTTTCAATTCGCGGTGACATGCATAAGATACGCATCGGCAAACGAACCAGTATTCAAGACAATACCTGTCTACATATCACCCATGCCAGCGATTATAATCCAGATGGATATCCATTAATTATTGGGGATGACGTAACGGTCGGTCACATGGCAATGCTACACGGCTGTACTGTACATAACCAAGTCCTAATTGGCATGGGCACAACCATTTTGGACGGCGCCATTATTGAAAGTAAAGTTGTCATTGGTGCAGGCTCTTTAGTCCCACCGGGGAAACGCTTAGAATCAGGCTTTTTATATATGGGATCACCCGCAAAAGCTGTAAGGCCCTTGAAACAATCAGAATTAGACTATTTCCAATACGCGGGTCTAAATTACGTAAAACTGAAAGATGAGTATCTCGCAGAGCAACAGACTCAATCATAAGCTAGCCTTACCACTGCACTCATACCCTTCTTCTTTACTAGAAGGGTATTTATTAAGGGACAGTTAAGGACGGTGATTGTTGCCTTACACTCGATTAAACTTAGGCAAGCTGTAAATAAAAAGAAATAATAAAGCGGCGCAAACTACCACACTAGGGCCTGCTGGGGTATCCCATTGATAAGATGCCCAAAGCCCACTCCCGACCGAAACACAACCAATCAAACTGGCCATGGTTGCCATTTGAACAGGGGAGTTAGATACTCGCCTAGCCGTTGCTGCCGGAATAATCATCAAGGAAGTAATCAATAAGACACCCACGATTTTCATGGCTACAGCAATCACCAAGGCCACCAACAGCATCAACAAGAGTCGAATCGCTTCAACAGGATAACCTTCAACTTTCGCTAACTCTTCATTGACCGTCATTGCTAATAAAGGTTTCCAGAAAAGAGTTAACAGCAATAACACAACGGCCCCACCAATATAAATCCAATACAGATCAGTGGTACTAATGGCTAATAAATCACCAAATAAATATGCCATTAAATCAATACGGATGTTATCCAAAAAGCTAACGGCTACCAGCCCTAAAGACAAGGAAGAATGGGCCAAAATTCCCAATAAAGTGTCTGTGGCAATAATGTGCTTTTTCTGAAGCGTGACCAACACCAACGCCAGACCAACGCATAACACCACAACAGCAAGATTTAAGTTGATATCGAACAGTAAGCCAAGAGCTACCCCTAATAGGGCAGAATGCGCTAGCGTATCGCCAAAATAAGCCATCCTACGCCACACAACAAATGCACCTAATGGACCCGCTACCGCAGCAACACCAAGCCCGCCAAATAGCGCCCTAAATAATAAATCTAACATGGTTCATAACCTTGAATACTTACGGTGAATAGTGAATCTTGTGAGCCATTGTTTGTCACTTAATGGTGACAGGTTTTATCAGGTTCGGACGATTGAGTACTCAGTACATCACCATGATCATCATGTACATGGTCGTGTACGTGAGCATAAATAGCGATGGATTCTTCTGCACCCGGAACGCCAAAAAGAGCCTGATAGGCAGGATGCCCTGTAACATGCTGAGGTGTTCCAGAACAGCAGACATGTTGATTAATACACACCACCGTATCTGTTTTTGCCATCACAAGATGCAAATCGTGAGATACCATTAGAACCCCACATTGCAATTCATCTCGGATACTCGCAATTAAGCTGTACAGCTCCACTTGGCCATTTACATCCACTCCTTGCACTGGTTCATCTAACACCAGTAAATTAGGACGATTTAACAAAGCCCTCGCCAATAGTACCCGCTGAGTTTCACCACCAGATAAGACATGTACCTGTGTTTTAGCTAACTTCTCAATCCCTACTCTGGCCAAGACTTCAGGAATGCGCTTTTTATCTACATGACGAACTAAAGCAAGAAAATTAGAGACATCCAATGGTAATGTTGGATCAATATGCAGTTTCTGTGGCATATAACCCACCCGTGTACTTGAGTGGTTAACAACCTTGCCCGTTGTTGGTACTTGCAACCCTAATAAGGTTCGGATCAAAGTACTTTTGCCACTTCCATTAGGGCCAATTAGGGTGACAATCTCTCCTTGATGAATTGTCATATTAATTTGGTTTAATAGGACACGGTTATCAAATTCAATACCAATGTTATTAAAGGTAATTAATGGGGTCATGCGTTGCCTGCTGCTGGAGTAGAGTCTGATGATGTTTGCCCTACGGAAGGATCACTAGTTTGGCAAGCTTCACATAACCCAGTTAGTTCGATGGTTTCTGCCCGTAAGCTAAACCCATGAGATTGGGCCTTTTCTATTAATGCACTATGAATATCTTGATAATCAAATTCCATGACGTTATGGCATTGATCACAAATCAAAAAATACCCTTTATGAGCTTTATCTGCATGAGCACAACCCAAGTAGGCATTCATGGATTCCACTTTATGGATCAAACCAGCAGAGATTAAAAAATCCAATGCACGATAGACAGTAGGAGGGGCTGAATTAAACCCCTCTTCCGCAAGTTTTGCTAACAGTTGATACGCGCCTAAAGGTCGGTGACTCTGCCAAATTAATTCCAAAGCACGACGCCTAACCTTGGTTAATTTTTGATTCTGCTCTTTACACAATCGCTCAGCCGTCACTAAGGCAGACTCAATACAAGAATCATGGTTATGCGGTGCATTCATTACAGTACCCTTTTTGAATAAGTAAAATATTCCATCAACATAGATGAGCTCACCGTAATCAATAGCACCGCTGCTAAACCTCCAAAGGTTTGCATTAAGCGCTCCTTCCAAACAGATGAGTGGTTGTGTGAATAAACAGATTGTCTAAACCAAACACTGATAACGGCTAACACACTGACCGTTATTGCGGTTCCCAGAGACATAGCCAATGTTGCTAATACTCCCCAGTGAAAAATATCGGCACCTAAGGAAAAAAGCAGTACTAAGACAGCACCTGAACAAGGTCGAATCCCGATAGCACTAATCATGCCCCACCATGATAATTGGCTTACCTTGCCATGATGATCGTGGTGGCCATGATGATCGTGATGCTCATGGTGGTCGTGGTCGTGGTGGTCACAACAAGCAGGCTTATTACGTAGAACCCGCAATAACATCCACAATCCCATTAAGCCAATTAAAGCAAAGCTGGCCATTTCAAAAAAACGACTAACTTGCATGGTTTTTCCGGCCAGATCAAATACATACCCTAATGCCAATACACACAAAATGGCTGTTAAACCTTGTGCCAGAGAACTAAGAGCAGTTAAACGAATACCTCGTTGAATCGTTGCATTACTGGCCAACATATAAGATGCAATCACAGCTTTACCATGACCAGGACCAACGGCATGAAACACTCCATACAAAAAACTCACACTCACGCCACCCCACAAGAGCTCGGCATTGCTGTCTTCACTCAATAAACGCATGGAGGTAACTAAGCTGCGGTGAAAGTCCAATTGCAAAGACATCATCCACTGAATAGAGGTTTGATACCAAGTAAAATCCGTTAAAACAAACCCAACGAATAACACAAAACAAACCAAACCCATTGCTAAGAGATATTTCATTAAACATTCTCGTTATTAGGAGTCAATACCCAGAATGTTATGATATAACACTATGTAACTCAACGTTTCTTACATGATTGGAGAAAAGAATCCCATTATCCCCATCATAAAAATTTGTGCCGCCATTGCAGCCAATATCAATCCAGTGATTTTACTTAGAATGTTTAACCCAGTCTTACCCAACACTTTTTCAATATAAGACCCCATATACAAGATTACACCTAAACTCAGCAAAGCCAACAGCAAGCCCATTACACCAAAAAATAAATTCCAGCCTGTAATCTCAGCACCATAAACCAAGATCGTACCTATGGTGGCAGGCCCGATAATCGTCGGTACAGCCAAAGGCACAACAGATATGTCCTCTCTCTCTTCATCCGGCATGTCAGACGCGTGATTGCGAGTACCATCCCTCACCAAACTAATGGCAGATAAAAACAGTAAGATGCCAGACCCTATTCGAAAAGAATCTAAACTAATACCTAAAATCTCAAATAAACTGCCTCCAAAAAACAGTAAAACTAATGCAATAACGGCGGCTGAAATAATGGCCTTATTGGCTATTTTTTTTCGAACTGCTGTTGTCTCCCCCTGCGTTAATGCCAAAAACATGGACAATACAAAGAAAGGAGCAAAAAGGAAAAAGAACTTAATCCAAGTGGAAATCAAAAGACTCATGTATTTTATCTACTTATTAATTTGCGTTTGATAACGCAAGACGAACACCAAAACCAACAAGCAATGCACCTGTTAGGCCATCCAAGACCTGCGCAACTTTTGGTCGCGCAAGCCAGATTCTTGCCTTATGAACCATAACAGCAAGAAAAGTTTGCCAAATCATTGCAAGAGTAAAATGCAAGGAGGCCATAAAGAGAGATTGGCTTAGCGCCGAATAATTTGGATCAATAAACTGAGGTAGAAATGCCATATAGAAGATAATGGGCTTAGGATTCAACACATTAGATAGTAACCCTTGTCTAAAGGAAACCCATCCATTAGTCGGTTTTTGACGACCTTCTGCTTCGTTAAAAGTCATACCAACAGGGCGTAAAACGCTGCGTAGGCTCTGCAAACCAAGATACACAAGATAAGCTGCACCCAATAATTTAAAAACAAAAAATAGCTCTGCTGAGCCGAGTAAAATTACCGACAAACCAACGGCTGATAAAGTTGCATGACCAAACAACCCCATGCAAATACCCAAACTCGTTAGAAAACCGTCTTTCCAACCATTACGTGCCGCGTTACGCATAACTAAAATAGTATCAACACCAGGACTCATGGTTAATAAACTAATAGCAACCAAAAAAGGTAACCATTGAAAGTGCTCTAACATAAACGACTCTTACTGAAACCAGTAATCAATAAAAAACGCGATAAAGAAAATTAATCGCAACTTAGATCGACCCATGAATCGATCGATATTTCTTCCGCTTCACGTACTTCAGGAGTGCAGGTTTCAGCCAATAAGCCTTGTAAGCTCAATAATCCGCTTTCAGGTGGCATCAACGCAAAATAAAATTCATCATCACCAAAAGACAGTGTCAAAGAGCCTTCTTGTAAAGAAACCACTTCAGGTAAGCGCACACCAAAACGAACCACAACCTGTGACTGCTCAATGTGTATATCAACAACAGTGACATCGGATGGTCGAACAGAATTACCGTCAGCAACGACCTTCAGAAAATAATTCGCCGCTTCAAAGCCTTTCAACTTTTCAGCGATGACTTTTTTCTCTTCGCCTTGAAATTGACTATCAGAATTTGTGTCATAGTCTAGAATCAAACTGTAACTCGTAAATAAATCAAACTTCCATGAAGCTTCAAGCATATTCACTTCCGGAGTATTTAGATCAATATGATATTGAGCTTCAATAAAAACATGTGGATGAGCGCTGGCAGCATTTGCGATAACAAATAACCAAGCACTAATAAAAAAGCGGAAAATAGCCATTATTTTTCCTTTATGTCCCTGTCTAGTTATTGAACACACTGATTATCATCAAAGATAAATTATCATCAAGAATATTTTCAATTACATGACAAGGTACATTGAGACCTTTGCACGAAGTCATGAGCGATGATAAAAGAAGCCAAAGCAGACGAGGCAAAAACAGGCGAAAAAGTGGAGTTTATGAGTTATAAATACGCATTTTGTGTCTGTTTTTAACAAAGAATTAGCAAGCGTAATAATCGTGCAAAGGTCTCACATTATCAATTAAAATTCAATTGTAGGGCAATACGCCACTCGAGCCTTTAAAATGCGCTTAATATCTTCAGGGTTATGTTGTTGCGCCAAGCGCTCTGGGTCATGAATAGCCCCGTACCATGCCTCCAAGCGCGACAACCAGAAACGCATCGCTGCCGTTTGTAACATTAACGGCCAGACGTCTTTCTCCGCATCGGTCAAGGTACGCTCTTGAACATATGTGGAGATCAATGCTTGATACTTATCCATATCCAACTCCCCTGATTCAGGATCAGAGCACCAATCATTGACGACAATCGCCAAGTCATACATTAACCAGCTGTCACAGGCATTATAAAAATCAATAATTGCCGACAATTCCTTTCCAACAAACAAAGTATTGTTATAAAACAAATCCGCATGAATCGTACCGGTTGGCAACTCTACAGACGTGTTCAAAAAATCATTAAACGCAGATACCTGACCGAGCAACAAAGCCGTATCGTCTGCGGGTAATTGTGGAGCCAGCTCGTTACTAACACGGTTCCACCATTCAACTCCACGATGGCTTGGGCGTTTCTCAGGGAAACTCTGTCCTGCTTTATGCAACTTAGCCAGCTCTGTACCCATCAATGCGCAACTCGATGCATCTGTGTTATCCAGTAATGCACCCGCAAAACAATCCACTATGATCGCTGGTCGATCTTTAATGATAAACATGCGTTCGCCATGTTTGTTATCAATCGCCGCAGGCACATTAAAACCTTCTGCTTTAAAGTGTGCTACCACATCCAAAAAATAAGGCACCTCTTCCGCCTCAAACTCTTCAAATAAGGTTAATACATATTTCCCTTGATCCGTGGTAACGAAGTAATTCGTATTTTCCACTCCTCCAGAAATGCCTTGAAAAGACACCAAATTACCTAAATCGTAATCAGCCAATAAAGCCAACATGTCATCTTGATCGAGAGAAGTATAAACAGCCAATTGCGTACCTATTTTAATATCAACAGAAGAAGCGTATTTGAAGAAGTGTCTATGCTCCACAATAAGTGGAAAAAGGTCAATTGGTGAGAATGCATTTCCACCCACTAAACGCCTCTCAATATGATAATCTTACAATTAATTTTAGAATTCAGCGCTAATGAGGGTATTTTCATGTCGGCTAACGCCTCAAACACCACCGCACCAATGATCTTGGTAGATGGATCATCGTATTTATATCGTGCTTTTCATGCAATTCCACCGTTGAATACCAGCACAGGACAACCAACAAATGCCATCCGTGGTGTGATCAGCATGATTCGCAGTTTAATGGGGAGCTATCCGGACTCTCCAATGGTGGTAATTTTTGATGCGAAAGGCAAAACATTCCGCGATGAGATCTATTCTGAGTACAAAGCACAACGGCCACCGATGCCAGACGAATTGCGCCTACAAATAGAACCTATCCATAAAATCATTGAAGCAATGGGCTTGCCTCTGATCAGTATCACTGGCGTTGAAGCCGATGATGTTATTGGTACCATTGCTAAAATTGTCGGTGAAACAGGTCGCGATGTGATAATTTCCACAGGCGACAAAGACATGGCTCAATTGGTAACAGAGCGAGTAACTCTGATTAATACCATGACAGATACCCTAATGGACATTCAAGGGGTGAAAGATAAGTTTGGTATCCCTGCGGAACTGATCATCGACTATCTCGCTTTAATGGGGGATAAAGTAGATAACATCCCTGGTGTACCGGGTGTGGGCGAAAAAACCGCACTGGGTTTATTACAAGGATTGGGTGGACTAACCAGCATCTACTCAAGACTGGATGAAATTGCCACGTTAAGCTTTCGAGGAGCAAAGACCCTTGCGAAGAAAATGGCCGAACATAAAGATATGGCTGAGCTATCTTATACACTTGCAACCATTAAGTGCGATGTAGAGATGGACTTCGATCCGCTTACATTAAAAAACGACCCTATCAATAAAGACACACTCAAAGAGTGGTTTGAAAAGTTGGAGTTTAAAACCTGGTTAAGAGATCTAGACCGTGTTCAAAGCACCGATGATGCCACAGACAGCAGCACAGCAAACAGCTTGATACCACCACCAGTTGAAACCCACTACGACACCGTATTAGACAAAACACTTTTCAGCACTTGGTTAGAGAAAATATCTCAAGCTGAACTTATTGCCTTTGATACAGAAACCACCAGCCTTAACTACATGAAGGCTGAGATAGTCGGTGTTTCCTTTTCAGTAGAAGAAGGCTCAGCGTGTTACATTCCCGTTGCTCACGATTACGAAGACGCGCCAGAACAACTGGACCGTGACTGGGTACTATCCCAATTAAAGCCCATCTTAGAAGACGCCAATAAAGCCAAAGTCGGCCAGCACATAAAATACGACGCCAATGTACTGGCAAATTACGACATTCATTTACAGGGCATCAAACATGACACCATGTTGGAGTCCTACACACTGAATTCCGTAGGTAATCGTCATGATATGGACAGCTTAGCGAAGAAGTTCCTTAGTCACACCTGTGTGAGTTTTGAAGAACTGGCAGGTAAAGGCAAAAAGCAAAAAACCTTTAATGAGATCGACCTCGAACAAGCCGCATTCTACGCCGCCGAAGATGCGGACATCACGTTGCGTTTGCACAATGCCATTTGGCCTCAAGTAAAACAACACGATTCTGTTGCCTCTATTTTTACCGACATTGAATGCCCTTTAATTCCTGTTCTCGCTTCTATGGAACAAACAGGCACCTTGATCGACCCTGACTTACTGCACGAACAAAGCACCGAGATTGCTGGTCGTTTACAAGAGCTGGAAATCAAAGCACACGAAGAAGCAGGTGAAAGCTTTAACCTAAGTTCACCAAAGCAGCTACAAGTTATCTTGTTTGAAAAGCAAGGATTACCTGTTCTGAAGAAAACACCCAAAGGCCAACCTTCTACCGCCGAACCTATCCTGCAAGAATTAGCACAAGACTATGAATTACCACGCTTAATCATGGAACATCGCAGTCTGTCGAAACTGAAATCCACCTACACAGACAAACTACCAGAGATGATTCAATCCACGGGGCGTATTCATACTTCCTACCATCAGGCTGTCACCGCCACAGGGCGTTTGTCTTCCACTGATCCAAACCTCCAGAATATCCCAATTCGTACAGCAGAAGGCCGCCGTATTCGCCAAGCCTTTATCGCCCCAGCAGGCCATAAGTTAATCGCCGCCGATTATTCTCAAATCGAATTGCGTATTATGGCGCACCTGTCGCAAGACAAAGGATTATTAGACGCCTTCTCGAAAGACGCGGACATTCACAAAGCCACTGCTGCGGAAGTGTTTGAAGTTGCCCTAGACGAAGTTACCACCGAGCAACGTCGCCGTGCAAAAGCCATCAACTTCGGATTAATCTACGGTATGTCTGCCTTTGGTTTAGCGAAACAATTGGGTATAAGCCGCCCAGAAGCACAAAAATACATACAGATTTATTTTGACCGCTATCCGGGCGTGAAACACTACATGGACAGCACCCGCGAACAGGCAAAAGAGCAAGGCTACGTCGAAACCATTTATGGTCGTCGACTCTACCTACCTGATATCAAAGCGAAAAACGCCATCATGCGCCAAGCCGCAGAACGCACCGCGATCAACGCACCGATGCAAGGCTCCGCCGCAGACATCATCAAGCGCGCTATGATCAAAATGCACGACTGGCTACAAACCACCGACCTAGACGTCACCATGATCATGCAGGTACACGATGAACTCATCTTCGAAGTCGCTGAAAAAGATCTAGCAGCCGCTCAAGCGAAAATCGTCGAGATAATGCAAGACAGCAGTAAAATCGACGTACCTTTATTGGTAGAAGCAGGCGTTGGAGACAACTGGGACGAAGCACACTAGCTTAAAAGGGGTCAGATCCCTTAAACACCGCCGCTGGTAGGAACAAACATCAATATTACTTTTAAGGGATCTGACCCCTTTTATTAGAAATACAAAAAGGCTTTTGAGACATTAAAGGCCTTTTTTTTGTTGGGTAAAAACTTCTTGCAATATAAATAAATGTATATAAAGCTTGTCCTTCGTCCCGAGACGCCGGACATGAGGTTTTGTTATATCATGAAAAGTCAAGACATAGGTTTACTATTAAAACTAATCTCTCTTGAACACCAAGAGAAATCATCCTCACAAGATAGAGGCATATTCACATGGCCCCACGACTGGCGAGACTGGGAAGGTCATAGCGATAATATTGGTCAGCGCATATTATCTCCTACAATAGGCAGTGAACTCCGTGATTATGCCTACACCACTCGTAGCCTCGAAGCAGAAACAGGCATAAGCAAAACCCAGATAAGCGAATCACTAAGGCGCTGTATAGATATTGGTTTAGCTAAGAAAGACCGACAATTTGGAGTGCCTAGGGCCAATAAAAAAGCCCTATTTGAATTTATTATTTCCGGTATTAAGTATGTTTTTCCTGCCAAACTCGGTGAAGTCACTAGAGGTATAGGAACATCGTTCGCCGCGCCTATCTTACAAGGAGATATTATAAGCTCTGGAGAACTTATTCCTGTGTGGCCAGATGCAAGAGGTACAAATAAAGGACAAGCTGTTGAACCCTTATTTAAAACCGTCACACTAGCAATAAAAAAAGATCCCGACATGTATGCGATGCTCGCCTTAATCGACTCAATACGACTCGGCAACGCACGAGAAACCAACATAGCAAAGGACAAGCTAAAGTCTTTTTTGGAGTAAGCAATGAATGTAAGAGACATCCAAAAAGAAATGCTAAAACAAGTCGCGTTAGCATTAGATGAGTTAAGGGAAACAGTAACCTTTGTTGGCGGCTGCACGACAGCCTTATTGATCACGGATGAATTTACCGTTGAGCAAGTAAGACATACTGAAGATGTAGATCTAATTGTTAGCGTCATCGGTTATGCCGAATACAACAGACTAAAAGAAAAGTTACAGTCAAAAGGTTTCAAAGAAACACCTTTGACAGAGGAAGATTGGCCTATGTGTGCAATGAAGTTAGGCGATCTTCGAGTCGACATTATGCCCGATGATGAGACAATTCTTAACTTTAGTAATCGCTGGTACAAATACGCAATGGAATCCGCCATCGATTATGCCTTAGACAAAAAACTCTCGATTAAAGTAGTTAACTCTGCAGCTTTTGTTGCAACCAAGCTTGAAGCCTACAAAGGACGTGGGAATCAAGACCCTCTAGGAAGTCATGATATCGAGGACCTTCTCAATCTAATCGATGGTAGAGAAAGCCTAGCTACTGAAATTCAAAATGCACCAGAAGAGGTTAAAACCTACATAGCCCAAGAGATTAAAACACTGATGACAATTAGCGACTTTGATTATGCAGTGCAAAACATCACAAACGGTAATCAAGATCGGGAAGACATCATCTACGAACGCTTAACGGCCATTTCATAATAAGGCATGCAATATGGATATTGATTGGCTCAGCCGACAAGGAAATACACATCAAAGCAACAACGATGCTGTCGCGGTAGGCATAAGAAATAACAAGCTAGTCATCGTTATAATGGATGCTGCCGAGAAAGGCACCAACCCAAGCACTTTTTCAAAACATTGGGTAACGATATTGACTCGTACTTTCCTCAGTAAACCCGACCTCTATTCAGAACCTGAAACAATTCACCAATTAAAAGAAAAACATAACACACTAAAAAAGCAAAACTTCCGACTCGAAGTCGCTAGTTTTTGTCTTGTCGAAATAAACCTAAATACGCTAAAAGGGAACATTGTCTGGCTCGGTGACTGTCGCATTGGCATCTCAATAAGTCACGACATCCAATGGATTAACAAGCCACACAATCTAATAAATCAGCACCAGATAACAGCCATACCAAACGAACTATGCAACCCGTATGTACTCACTCGATCATTAAAAGCTCGACGCTTTGAGGAACCTGATTTTTTAAGCTTCTCATTAGAGCAAAAACACGAGCTACACCTTAGTACCGATGGCTATTGGAGAGAACACCTCGAAGACAACACTCCCCTAGCACACTGTGAAGACGATGTAAGCCGACTGAGAATCAGAAATATTAAGAACAAATCTATAAAGCAAACCCATGAGGTATTTAACTTCTTTTTGATTACTTAGCGGCAGACAAGGAAAAAATAGACAAACAGTAGTTCAACATGGTGGGGCGCCTTAAAAATTTACTTTGAATTTCCTAATCTGATTGAACAAAATATAACGTTGGAAGCAATGGGGGTTATCGAAAGGTACGTAGAATGGAATTGGCAATAAAAAACCCCTAAGCAGATTCGTCGCAAGCAATTTCACTGAAAGGGGCTGTGTTGGGATTAACTATGTACCAGTAGCTCATTCTTCGCAACGCTGGAATAATTACTCTAGATATAAGAGCCAGATTATTATCAAATACACCATGACAATAATGCAAAACTGCTAGCGGAAACTGACCTCAAATTAAAGGGGTCAGATCCCTTTTTTGGTGGAGTAACGCCTATATAAAAAGGCACTAAATTAAGAGTTTACCGTATTTTCTATAAATGAAACTAAATCTTTGATAGTTGTAAATGAAGAATTCACAGAGTGTAATGTAACACCTGTTGTATTGAACTCTTGTCCATGAGCGATACTATTTCGCCAACGTACAATTGAGTTTATATTATTTTTTCTATTGTTTTCCTCATTAATCCATTCTAAAAATGCATCACTCCAACTTTCATTAAATTGCTCTAGAATTAATTTTATATTATTCACATTCATATTTTTAGATACAGGCCAAGTTTTTTCTATATATCTTGATAGCTGGTTATTATCGCCTTTAGAAGCATATTGAAGAAGTAATTCTTTAATCGCTTGCTCTAGGTATCCAGATACAAGGACCGCAAGATATTTAGCTTTATGTGCTTGCGCTTCAGGATCAGGATCATCATTATATGATGTGAATAATGTAGTGATTCTGGACTTATACTGGTTATGGTTTGCACTACGAGAGTTGCGTAACATAATTTATTCTATCCTTGAAATATCCTAATTGCTGTATTAATTCTCGTTTTCACATTCCCCGTATCATTAATAAATTCTGCTGTAGAGTCTAAATAATCTTCATCAGACAACAATAATTCTACCTTCAACCTTATTTCATTTTGACTAAACGTTTTGCCAGAATCTAATGCTTTCGCAAAACCAACAGTGACAGCATCAAATTTTGATAGTAGAAAAGTACTTCCTGGTTTAAATAATGATTCGCCACAAGCTTCAATGAGTTGAGTCATAACTCTTTCAAAAGAACTTCTTAGAGTTGATGTCCTAGTTAGGTCGATACTACGATTTATTTCCATGTATTTATCTAGAAAACTAGGCATCGGGGCTTTGTAATTTTCATATTCGTCATATAAAGAGAAAAATCGTAAAATAGTTTCGACATCTTTATAGCGACTATGTACATCACCAAAAAGTCTACGCCACGCAGTATTTGAATTTAAACTATGAATCAGGTCATCAAATGAACCATAAAAAATACATGACCGAACCTCTTGGGGTTGCAAAGCTTTTCCACTGGTATTTAGTCTTCTAAATATTTGCACCACTGCATTATTATATTCCTGACCATACTCGGAACTATCTACAGAAGGATCAGGCTTAATTACTATACTATGCAAAATTGAGTCACTTAAAGTTCGTTCATCGGCAATATCAAGAACTTTAGAGTTTTTTCCTTTTGCTACCTCACGATTGTAATAACAACCACGAAGATCTTCATGAATTTTCTTACTGTTAGATATAGCAAACTCACCATTTAAATACCGCTGGAGTGTCTTGAGCCTTTGTTGTCCATCTACAATATTTAAACTCTTAGTAACACGATCTAAAGCAAGAAATATATTTGGAACGGGCAAGCCAAGAATCAAAGACTCGATAAATCTAGATTGTTCAACAGTACTCCATACAAAACCACGCTGAAAACGTGGTAGTTTAATATCACCACGTTTTAGTCGTTTTACCAACCCTTCAACATCACTATCCCAACCATAACTAGAAACTTCAAATCGAGAAGGCTCATCTAATTCACTACTAACAGGGTCTTCTACTTCTGTTTCTTCTCCGAAATCTGGTATACCAATAAATTCACTAGAGTCAAGCTTGATACGGTCTACGATATCCGAAAAAAGTGGATTATCGTCTGCATTTAAAGACTGATCATCTGATAAATTTAATACAATAATATCGCTATTTTCAATAAATAGAGCGAATACTTGATCTGCAGTTGCATATTTATGCAGCCTTCCTGGCCAGAACCTAGTATCTCCCCTTGTGTTTGCACGATATAAAGAAGCTTTAGTTTCTTCTCGTTGGCCATTGCTTAAAATAACGCATGGCAGCATTACTTTGTGCTCTGCACCACACTCTTGAGAATCATAGTCATGAATTTGAGACGCTTTAAGTAACTGAATTATAGGGGCTGTGGCATCTAAAATGCTTTTAATTAGCCCTGTTTCTGTTAGAAATAGTAGTGCATAAGGTATATCTAAATCTTTTAAAACTTGTTCCTTATGAAGTTCTTGAGTTGTAAGGTCTCTAGTATTCATGGCGCTTCTTTTTCGTCCGTTAATAAAGTTACTATGTAATGGTGTATATAAAATATGTCTTGATTTTTAGCATAACTTTGTTCAGCAGTATTAGAAAGTAAAAAAGATAGTCGTAGGTCAATAAATTCCTGATTTTAGTTTTTAGTGTGATTATAATTATTTATAAGCGCCTTAATAAATCAGATATGGCTTTACCTAAAGATAGCCCTAAAAGTGGTGGTACGGCATTGCCCACTTGAGTATATTGTGGAACTTCAAACTTCCGATTTTTCCCTCCTGTAGTTACTTTTGATCGGAAAATAAAATCATCAGGAAAAGATTGAATTCTTGCCATCTCTCTTACTGTTAGGGTTCTTAATTCTAAGTAGTCATAGTGACAAACATCATCAGGTATCGATAATGCAGCAGGTGCGGGAGCATAAGGGTTCAAAGCTTTTTGAGTTCGCTTTTTCGTTGGATGTGATCGCAAGAAAAGTAGAAAGTCATTTTTTTCATTTGTTTTGAACTTCTTGTAGCTCTCATCTTCTATTAGATACTTAAACTCAGAGAGTAATTCCCAAGAGGCTGAGCTTAACTCGCAACTTTCCCCTTTAAGTATAGAGAGTACTTCATTAGCTACTTTCGGATTACATTTTTGTAAAACTTGATATATGCAAAAACGACGTTTAACCAAAGCACTATTTTTTCTACGCTCATGATTGTGAATTTGATTATATTTAGTTTTGCTACCTAACATTGAATTCACTCTATTAACAAAATCTGATTTTCTAACATTTTCATTGAAACGTAGATCATCCAAAGCTTCTTTCGCAGTAACCTCAAAGCTATTTACTAAATCCTTTAAGAAAGAGTCTTCAAACAAATTAAGGTCGCTATCTCGTTTAACATCAAAGTAAGACAGGTCTCCGAATTCGACAGGTAAAGAGTCTTTTTTAAATTTCTGAAAAAAATCGAATCCAGATTGAAACAATGTTTTCTCACTCTGATTAAAAGAACACTTAAGGCTTTTATAAATATCCAAACGAACATTTATCATGATAAATCTAGGTCGATTTTGAGGAACACCAGATAGTCGAGCGTTAATATGTAAACAAAGAGGGACATAACCAATTTCTGCAAATGCCTTTGCTACTTCAAACCACGCATGATAACTAACTCCACCTTTAGTAAATGGCCTCAATATACCTGTTACATTCTCCAGAACAGAGAATTTAGGGTTAGCCATTTTAACAAATTTAGCAAATTCCCATGGCAAAATATTTTTTTCACTATCTCTCTCTCGTAATCCTGCCATGCTAAAACTTTGGCACGGAGGACCACCCGAAACAAGATCAACCCCTCCTAGACCAAAACCGTCTAGTAGTGCAGCTTGACGAGAGGTACTTACTTCAAAATAATGATTGAGCTGGACTAGACTTCCTACAACTAATTTCCCTAAAAGGTCACCAGCATGTACAGGCATATCAGTCTCTGCCGACCCTGAAATAGGGTAGTGGTAAGGGTTTTCTCTAAGGCGATTGGTAAGGTCTGTATTTTTATACTGGCTGCTAAGCCACAGTACTTTCGACTGAGATTTACTTTTAGTGGCTAAATTAACTAGATTCTTATCTAAAAAATTATACGCAAAGGTTTCTGCCGCCATAGGTGATAGCTCATTAGCTAACATTAAGTCAAATCCAGCTTTTTTTAGGCCTAAAGATAGCCCGCCACACCCTGCAAATAGTTCAATATGGTTCAATGTTAAGCCTTACTAAAATTTAGTTGCTAACCTTACATTATTGTACATATTAAATCCAGGGTATACTCATCTATAAAGTCGATTAAAAACTTTAGACTTTGCTATCAAGATTGCTTCTGTCATGGTCAAGTAATCCTGTAGGAACTCTAAACCACTTCCAGTAATTCCTGTCACTTCTGCACAGGTGTTATGGAAGGATTAGAGCAGAAAGCCGGTCAACTTGACGCTCTCTGGCACATTACCGAAGACCTGTTTTTGCAGTTCAACCCAGGCAGAAGCACAAGTGAAGTAAAAGAAATGATCTTAAAAGAGATAGATGAGTACAGCACAATTCTAAAAGATGTTTAGGCACTTGAATGGTAAATATATTTGACTTCTAGGCTTCGTTTGTTATGCTTATTTCATAGGGTAATAACTGGAACGGCTCCCAGCTTACCGACGTCTATAAACGACCTAGCCGCCTATGTAAATCTTAAAAAAGCCTGTTAGCTTATACTAATGGGCTTTTTTATGCCTTTAACAAATTTGAGTTAATTGTATTTTAAAAGTCTCACTCTGCACAAAGTCGTCAATAAATAACATTAAACAATTGATTTTAAATGCTTTTATTTAAAGCTCACCTAGCATTCGCTCACACAAACCGATCTGACTCGCTTTCCTTCTTCATTTACTAGACGTCTCTCGCTAGCCCATCCATCTAAGAGTCAAATGAAAAAGCTAAAAATGTAAATAACAATGAGAGACATCAGCATAACTCTCGTTTTTTCAAAAATGGGAAAATTACCCTTTGATTTTATTGATGTTTTTCACACGGAAAAATCAATTTACCGAATTATGCTGAGGTCTCAATGAATTAAAAAACATAAGAACAGTTACTATCCGACGCCGCGCGCTCAGATATTTCAGCGTTAAAAAGCTTAACCGCTAGTTCATCAAGAACAGATTCTGGGGCACCAGAGCGTACAAGTCAGGTTTCAATAAGAGGAACGGCTAACCATTTATATAGTGTGCCTCTTAAGCAACCAAAATAGAAATTGTAACCATTGACTTCGCTCTCTTTTTCATGATTTCAGTCCGATTGATTAAACAACATAATAAGAGGCAAGCCTTGTATAAAAGATCAGAGAAAAAGAGTAGGTCAAGATCATTAGGGTCGTCCTTATAAAAGGGATCTGACCTCTTTTTATTAAAGCAGATGCTTAACATCTCGATAGAAGTTTTCATGAGATCCAAGCGCGATGAGCTCCAGAATGACAGTACCGTCTTCATAACTGTAGCCTAGCAAGGTCAGTTGCTTAACCATTGTAAACTGATGAACTCGAAGGAAGCTTAGATCGCCTTTTTTAGCTTCTCCTAGAAATGGGTCTTTCAGCAGCGCTTTGATGGCTCTATCAAGGTCTGCTTTTTGATTAACATGCAGTTTTTTAACTGTCTTTTTAAAGCTGGTTGTTTGTAGAACCTGTGTGATCTTAGCCAAAATCGTAAGACTCCAATTTACCCGCTTCTTTTTCAGCTTTGGCAATAATGGCTTGTCGAACAAATTCGTAAGGCAAATCGGGGTTGTCTTCCATCATTTCACCAATTTTTGCCCAATGCTCTATCTGCTTTGGCGTTGTACGATTCAGTGCTTTCGCCATGATACTTGCCTTATCAACAAGCTCTTGATCGAGTCTTATACTTGCAGTTGACATATTTTTCATCTCTTTTCGATTCTTTATGCATCAATTGTAGTAAGTTGCTACAATCAATTCAACCATTGATATCTAAAGAAATCAGATCCCTTTATAAACTCTCCCCCTATTACCCATTAATTTTCTGCACTATCCATTCTGATAAATTGACAAGTTCCGGTAGCCAATCCAATGCAACAGACCAAGCTTCAGCACTAGGGCTAAACCAGTAACCCAAAGCGCAGATCAATACGAACACCAGTGATGCCAGTGGCTCGCCCCAATCGGTAAGTTTCATTGCTGTGCCAAATGAACGTTTGACGCGCATCCCAGACAGTTCAACACTGTATAACTCGTCCAGTATGAGATGAATGGTCGAACCTATAAAAGTGAAGCCTCCAATGCCCCATGCGGTTTTCGCTTCAAGTGAAAACGCATGATAAGCGATAGGGACAGCGACGGCCGTAAACATAAGGTTAGCAAGTAAACTGTGCAACGCCCCTCGGTGTACCGTGAGCTGTTCAAACACCCATTGTATTGGGAAACGAACCACCAGATAACTTGATATTGCCAAAGCGAGCAGTTGCCAATGGATAAATTGATCCATGCCTATCGCGATGCTAAGTCCCGCAGCCAGTGCACCAAACAACCGAAACACCAGTCGAATTGCTATGGATTCATCCGCATCAATATCCGGCAGCAAACCACCCAAAGTCCCCGCTAGAGCATAAAAAATTGCTTCATGCATATTAGAAAACCCCATAATAAAGGTGCTTGCTGCCAACGGAGCACAAAGTACGGCAGCCACCGTCACATGGGTTTTAAAATCAGCCATTTATATTGCTCTTATTAAGATAATCTAAGTTGGTAAAGTGTTTTCGAATGATAAATTATTATTGCGCGCATACTACAGAATCGAGCAGAAGAGTTACAGACAATCAGAGTTTAGTAAATAATACACACCTCGTTATTCGGTCAATGACATTGGCACCATTTCTAATTCATAATGTGTATTTACTCCCAAATATAGCCATTAAAAATAGAATGTGCCGCTATACCAATTAACTAGAGGGTAAAACCTTTTACATTATTTCCCAAAAGATCTAGCTGTGATAACCTCAAAATTTATGACTCTTTAATAGGATCTTATTCGATGAAAGTTACCGCTTCCAAAACCTCTAAAGACAGTCCAGCCGACTCAGCCGAGGCGCGTTTTAATAAAGCCTGGCAGCGGGTTGTTAATCAGCGAAAAAAGAACCATGAATTACACCAACAGGTAACCCACTTCGCTGAAGCAACTAAGGCGCAGATAAATACCTCTGAGGAGGATTATGCAAGCACACTCTACATAATGTGTGAAAAACTCTTAGGGTTTTATCAACGTAAATCGTTGACGTTGTGGCAGCGTGAGACCTTAATGGCATGGTTTGTAGAGCGTTATCAATTTTTGTGTTCATCGCCGTTCACAAATCATTTGAGTATTGAAAATCTACAAGCACAATTTGAAGAGACCTACCAAAAAATGCACCCAGAGGTCGTAGAGCTGTTTGAACGAATTGAGGCCGAAGAATTGGGTTTCGAAGAGGACTTTGATGATGAATTAGACGGTGAGGATGCTATTGATGATATGTTTGAGTCGTTTTTTTCCGACTTTACAAACAATCAAAACAACGACTCGCAACAAGAAAGTGGTTTTTTCGATGATTTCTTCCATCAACAACACGCTGAAACAGAAAAGCAGCAGCACGAAGAAAAAGAACTCGATAAACTCATGAAAACGGGGGCGCTAAACAAACTTTTCCGTAAATTATTACGTCAATTACACCCCGATTTAGAACAGGATAAAGAACGTCAAAAAGTAAAAAACCAATTAGTCAGCCAATTAACCGATGCCAGAGACAATGGAGACATAGGTACTATTTTTACTATGTATGCAGAACACATTGGTGAAAGCCCTTTGCTGGCTCTAGGAGACGTAGATTTGGACAACGCAACCAAGGTGTTGCAGCGTCAATTCAAACAATTACGTGATCAAAAAGACGATGTTTTCGCGGAAGTAGATCCCATTGCCGCCAGTTTATACCATCGCTTCCACCGCAAAACGGTGAAGGCATCCCAAAAGGCCATTAACGAACACATTAAAGAACTACAACAAGATACCCAATCCTTAAAACACTTCAACGTCCATGTTACTAGCCTTGTCAAATTAAAACCCTATTTAGAAGCAAAGTATGAAAGCCATTTCTATGATTCATTCTAAACGACTCATGGGATTCTTTCTGTTTGTGTCTTGCTTTTATCATCAGCGTCCAGCAAACCACACATAACAATCAAATTTCGATTCACATAGAGTGATGGTTTCTTTGGTCTCAGGAATCATCACTCTATGCTTGCACCCTCTCCTCAAGTTTTTATTACCTTGATTTGTGGCTCAACTGATATGCACAGAACCATTAATGGCTTATGTGAGGTCGTTGCTTATGATCTGGCGTGAAACCTTGCTCTGAACATCTATTTGTCTTTTGTGGTCGTACTCGCAAGAAACTCAAGATTTTCCAATGGTCTGCCAATGGTTTTTGACTACATTTCAAACGACTCGAAAAGGCGCATTTAAGTGGTCAGGAATTGAAGACAATACATTATTCGATTCGCATTTCTGCCCGACAGTTAGATTGACTGCTTGAAGGTCTTCCGATTGATCTAGCAGGTGCCTTACAGGTAGGTGACTATGCGATTTATATTAAACTCTAAAATAGAAACAAGGTGTGGTTTACTGGATGCTTACTTTCGAGTGGAGTTGTTTAGATTGGAATACACCTGCTCGCGAATTTTACGAAGCAATTGGTACTAGCTCTCAGGATAAGTGGGTTGGCTATCGAATGTCTGGCAAAGCTCTCATTGAGTTTGCTCAGTATCCCTTCCTTTAAAAAGAGTAAACAAACAGCAAATGCTCTGCGTTGGCTTACAATTCAGAGCCACTTAATGCAGAATCTTGGCTTCAATAATTCGATTACTTTAAGAATGTTTCTAGAATTTCTCTTTGCTTATTGAGGCCCTATATGCCGAGCTCTGTACCCTTTTCCATTCTTGACCTTGCTCCTGTTGGTGAAGGCCAGTCCGTTATGCAAGCCATCGAAAACAGCAAGGCTGTTGCTCAATGTGCAGACAACAATGGCTTTCAACGCATCTGGCTCGCTGAACACCATGGTACTCGCGGTGTTGCCAGTTCAGCAACGGCGGTAATGCTCGCTGCGATAGGAGCGGCTACCAAACGCATTCGCATTGGAGCTGGCGGTATTATGCTGCCAAATCACGCACCGTTAACCATTGCCGAACAGTTTGGAACTTTGGCCGCTATGTTCCCTGACCGTGTAGATTTAGGATTAGGGAGAGCGCCGGGAACAGATATGATGACGGCTCGCGCATTACGCCGAAATTTATCAGGTGATGTGGATCAATACCCAAACGATGTGGAAGAGTTACAGCGTTATTTCCAAGATGATCATCAAACAAAACAGGTCATTGCTATACCGGGCGAAGGCAGTCATGTCCCTCTTTGGTTATTAGGCTCCAGTCTTTACTCGGCGCAGCTTGCCGCTTATATGGGCCTGCCTTTTTCGTTCGCATCACACTTTGCACCCGATATGTTATTAGAAGCGATTAATGTGTACCGCACTAATTTCCGTCCATCAAAGCAGTTAGATAAGCCTTTTATATCGGCTGGTGTGATGTCTTCAGTTGCAGATACACAAGCAGAGGCAGAGTTTCTCTTTACTTCAGCCCAGCTTAAATTTGCCCATCTTCATCGAGGTACAAATTTCCCCTTTCCTAAGCCTGTGGCAGATCTCAGCGCTACCGTCTCAAGCTCAGAGTTGTCTATGATTAATCACACCTTAAAATACGCAATGGTAGGTGACCCAGAAACCGTAAACGAAAAAATGCAGCAATTTATTGAGCTAACACAAGTGAACGAAGTGATCCTTTCTTTTCCTATTCACAATATTGAAGCACGTCTCAAAGCCATTGAACTTACTTCAAAACTTACTCATATGCGAAGAGTGTCTTAGTAACTTATAACAACGGTCAAATCCAAGAAGCTAACTTGATAAAATACGGCTCCGATCCGACTATTTAGTTTTGTATAACAACTAGCCGCTTAATCTAAAAAATTGCACTTATTATGCGAACTCAATAAATGAGAAACCGTTACCTTCCCTAGGCTTTTTATATTCTAAACTCAGATAATAAGCCGTACTCAGAGTGTATTTCCAAATAAGTGGTATCTTTAATTGGCTAATGTATAATTACGCGCCAAGTTTGACCTAAAGGTCAACAAATCCAACTAATGAGAGTGCTTTTAAACTAAAGCACGTTCCTTGGGTTCCCTAACCCCAATATAAACAAAAAAAGGTTACAAAATGAGTTATTTTACTAATGAGCAACAAAGCAAAGCGCTGTTCTTTATAGCAGCGTTCCACCTTCTAATCATTGCATCCAGCAACTATTTGGTACAAATTCCATTTACTGTCTTTGGCTTCCACACAACATGGGGAGCGTTTACTTTCCCATTTATTTTCTTAGCTACCGATTTAACTGTACGTATTTTTGGCCCTTCTTTAGCACGTAAGATTATTTTTTGCGTCATGATACCTGCAATGTTCCTCTCCTATATCTTATCTGTGCTGTTTTCTGAAGGGACATTCAAAGGAGTCGAATCCTTAGCTACGATTGATTGGTTTGTTGCTCGTATTGCCATCGCCAGTTTGCTTGCCTATTTACTCGGTCAAGTTTTAGATGTCAGCATTTTTAATCAACTCCGTTTATTAAAAGCTTGGTGGATCGCCCCTGCTGCATCGACATTATTAGGCAACGGCTTAGATACTCTGGCTTTTTTTGGCATTGCATTCTATCAAAGCCCCGACCCTTTCATGGCTCAGCATTGGCAAGAAATAGCTTGGGCAGATTACGGTTTCAAAATCATTATTAGTCTTGGCTTATTCATCCCAATGTATGGCATTTTATTGTCTTATCTGACTCAGAAAATCACTCAAGTAAATCCTAAGTTTAGCTATGTAAACGTCTCCTAATTCATACTGACTGTACGCATTTTTACTCTTATTAGGCTAGCCTTGTAACACCAAAGGCTAGCCTTTTTTGTTTCTTTCTTTTACAAAAAGATGTCTCCCTATAGTCCTCTATATTCTAATAGAAAGAAGGAAAATGAACTTTTCTTAACTTTTCTCGTCAGATTTAGTGTGTGTCATTTTGTTTCTACACACAAAAACACTAGTACCTTTTATTACATTCACTGCTTGATTTTACAAAAAATCACAAAACTGTTTCAAGCAGTGTAATAATTGTATATGATCTTTGCATTTTTGGGACTTATCAGCATTAAAGTTTTAGTATGAAACCAAATAAAGCCGACACATTACTTCTACAGACATCCACAATATCTCCAACACTTCTTAGAAAATTAGTGTTATTTGCGATCATCTGTTTTTCTGCAATATGGTTTATTGATTCCTATAGCGGCATCATTGTTTCGTTTGATAAATTTAGTTACCCCATCTGTATTCTTGCTTTTATTTGCATCTACTTACTTAGCATCACTAATAAAATTCAAAACAGTGCCTTACTCATGTGGGCTTATACCGTGGTTGCCGGTTTCTTGATTAGCTCAAGTATTTGGCATCACTCCTTAGGCCAAGGTTTATTTCTTAATTCGGTACAATGGCTAGGTCTGAATTACGTCATGGCCTATCTATTTTTAGAAATAAAAAAAGCCGTCCCCACAACGGTGGCCGTGTTTGCAGTTACTGTTCTGGGCCATTTCGTTGTCCTCATTCCAAACTTTCCTCTAAGTGATACTTTAGGCGTGGTACTCAATATTGCTGTGGCTCATATTGCTTACATAGTACTTTTATGGACTGTCGTAAAACTCAGAGTCAATAATGATAAAGCCCTGCAACAAGTGATGGAATTCGAAAACTACGCGAATATAGACTTGTTAACTCATATTCTAAATAGGAGAGGGATAGACAAAGTTATTACCGATTTGGACCTTAACTCAGACAGATACCAACACAGCTACAGTATGCTTGTGATTGATATAGACCATTTTAAAAAAATAAATGATCAACATGGGCACTTAGTAGGAGACCAAGTTTTAAGGCAGATTGCATCCCACTTAAGTCGTAAGATACACCCAAATGATATAGTGGGGCGCTGGGGGGGAGAAGAGTTTCTCGTTATGACATTAACAAATGATAGGGAAAAAGTGCGTGCACTGGCGGAGTTTTTGCGTAGTACGTTAAGCCAAATTGATACCTCTCCAGCTATAGGAATTACCGCCAGTATTGGTATTGCTTATTCCGATGAAGGTAACACGACCAATGATGTTTTTAATGTTGCCGACGGGAATTTATATACGGCCAAACACATAGGTAGAAATACGATTGTAGATTCCAACTCAGCCAAATAACCCTATAAAAGATAACGTTATTTAAGACCTTTGCACGAAGTCATGAGCGATGATAAGACGAGTCTGTTTTTAACAAAGTGTTATCAAGTGTAATAGTCGTGCAAAGGTCTCTATTTGGCTATTGCTGCTTTTTATCTCACACTTTTATCTAATTAACCTATATCCAAAGTAAGAAGTAACAGCCGACTCGCAGCATTAATGCTTACTCCACCAACTATTTACCAAGGGCTCGTCTGTTATTTGAAACGGTACTCCAAAGATAGGTGCGCTAATGAGCACTCCCTTTTCTTTAGCTGCTTCAACAACCCTGTCTAATGGTTCATACCAAGGATGGAAGGATAAAATAAAATGGAGTTATAAAGTTTTACCTTCGTCCTTTGAATATTTTTTTGCATTTACTCCAACACTTTTCAGGAAGCTTCGAATACGTCTTCTTGCATCAGCATGTAAACAAAAGCCTGCCATTTTAGGCAAGTATCGAATGGGTAGTAATGAGAACAAAAAAGGCACCTACAAGAGGTGCCTTCCTTCAGATAAATAATCAGTGATTATTTATTAAACTTCTTGATTTCACCGCTAGCTAAACGAGAGAAGTAAGAGTTGTATTCTTCCTTAACTACAGGCATTAAGCAGTACAAACCAATGATGTTAACAACAGCCATTGCAAAGATCATAGCATCAGAGAAATCGATAACTGGACCTAGGCTTGCAGAAGCGCCAACAATAACAAACAAGCAGAACAATACTTTAAATACTAATTCAGCTGTTTTACCTTCGCCAAATAAGTAAGTCCATGCTTTTAGACCATAGTAAGACCAGCTAAGCATTGTAGAGAAAGCAAACAATACAACTGCTAATACTAATAGGTAAGGGAACCAGCTAATTGCAGAACCGAATGCAGCCGATGTCAACGCAACACCAGAACTACCGTCAGCAGTAACAACACGACCACCTTCAACCAATAACAAACCAGTTTCTGGATCAGAAACAAGTTGTCCAGTAATGATGATAACCAATGCAGTCATTGTACAAATAACAACTGTGTCAATGAAAGGCTCAAGCAAGGATACTAGACCTTCTGTGATTGGCTCATTCGTTTTAACAGCAGAGTGAGCAATCGCAGCAGAACCTACACCAGCTTCGTTAGAGAACGCCGCACGTTTGAAGCCTTGGATCAAAGCACCAACCATACCACCAGCAACACCAAGACCAGTGAAAGCACCTTCAAAGATTTGACCGAAAGCCCAAGCAATCTGATCAATGTTCATCAATAGAATGATTACGCCAGCACCAACATAAAGAACGCCCATGAAAGGAACGACTTTTTCTGTTACCTTCCCAATAGATTTGATACCACCAACGATAACCAAGAATACGAGTACAGCGAAGACAACACCTGTAATCCAACCTGGGTAATCACCAATCACACTGCTTAATTGAGCATGTGCTTGGTTTGCTTGGAACATGTTACCGCCACCAAACGCACCAAAGATACAGAAGACAGCAAATAGAGCCGCTAGGAATTTACCACCTGGCAGACCACGCTCTTCAAAGCCTTTAGAGATGTAGTACATTGGTCCACCAGACACACTACCGTCTTTATATTCATTACGGTATTTAACGCCTAGCGTACACTCTACAAACTTAGATGCCATCCCCATCAGACCCGCTAGGATCATCCAGAATGTTGCACCCGGGCCACCAATACCGATCGCTACCGCAACACCAGCAATGTTACCTAGACCAACAGTACCAGATAACGCCGTTGTTAACGCTTGGAAGTGACTTACTTCACCAGCATCTTTAGGATCAGAATAATCACCTTTTACAAGATCAATCGAATGACCAATTGCACGGAACTGAACAAAACCAAAGTACAAGGTAAATACCGTTGCACCAACTACTAACCAAAGTACGATCCAAGGGAAAGAAGTTCCTGGTAATGGAGCAAAGATTAAACTTACAAACCAACCCGTTGAGGAGGCAAAAGCACTGTTTACTGCCGCATCAATACCTTCAGCTTTAGCAATAGTTGCTTGAAACATGCCCACGAAAAGCACGATCATTGAATACATAGCATTTCTTAATTTCATAATTACTCCTTAGCCTACAACCGTTACAGGAACAGTTGAGCTCATTACCAAGTTTGCTGTCACACTACCGAATACTCGAGAGGAGAAACCAGATGCAGAAGAACGAGCAACGATAATTTGCTCAGCATTTGTTTCAACAGCGACAGAATTTAATAAGTGAGCAACTTTACCGTGTAACACACGACCTTCAGCAGCAAAGCCTTCATCAGCAAGTGACTTAATAGCAGGAGCTACAACACGTTCGTTAGCAACCGAGATTGCCTGTTCACGCTGTTTGTTTCGTAGAGCATTTTCTTCCGGAGTTTGGAAAGAGTAAGGAGACCATTCAATTACATAGACGACTTCAATGTTGCAGTCAGATCCAATTAATGTGGCTAGACGTTTAGTGTATGACAAGGCGCGAGCACCTGCTTCACTACCGTCTATACCAACAATCAGAGTTGTTGACATAGATAAACCCTCTTTTATATTTAATAATTATATTGTGGACATTTTTCATACAAAGAATGGGGAGAGAACAGCGATGAACATACAAGGAATTCATTAATGTGCTGCTCAATTCTTAGCAAGTGCCCTAAGCATTTCATGAGCAAAAATAAGCTCTATGTTCTACCACAGGTTATAAATACCTTTTTTAAAGCCATCAGTCAAAATTTTTAGCTAAAAAACGTTCAATTAAAAGACGAATCTGTACAAATTTAATGCAGTTTTAGAATTTTCTAATAGATAAAACTAAAAAACACTGATTTTTGAAGCGGAAAACACTATAAAAAACCAGCCATTATCCTTATTAATTTTTGCAAAAATAAGACAAAAATAGTCATTCATCAACGCTATTCCAAACTACACTTAACTTGGAAAGACGCAAATTATTTGGGGTTTTTAAAGCTCCAATATCCAAAAATAGGAGAACACTATGGCGACTATACTATGTTATGGCGATTCTTTAACTTGGGGAGCAGCGCCTCAAGGTGGTCGATTCACACGCAATCAAAGATGGCCTGAGCTATTAGGAGCAAAACTTGGAGCAAATCACGAAGTAATTAATTTAGGGTTACCTGGACGAACTACAATTTGGAACGACCCTTTTAGAGAAGGTCGCAATGGCTCTCTTTCAATACAAGCAGCATTGGAGATTTTTGGACCAGTAGACGTGCTCAATATTATGTTAGGCACCAACGATTTAAAGCGCTACTTCAATATTGGGGCCTACGAGGCAAGTAAAGGCATTGAGCAAATCATCCAAAAAGTAAGAGCACCTAGCCCCCACAATTTTCCAGCACCGAAAATCGTGATCGTTGCTCCACCAAATATTTTATCCCCAAAAGGGGACTTGGCGGATATGTATCAAGGAGCAGTAGAAAAATCACAAGGTTTACATCAACATTATCAAAGAGTTGCAACATTATATGGCTGCAAATTCCTCAACTCAGCCAGTATTATTCAACCCAGTGAATTGGATGGGATACATTTAGATCTATTAGCAAATCAACATTTAGCAGAGGTATTAGAACCAATGATGTTGGCGCTTTTAGAAGAATAAAGCCTTGATATCAAACAATATAGTGGTTTTCAGCCTTCTTTTATAGATTACAAAATAACGCTCTTAATTAAATTGGAGCGTTATTTTTTATTGCCTTCAAGCCGGCTTACTAGAACAAGAGAATCTAAAGCTTTAAGGTTTTTCACCCAAGACAACACAAAAACGATTATTTTTTATACACTTATCAATAAATAAGTTAATCACACCCATAAATAAGGCTTTTCTAAATTAAATGCACAATTTTATCCACAGGGTGTTTTGATGATTTATCCCTAAAATAAATACTCTGTACGCTTAATATTTACCACGACTGTCACTAATGACAAACAGATCCTACAGCTACTCTATTCACATTCATTCACTCAGAGGATTACATCACTATGAACGTTGCTTTTATTGGCCTTGGAACCATGGGTTACCCAATGGCAGGACACTTAACAACAGAAGAAAACAAGGTCACTGTTTTTAATAGAACACAAACCAAAGCAGAAGCATGGGCACAAAGTTATTCTGGTGATTGGGCAAGCACTCCCGCCTTAGCAGCACAAGATAAAGACATCGTTTTTACATGTGTTGGCAATGACAACGATCTAAGAGAAGTCTATTTAGGTGAAAATGGCGCGTTAAGCCATGCATCCAAAGGAACAATTTTTGTCGATCATACAACAGCCTCTACCGAAGTTGCTCAAGAGCTAGCAAGTATTGCAATCGAAAAAGGGTGCTACTTTCTAGATGCTCCCGTATCTGGGGGACAAGCGGGCGCAGAAAACGGCGTGCTTACCGTTATGGTAGGCGGGGATGAATCGATATTAGAAAAAGTTCGGCCTATTATGGACTGTTATTCTAAGTCTATTGTTTTACAAGGACCTGTCGGCAATGGACAAATAGCCAAGATGGTGAACCAAATTTTAATAGCAGGCGTACTTTCAGGTTTATCGGAAGGCATTCAGTTTGCTCAAAAAGCAGGTTTAGACATAGCCACGCTAGTGGAAACCTTGAAATACGGTGCCGCTGGTTCATGGCAACTAGAAAACCGAGGAGAAACCATGGCCAAAGATCAATTTGATTTTGGGTTTGCGATTGAATGGATGCATAAAGACCTTGGCTTATGCTTAGATCAAGCAGAGAAAATGGCGCTCAACCTTCCTTTAGCAACAGAGGTCGATAAGAAATACCAATCATTGATCGATGAAGGGTTTGGCCGTTGTGATACCTCTGTTTTAATCAAATCTCTAAAATAATCACCTCTTACTATTAAGGAAGATGCGAATAAGTCCTCTTGCCTCGGTATGTGGATAAAAGCCTGTCATTCAAAGCGAGTATCGAATGTGAATAGCGAGCCTATTTTCGAGATGCTCAACAAAGAAGACAGGCTTTTAGATCATGCCCTGCGGGTCTTTCATAACCTTCCAGAGAGAGCGTCACATTGCGTTACGACTCTTTGAAGGGTATTAACATTCCTGCAGAATCGTGCCTTATTTGACGGTTTATCTGAAAGGCTGAGACTTAGTAGACTTACTCGCACCTTCTTTAAAAGAAAGCCTCCTAGATTGGAGGTTTTCTTTTAAAGAAGAAATTCCATTAGATTTACCATTACCTAAAGTTATTGATTTTAATGAATTTTTCACCTTAAATAAAACACTCCATTCAATATACGTATAATGCATATCGTTATTTCGATTGGTCATTTAATACACCTTCGCTACTCTTCAATGACTCTGTTTCAGAAGTTGCTTTTAAATAAACACATTTGCAAACAGATTAAAGGGGGCTCACGGATGAGAAAAATCACTCTGTTCTACCAGTTGAAGGGGAGGGCAGAGTGATTATCAATCTCTAGCACTCTTTGCTACCTCCCCCCTTATATAAAAAACGAAAAAAGTACTATCTGACTTTAGATTGTATTTATTCATCATGATAAGAGAATCGGAGAGATATAATGATAAAAGGGTTAGCCGCTTTACCAATGGCCATAATGGCTGCCACTGCAATTTCAACATCTGCACACGCTGCATCAACTTTTGTATATTGTTCTGAAGGGAGCCCAGAAGGTTTTAACCCTGCGTTCTACACATCTGGAACAACATTCGATGCCTCTTCTAAAAACATGTTCAACCGTCTTTTTGAATTTAAGTTAGGTACAACTCAAACAGAGCCGGGTCTTGCAGAAAGCTATGAAGTAACTCCAGATGGATTAGAGTACACATTCAACCTACGTAAAGGCGTGAAATTCCATTCATCAAAAGATTTCACACCAACACGTGATTTTAATGCAGATGACGTTATCTTCTCTTTTGCTCGTCAGTGGGATGAAGGCCATCCTTTCCATAAAGTATCTGGCGGCTCTTATGAGTACTTCACGGGTATGGGTATGGATTCTTTAATCAAAGACATTGTTAAAGTCGATGATTACACTGTGAAATTTGTTCTTAACCACCCAGAAGCACCATTCATTGCCAATTTAGCAATGGATTTCGCGTCTATTTTCTCAGCAGAACAAGCTGATATGCTAATGAAAAAAGGCATGCCAGAGCAAATCGATATTAACCCTGCTGCAACAGGCCCATTCCAAAAAGTTCAGTATCAAAAAGATTCTTTAATTCGCTACACAGCGTTTGAAGATTATTGGAATGGTAAGCCAGAAATTGATCGTCTTGTTTTCTCTATCACACCAGATGCATCTGTTCGTTATGCGAAATTGAAAGCTGGTGAATGTCATATGATGCCTTATCCAAATCCAGCAGATTTGGAACAAATGCAAGCAGACGACGACATCAACTTGATGAGCCAAGAAGGTTTGAACGTAGGTTACCTTGCTTTCAACACTCAAAAGCCACCTTTTGATGACGTTCGTGTTCGCCAAGCATTGAACCTTGCAACGAATAAAGATGCGATTATAAATTCTGTATTCCAAGGTGCTGGTAAAACAGCGAAGAACCCAATTCCACCAACAATGTGGTCTTACAACAATAAAGTGGTTGATTACAACTACGATCCTGTAAAAGCAAAACAATTGCTAAAAGAAGCAGGTTATGAAAATGGCTTCTCTACTAATATTTGGGCAATGCCAGTTCAACGTCCATACAATCCTAATGCCCGTCGTATGGCGGAAGTTATGCAAGAAGATTGGTCTAAAGTAGGCGTTAAAGCTGAAATCGTTTCTTACGAATGGGGTGAATACCTAAACCGTTCTAAGAAAGGTGAGCATGAAACAGTTCTACTAGGTTGGACTGGTGACAACGGTGACCCAGATAACTTCCTCTATGTATTACTTGGTTGTGATGCTGTTGGTGGATCAAACCGCGCACAATGGTGTGACACAGAGTTCAATGATTTGCTTGTGAAAGCAAAACAAGACTCTAATGTTGCTAACCGTACTAAGTACTACAAAGAAGCTCAAATGGTCTTCAAACGTGAAGCGCCTTGGATCACAGTTGCTCACTCGGTTGTATACGAACCAGTTCGTAAAGAAGTGAAGAACTTTGTTATTGATCCACTAGGTGGACACTACTTCTCAGGTGTTAGTTTAACGAAATAGTTCCCGCCCTAATAAAACTAGAGCAGAGTAATCTGCTCTAGTTTTTGTGTTTCAAGAGATTCCTTATGTTTCAATTTATTTTACGCCGTTTAAGTTTAGTGATTCCCACTTTCTTCGGTATCACCTTACTCACCTTCACACTCATTCATATGATTCCTGGCGACCCTATTGAAGTTATGGCCGGAGAACGAGGTGTGTCAGCTGAACGCCATGCCATGCTCAGTGCGGAATTAGGTTTTGATCAACCACTATATATTCAATATTTTCGCTACGTTGGCGGAGTATTACAGGGAGATTTAGGTAACTCCCTCGTAACAAGAACCCCAGTTTTGGATGAGTTTTTAGCCTTATTCCCAGCCACAGTCGAGCTATCTATTTGTGCTGCACTGTTTGCTATTTTCATCGGATTACCAGCAGGCATTATCGCCGCGGTGAAACGAGGCACTATTTTTGATCATTCTGTGATGACAGTTTCCCTAACCGGTTACTCTATGCCGATTTTCTGGTGGGCGTTACTGCTCATGCTCATTTTCTCAGTAAATCTGGGTTGGACTCCCGTTTCTGGGCGCATAGACGTTGTGTATTGGATCGATAATACAACGGGCTTTATGTTGATAGACACTTGGTTATCAGATGAAGAAGGAGCCTTCACCTCAGCCGTGTCTCACTTAATTCTTCCAAGCATTGTTCTTGGCACCATCCCTATGGCGGTTATTGCTCGTATGACTCGTTCTTCAATGCTAGAGGTGTTGAGTGAAGACTATATTCGAACAGCCCGCTCAAAAGGCATTGCTCCTTGGAGAGTCATTGTTATTCATGCTTTACGCAACGCGCTTATTCCTGTCATTACCGTCATCGGCCTACAAGTAGGTATTTTATTATCAGGCGCTATTTTGACCGAGACAGTATTTGCATGGCCGGGCATTGGCAAATGGCTAATTGAATCAATTGGTCGTCGAGATTACCCCGTAGTACAGGGAGGCATTCTTATCGTTGCCACTATTATCATCGTAGTGAATCTTCTCGTTGACATTATGTATGGCGTTATCAACCCTCGCATTCGCCACAGTCATTAAGGAAATAGCATGAGTACTAAACAAATGACCGTAGCAGAAGAAACTATGGTTGCACCCGTACCAAGAACACCATTGCAAGAGTTCTGGCATTATTTTAAAAGCAATAAAGGCGCTGTCGCTGGGCTCGTATTTATTGTCTTTATTTGCTTTTTAGCGCTCTTCGCCGACTTCGTCGCACCTCATTCACCGTCTGTCCAAGCCCGTGATGCTTTATTACTACCACCAGCCTGGTTAGACGGAGGCAGTTGGCACTACTTTTTAGGCACAGACGATGTAGGTAGAGACATTTTATCTCGACTCATTCATGGAGCAAGATTATCTATTGCAGTTGGCATAGTCTCAGTAACCTTTTCTCTGTTCCTAGGCATTCTACTCGGCTTAACTGCAGGTTATTGCAAAGGAATTATAGATACCACCATTATGCGTATTATCGACATCATGTTGGCAATGCCAAGCTTGCTATTGGCCATTGCCATAGTCGCCATCCTTGGGCCTAGTATCATCAATGCCGCCTTGGCTATTTCTATTGTTTCTTTGCCCCATTACGTGCGTTTAACACGTGCAGCGACCATGACCGAAATGTCTCGGGATTATGTAACTTCTTCCCGTGTAATTGGTGCCAGCCCCTTACGCTTAATGTTCATCTGTATTCTGCCTAATTGTCTAGCGCCGCTTATCGTACAAGCAACATTGGGCTTTTCGACAGCAATTCTAGATATGGCAGCGTTAGGTTTCCTCGGCTTAGGCGCTCAACCGCCGACGCCAGAATGGGGCAGCATGTTGGCAGATGCCTTACAATTTGTACAACGCGCATGGTGGGTTGTTACTTTCCCTGGCGTAATGATACTGATCACTGTATTGGCCTTTAATCTTATGGGTGATGGTTTACGCGACGCCCTTGACCCGAAGCTGAAGCAGTAGGAGCTCATTATGTCATTATTACAACTCGACAATTTATCCGTTACCTTCGGCCAATTTAAAGCCGTAGACAATATTAGTTACAAAGTTGAAGAAGGCGAAGTATTGGGTATAGTTGGTGAATCTGGCTCAGGAAAGAGCGTTAGTTCACTTTCTATCATGGGCCTTATCGATTTTCCAGGGAAGATCGAAGCTGACACATTGTCTTTTGACGGACAGAATTTGTTATCCATGCCCGAAAAACAACGTCGCAAGTTAACAGGCTCTGAAATCGCGATGATTTTCCAAGACCCTATGACAAGCTTAAACCCTTGTTTTACAGTGGGTTATCAAATCATTGAAGCGTTAAAAACTCACCAAGGTGGATCAAAAAAGGAACTCACTAAACGAGCAATAGAATTGCTTATGCAAGTAGGTATTCCAGCACCGGAAACACGTTTAGCCGCTTATCCGCATCAATTATCTGGTGGTATGAGTCAGCGAGTCATGATCGCCATCGCCATTGCTTGTAATCCAAGATTACTGATTGCAGATGAACCAACAACAGCCTTGGATGTGACCATTCAAGCGCAGATTATTGATTTGTTAATTGAACTACAACGTAAAAAGAAAATGGGACTTGTGCTAATTACCCATGATTTAGCATTAGTTGCTGAAGTCGCCCATCGCGTTATTGTGATGTATGCAGGGCAAATTGTTGAATCTGGCCCAGCGGCGGAAGTATTTTCCACGCCTCAACACCCTTACACTCAAGCATTACTGAAATCCTTACCAGAATCTTCAGTCGGTCAAAGTCGTTTAGATGCATTATCAGGTGTAGTACCTGGTGTTTATGACCGTCCTATGGGTTGTTTACTCAGTCCACGTTGCCCTTATGCCACCGATCATTGTCGTTCAGTAGAGCCTAGTACTCAAGGTACATTAGAGCGACAAGTAAAGTGCCATACACCACTGGATTATGAAGGGAGACCGACTGCATGAGTAATACAAACGACGAAATCATCCTCAAGGGCTCTGATTTAAAACAACACTATGTAGTGAAACAAGGGCTCTTCAAAGACGATGCTCTAGTAAAAGCGGTAGACGGGGTAAGCTTTCAACTTGAGCGAGGCAAAACGCTTGCCGTCGTTGGCGAGTCTGGCTGTGGAAAATCCACCTTAGGCCGTATGCTTACTATGATCGAAATTCCAACATCGGGAGCATTGGATTATAAAGGTCAGAATTTATTAACGCTGACTAAGTCAGAGCAAATGACTCTACGCCAACGTATTCAAATTATCTTTCAAAACCCGTATGGATCATTGAATCCCAGAAAGAAAATTGGTGATATTCTCGAAGAGCCTTTGGTAATCAACACCAAACTGAGCAAAGCAGAACGCAAGCAAAAAGCGCTCGATATTATGTCCAAAGTGGGCCTTAAGACCGAGCACTATGATCGCTATCCGCATATGTTTTCAGGTGGTCAACGACAGCGTATCGCAATTGCTCGTGGTTTAATGCTCGACCCTAATGTCATAGTAGCAGATGAGCCAGTGTCTGCGCTTGACGTGTCTGTGCAAGCTCAAGTGTTAAACCTGATGATGGATCTGCAAGAAGAATTTGGCTTAAGCTACGTATTCATCTCTCACGATTTATCTGTGGTAGAACACATTGCCGATGAAGTCATGGTAATGTATCTAGGGAAAGTAGTAGAACAGGGCCCTAAGGAAAACATTTTCCAGAACCCTAAACATCCTTATACACTGGCCTTAATGTCCAGTACGCCTCAATTATCACCCGAGAAGAGAAGACGTAGAATCAAGCTACAAGGTGAATTACCTTCGCCGTTGAACCCTCCAAGTGGTTGTGCTTTTCATGGCCGATGCAGCTTTGCTAACGATCGTTGTAAAACTGAAACGCCCCAGCTACGTCAAGACGATCAGCAACTGATTGCTTGTCATGCGGTTGAAGAAAATCGAATGCATTTAGAAGAAGCGTAACTTAGGGAAGGAGCTATTCAATAGCTCCTTTTTTGTTTCTGACTCGGTTATTTTGGCTTTTTTTGCTTTCCATAATAGGTAGATTTACAGGGCTTGCTCCAACAGCAGAACCTATATTTTAAGTAGAGACCTTTGCACTATGTTATGAGCAATTAGTAATAAAACGAGGGGAAAACAGACGAAAATGCTCATTTATGAGTTATAAATGAGCATTTTGAATCTGTTTTTAACAAAGTATAGGCAAGTTCAGTAGTCGTGCAGAGGTCTCTATTTATCTTGTATTTCCTTTCTTGTATGTAGTGTTTAAACATTTCGTCAAGATTCTGATCCTTAATTGTCCTTGCTCTACCGCTAGTGTAAGCTACTCAAGGTTGCAGTTCTTCTTTTATTTGAAGTGAGTAGATACGGTGTTTTTTTCTTTTTTTCCTAAACCAAAACTTTTCTTTTTTAGCTTCGCTATATGGTCCTTGTTATGCGTGGTTTCTTGGTATCTTTTTATTCAGGATTGGGGACCAACTCTCAGTTTAGGCCATTTATTTGGAACCCACTTTCCCAATGAATTAGCCACTGATGCAGATGCCGCAGCGCAAGCGCTTTATAGTTCAGCCTTATCTAAAGCAACCGATATTTGGTTGTATCAATATATGTTTCTTTGTTATGCCATCTTTGTGGGTAGCTGGGTACTGTACGGAGGGCAAAAGTGGGGGCGCTGGTCAGTAATTGGGTCCGCCGTTATTGTTTTCATTACTTGGTTTCAAGTACAAGTTAGTGTCATGTTGAATGAGTGGTATGGCAACTTTTACGACTTGATTCAAAGAGCGTTATCAGAGCCTCAAAGTATTACTGCGGAAGAATATTATGGTCAACTGGCTTCAGTTGCCGTTTTATTGATGATTGCCATTACTGTTGCGGTGCTAAACAGTTTCTTCGTTAGCCATTATGTTTTTCGCTGGCGCACAGCAATGAATGATTACTACACCAGCAAATGGGATCAAGTTCGCCATATTGAAGGTGCGTCTCAGCGTATCCAAGAAGATACCATGCGCTTTGCATCTATCGTTGAAAGTTTAGGGGTTCGCTTTTTAGACTCCATTATGACACTCATTGCCTTCTTGCCGATTCTTTGGGGGCTATCATCTTATGTCACAACCTTGCCTTTAATTGGGGAAGTACCACAAGCTCTAGTATTCGTGGCAATTATTTGGTCTATTTTTGGTACGTTTCTATTAGCATTAGCGGGAATTCGGCTACCAGGGTTGGAATTTAAAAATCAGCGAGTCGAGGCCGCTTTTCGTAAAGAGTTGGTTTATGGAGAAGATTACGCAGACCGAGCTCAACCATTAGAACTGTCGGAGTTATTTAATAATGTTCGGAAGAATTACTTCAACCTTTATAAAAACTATTTGTATTTCAATGTAGTTCGCTACGGTTACCTACAGGTTGGTAATTTCATGCCTTTAATTGTGCTTGCGCCTTCAATTATTGCTGGGGCATTCACGCTCGGGGTGATGCAGCGAATCATCAATGCATTCAATCAAGTTGAAGGGTCTTTTCAGTTCCTTGTAAATTCATGGACAACCATAGTTGAGCTGCTTTCCATTTATAAACGTCTTCAGGCGTTTGAAGCCGCAATCCATAATCAGCCTTTACCAGAAATTGATCAGAACTTTTACGAAGATAAAACGCCTTAGTAAAGATGCTCATAGGTGTAGTAGGAGCCTTTCAGTGAAAAGGTTCCTATCTTCTTCATGCTTTCATAACCACAGTATTCATGCAAAAAGACGACTTCGTTTTTACTCATCTTTTGTATTTTCCCCTCTTAGAACAAACATTTTTCCTAGCTATTCTTCACATAGTAGATAAGCTTTTTTTCCTCTGCCTTTATTATGCTATGATCCTATTTTTGTAGTATCACATTCACTTATTCTACTAAGAGAGCTTATATTCAGATGGATCAATCGAAAGGTAACCTATTCATTTTATCGGCACCTTCAGGAGCTGGAAAGTCTTCCCTTTATAAAGCTCTGATTGCACAGGATTCACAAGTTAGAATCTCCGTTTCTCATACTACGAGAGGTCCAAGAACTGGTGAAGAGCATGGAAGAGAATATTACTTTGCCGAAGTAGATGATTTTCTTGATATGATTGCTGATGACGCCTTTTTTGAGCACGCACAAGTTTTCGATAACTATTATGGAACTTCCAAGCAAGCAATCTTCGATCTGTTGGATCAAGGTTTAGATGTTATCTTAGAAATTGACTGGCAAGGCGCCAAACAAGTGCGTCTTCAGTACCCAGATGCCATTGGTATCTTTATCCTTCCGCCTTCAACTCAAGTTTTAGAAAACCGTCTAAGAGACAGAGGTACTGATACGGAAGAAGTAATCGTCCGTCGTATGGCGAAGGCCGTAAGTGAAATGTCACACTACAATGAATACGACTACATCATCGTAAATGATGATTTTCAAACCGCATTATCCGAGATGAGTGCCATTTTCAAAGCGATGCGTGTTAAAAAGCGAATTATTGAGCAAAAACATACCAAACTTATCAATGATCTCTTGTCATTATAAGAAGCGGTTAAGTAGAATTAAGCATTATTGGATCATTAAAAAAGGTAAAGATAGCAATGGCTAGAGTAACAGTAGAAGATTGTTTAGAAAACGTAGAAAACCGTTTCCAATTGGTAATGATTGCATCAAAACGTGCACGTCAATTAGCGACAGGTGGTGAAGAAGCAAAAGTTGCAGTGGAAGATGATAAATTTACTGTTGTTGCTTTGCGCGAAATTGCCGAAGACTTAGTAAACGCAGGTAACGTTGATATTAAAAAGCAGCCAATTCACGAGTTTTAAACACCTATGTCGATCGCTCATTTCAAAACCCTGTTTGTATTAATTCGTTGGAGTGAGTGATGTACCGTATTGAAGATTTAGCAACGACGCTTAGCCAATATTTGCCTTACGAACAAGTTGCCATTATTAAACGTGCGTATTATTACGCCGAGCAGGCACACGATGGCCAACGTAGAAAGAGTGGTGAACCCTATGTAATTCACCCTTTAGCTGTAGCTCAAATCCTTGCTGATATCCGCATGGACTGTGATGGACTCACCGCAGCTTTATTACATGATGTTATTGAAGACACAGGCATTAGCCGAGAAGCTTTAACTAAGCAATTTGGCGAAAGCGTTGCCAGTTTAGTAGACGGTGTGAGCAAGTTAACCCATTTAGAGTTTAATAACCAACTCGAAAAACAAGCTCATAACTTTCAAAAAATGGCTATGGCCATGGCCGATGACATACGTGTCATATTGGTTAAGTTGGCAGATAGGTTGCACAATATGCGCACCCTTGATTCCATGCCTGCCCATAAAAAGCGCCGCATTGCCAAAGAAACGCTAGAAATTTATGCCCCGATCGCCAATCGATTAGGCATGTATAATTTTCGAATTGATCTAGAAAGCCTTGCTTTTAATGCTTATTACCCTCTGCGTTCAAGGATGCTGCAAAGAGCCATACATAAGCGCTACGGTCAACGAACACAAGACAAAGAAACACTTGAGAAATACATCCACGGAGAGCTTGCCGCCGATTACATTGATGCCAACATTAGTGTAAGAGAAAAGCATATCTACAGCATTTATCAAAAAATGCAGAAAAAGCGACGATCACTAACAGACATCATGGATGTTCTTGGAGTTCGAATCGTCACTGATAAGCCAGATAACTGCTATCGCATCCTTGGAATCGTTCACTCTCTCTTCAAGCCGGTTGAAAGCCGCTTTAAAGATTACATAGCTGTACCCAAATCCAATGGTTACCAATCTCTCCATACTACCGTTGTCGCTAATGGTTTGCCTATGGAAGTACAAATCCGTACCAAAGAGATGGAAATGGTTGCCAGCAATGGCATTGCAGCGCATTGGGCCTATAAGTCCAAAGATTCACAAGCTAATATGTCCCATAGCCATGATCGCGCAACAAAATGGGTACAAGAAATGCTCGAAATTCAGCAAAAATCTGGTAATGCCATTGATTTTGTTGATAACGTTAAAAATGATCTTTTCCCCGGTGAAGTTTACGTCTTCACACCTAAAGGCAATATTATTGAATTGCCAACTGGAGCAACGCCTGTAGACTTTGCTTATGGGGTGCATACTCAAATTGGTAATACCTGTATTTCTTGTCGTATTAATCGACGACTCGCACCACTTAGCACCCAATTAGAAAGCGGACAAACAGTTGAGATCATCACCGCCAAAAGTGCCCAACCCAACGTGGCATGGCTCAGTTTCGCTATCACAGGTAAAGCCCGCACTAACATTCGTCATTATCTCAAAAGCAAACAAACAGAAAATGCCATTGCAGTTGGCTACCGACTTCTTACCCGCTCCTTAAATGCCTTCAAAACAAATATAGAAGACCTTGAAGAAACGCAGATTCAAAAAGTTTTGGACTACTACCAATTAGCTTCCATGAACGATTTACTTGAATCCATTGGTAAAGGCAGACATGTAGGCTACTTAGTTACCCGACAATTGTTCCCTAACTTTAATGAAGATGAATTGGTTACCCCCACGTCATTCAAGTTAAACGGCTCAGAAGGTATGCTGATTTCCTATGCTAAATGTTGCTCACCAATCCCTGGTGACCCTATAGCCGGTTATGCTCAAGTCGATAAAGGCATTGTTATTCATCACTTAAACTGCACCAATATTCAAGATCATTTGAAAAACCCCGAGCAATACATTCGAATGTCATGGGGCAAAGAAATTGAAGAAGACCTTGCGATTAGTCTTATAGTCAGTTTTGTTAATGAAAGAGGCGCTGTTTCAAAAATAGCTAGCTCTATCGGAGATACAGACTATCAAGTCTCGAACTTGGATATCATTGAACGAGGCAGAGTTAGTCGCCTGCGTTTAAACATTACCGTTACTAGTCGAGTGGGTCTTGCCGATGTAATGCGTCGCATCAAGTCCGTTCGATGTGTTGAAAAAGTTATTAGGGAAACCGTCACTACAAAATAAAACACTACTCTACGAGTAGATAATCTCAATTATTAAATTAGGAAGTTGTACCATGTCCAAAGAAGTTATTTTTACTGAAAACGCACCACAGGCCATTGGCCCCTACTCTCAAGCAGTTCGCGCAGGCAATACGGTTTACCTTTCTGGGCAAATCCCATTAGTGCCAGCAACAATGGAATTGATCAGTGAAGACGTAAAAGAACAAACGACTCAAGTTTTTAAGAACTTACAAGCAGTTTGTGAAGCGGCTGGAGGTTCGTTAAAAGACATAGTAAAACTTAATATTTATATGACAGATTTAGGTAACTTTAACGCTGTAAACGAAGTTATGGTTGAGTTCTTCCAAGTACCTTACCCTGCTCGTGCCGCACTTGGCGTGCGAGCGCTACCGAAAAACGTCGAAGTAGAAATTGAAGGCGTTATGGTTTTAGAAGACTAACCTCAGATTTCTACCAATAAAGATGCATAAGACCCAAGTATCAATACTGGGTCTTATTTTGCTCTATACTCTGCCAATAACCCCTCATAACCTAAAATATAACTTGGATATAAAAATTGATATCCAGCATTGATAATCGCAGCATTAGATAAACGCTTACCAGATACAGGTAAAAAGCCATTTTCAGCAAGATCTACTGGTAGCATAGGTTCCACATTCATTTGGCTCGCTAACCAGAGCTTCACCTCCCATTGAGAAACTGGTTGACTGTCTGTGCCAATATAAACTTTTTCTAACATCTGACCTGCAATGTGTAAGCCTGCTAAAAAAACAAGCAATTCCACACAATCATCCCTGTGTATTCGATTCGTCCATTGATTGGCTTTCCATACATCTTTATTGGCAATCGATTCAATTAAGCGCAATCGCCCTGGCCCATAAATACCTGAAAAACGCACACTGGTTGCCGATAAGTGCTCAGTGAGTAATGTCTCTGTATCTATTAATACATTTGCAGTAGGACTGTTAGGTAAAGCAGTATCTTGTTCATCTAATACGCAACCAAAGTTTTGTCCATAAACGCTGGTACTTGATACAAAGAAAACTTTTGGAGGCGACTCACAAGGCTTATAACGTTCAACAAGTTTTTCAGCGGTGTTGAAATACGCCTCTTTATAAGCGTCTACTCTTCTAGCTTGAGGTGTCATAATTAAGAAGACGATATCGGCATCAGGCAGCAGGTTGAGATCCATACTCACAAGGTCACCAGTTATCCCCATTACATCTTTTGGAAACAAAGTACCTTGACGGCGAATACCAGTCACAGTATGGCCTTTCTCTACCAAACACTCGGCCAAACGTGAACCAATATCACCACAGCCTGCAATCAAGATTTTAGACATACCTCAACTCCTCTTTGCTTCCATTTTTTAGAGTATACTTTATTAAAATATGTATTATCATAGTTATTAGCAATGAAATAATGAAAGGTAGAAACACCATGACGTTAACCGAATTGAAATACATCGTAATGCTCGCCGATGAACAACATTTTGGTCGAGCAGCCGAAAGATGTAATGTTTCTCAACCCACCTTAAGTGTCGCTGTCAAAAAATTAGAAGAGGAGCTTGGCACAGCCATTTTTGAGCGAAGTAAGAACTCTGTTTATATTACTCCACTTGGCGATCAAATCATTCTTCAGGCTAAAAAAGTCCTAGAACAGGCGAATGTTGTAAAAGAATTGGCGGCCTCAGGAAAGAATCAGTTAGAAAGCCCGCTCAAAGTTGGGGCAATTTATACCATTGCTCCTTATTTATTTCCTCATATGATTCCCTATTTGCATTCGCTAACAGATGGCATGCCTCTGATGATAGAGGAAAATCTCACTGAAAACTTAAGGCCCAAACTGCGCAATGGGGAGCTTGATGCTATTATCGTCGCTCTTCCATTCAAAGAACCTGATGTTGTTACTCAATCTATTTATGAGGAAGAGTTTGTTGTACTCATGCCGAAAAATCACCCTTGGACAACTCTCCAACACGTGCATACGGATCAATTAAGCACTGATAACTTATTGGTTTTAGGAAAAGGCCACTGTTTTAGTGACCAAGTTATGGAAGCATGCCCAATATTAAATGAAGACGAGTATGGCTCAGCCAGAACAGTTGTGAATGGCAGTTCATTAGAAACGATTCGCTATATGGTTGCGTCAGGCTTAGGAGTCACTGTTTTGCCTAAATCAGCCGTCACAAATATTGACCATAGCCTGCTTGAAATACGCCCCTTTGCCTCTCCGGTACCGAAAAGAACCGTTGCACTAGCATGGCGCATAAGTTTCCCAAGACCCAAGGCAATTGACGCGCTCAGCCAGTCCATTAAAGATGCGTGTCAGAAGCTGTCTTTATAATTGCCTCGACACCGTCTTCAAACCACTTACTAGGGTGCATTTATGTCAAGCTTAGAAACCATTCCCGTTACTGACTTAAAAGGTGTAGGCAGTGCTGTTGCGGAGAAATTATCTAAGTTACACATACACAGCCTACAAGATTTAATATTCCACCTTCCAATACGCTATCAAGATAGAACAAAAATTGTCCCCATTGGGCGGCTACATCTTGGTGATGAAGTGGTTATTGAAGGCGAAGTGACACAGTGCAACGTCGCCATGGGCAAGCGAAGGAGCCTTTTATGTCGTGTAAAGGATCAAACTGGCAGCATTATGCTACGCTTCTTTCATTTTACTGCGGCACAAAAAAAGCAACTTGAATCAGGTAAATCAATCCGTTGCTTTGGAGAAGTGAAACGTGGTGGAACGGGGTTTGAAATGTTCCACCCAGAATATACCTTAAGTGACGAATTCGAACCTCATACTGAAAAAACACAACTGACGCCAATTTATCCGTTAACTGAAGGGCTAACACAGTTAAAAATTCGTGCCTTTTGTGAACAAGCTCTAGAAAGGTTAACGCCTTATAACTTAAGCGAGTGGTTACCCGAGTCAATACGCACTCAGTTTCATCTACCGCCACTCATTGACTCTATTAGATACCTACATCAGCCTCCAACAGAAGCAGACACAGCCCTACTTGCTTCAGGAAAGCATCCAGCTCAATTTAGGTTATCTTTTGAAGAACTGCTAGCCCATCAACTCAGTTTAGTAAATAAAAAACAACTGGCCAAATTAGATAGATCACCTGTTATTGAAGACAATGGCGACCTGTTTCATCAGCTCCTTGCCGGCCTTCCCTTTGAACCAACTAAGGCCCAACAAAGGGTATTTAAAGAAATTATGCACGACCTTGGTTCAGGTCATCCAATGCTTAGATTGGTTCAAGGAGATGTGGGTTCAGGGAAAACCCTTGTTGCAGCGATGGCAGCCTCCACATTTATTCAGAAAGGATTACAAGTTGCCATTATGGCACCTACAGAAATACTTGCAGAACAGCACTTTATTAATTTTAAACAGTGGTTTGAACCTCTAGGAATTTCTGTGGCCTGGTTAGTTGGCAAACTCAAAGGAAAAGCAAGATCGGCTCAACTGGAAAATATAGCCAACGGCAGTGCGTTAGTGGTTGTTGGCACCCATGCGCTCTTTCAAAATAGCGTCCAATTCCATAACTTATCCTTGGCTATTATTGATGAACAACATAGGTTTGGTGTTCATCAACGTATGGCTTTACGCGAAAAAGGTGTCGATGGATTATTACAACCTCATCAACTGATTATGACCGCAACTCCGATTCCTAGAACACTTGCTATGTCTGCTTACGCTGACTTAGATTGTTCGGTGATTGATGAATTACCTCCCGGTCGAACGCCTGTCACCACAGTTGTGGTTTCTGACCAAAGGCGTCTTGAAGTAATAGATAGAGTAAAAGCCGCTTGCGAAGATGGAAAGCAAGCTTATTGGGTTTGCACACTGGTTGAAGAATCAGAAGCATTACAATGCCAAGCAGCAGAAGATACAGCCAGCATGCTCTCAGAGCAATTAAGTGAACTCTCTATAGGCTTAGTTCATGGTCGATTAAAGCCTCAAGAAAAAGCGGACATTATGGCCAGCTTTAAACAAGGTGATATTCAACTATTGGTCGCTACCACTGTCATTGAAGTCGGCGTAGATGTTCCAAACGCCAGTCTAATGGTCATCGAAAACCCTGAAAGGCTCGGATTAGCACAACTGCATCAATTACGAGGTCGAGTTGGTAGAGGTAAAGCTGCCAGTCATTGCGTGTTGCTTTATAAAACACCATTAAGCCAACATGGAAAAGAACGTTTATCTATCATGAGAGAAACATCTGATGGGTTTAAAATCGCAGAAAAGGATTTAGAAATACGAGGGCCAGGAGAGCTATTAGGATCTAGACAAACAGGGTTAATGGAATTCAAAGTGGCGGATTTGCAACGAGACAAGGCAATGTTGGAACAAGTACAAAGTGCGGCTTTACTAATGCATCAATCGCACCATGATCATATCGCCCATTTATTGTCTCGCTGGTTACCAGCACAGCAAGATTATTTGCGAGTTTAAATCACACTCTCTAACGAATATTCACTACTGTGGTGTTTTTTACTTCTTCCATGGCAACATACGTTCTTGATTCTCTCACATGAGGCAATGTCAATAACGTTTCGCCTAACAGAAGTCGATAGGCATCCATATCCGGAACTCGAGCTTTAACTAAATATTCAAAGTCGCCTGCGATCAAATGGCACTCTAATACTTCAGGAATTTTAGTAACAGCATCTTTGAACTCATGAAACCCTTCAGGAGACGTTGTTTTCAATCGAATCTCTACAAATACAAGCAAGCCTGCTTCTACTTTTCTAGGGTTTACTAATGCACAATATCCCGTAATGTAGCCATTTCGCTCCAACCTACGCACACGCTCTAAACAAGGCGTTGCACTTAAACCAACTCGACTGGCTAATTCCACATTAGACAGTCTGCCATTGATTTGTAATTCACGAAGAATTTTTTTATCAAGCCGATCAAGAGGCTTTGACGAGTTATCCATCGTTAATGGACCTCCTTACAAATAAGGTTAAGCTGACTCTATAAGTATAGGGTGAGAATGGGTGGTGGAACACCCAACGCCATCCAATACTCACTATTTAGAATTAATATCGTTCTTTTTAGTTGCTATGCACCAAAATAGAGCTACCCTTATGAGGAATGTAACAAAGAAATTGCAATTAAATACACTTGTGATCTATAGAAATACAATTTTTTAATAAATATATCAGCACACTGTACACCATTTTTTAATAAAGGAAGGAATAGTTTTATTTAAAGAATACTTTTTATGTGATTACATTTATAAATCAAGTGTTCGTTTTTTAGACTATTTTTACTTTTAATTGTCAGAATGACGATAGAAAGCAGCATTTTTTTCTTGACTACCGCCGCTGAAGAGTCATTCTATATAGCAAGCGGTGGACTTCACAGAATAATCCGCTGAAAAACCACAACAAAAAGAATAATAAGGTGTTGGCACAATCTTTGCTTTATATATTTTGACGAATAATAAAATAATGTAAATGTTAACAACTAAGAATGGCCTGGGAGGCTCAAATAATGAAATCGAATGTAAGTAAGTTACTTTCTACAGCCGCAATTGCAGTTACTGTTAGTGCTGGTGCAACTGCTGGTACGCTAGATGATGTTAAAGCAAAAGGCTTTATCCAATGTGGTGTAAGTCAAGGTGTTCCAGGTTTCTCGAACGCAGATGACAAAGGTAACTGGACAGGTATCGATGTTGACTCATGCCGTGCAGCCGCTGCAGCCGTTTTTGGTGATGCAACAAAAGTGAAATTCACTCCACTTTCTGCGAAAGAACGTTTCACTGCTCTACAATCTGGTGAAATCGATATTCTTTCTCGTAACACAACTTGGACTTACACACGTGACTCTTCTTTGGGTCTAGATTTCACTACTGTGAACTTCTATGACGGTCAAGGTTTCATGGCTCGTAAAGATCTAGGTGTTGAATCAGCAAAAGATCTTGATGGTGCAACAGTTTGTACTGAGCAAGGTACAACAACTGAATTAAACATGGCTGACTTCTTCCGTAAAAATGGCTTGTCATACGTTCCTGTTATCGTACAGAAAGCAGACGAAGCACTAGCTGCTTATGATTCTGGTCGTTGTGATGTATTCACTACGGACAAATCAGGTCTTGCTGCGCATCGTTCAAAACTAGGCGATCCAAGTGCTCACGTAATTCTGCCAGAAACCATTTCTAAAGAGCCTCTTGGCCCTGTTGTACGTCATGGCGACAACCAATGGAAAGATATTGTAACTTGGTCTATCTTCGTTCAAATTAACGCTGAAGAAATGGGTATTTCGTCTAAAAACGTTGCTCAAATCAAAGCAGATACAAAAGATCCAGGCATCCGTCGTCTTCTAGGTGCTGAAGGTAACATGGGTGAGCAACTAGGTCTAAGCTCTAGCTGGGCATATGATGTAATCGCTCTAGTTGGTAACTACGGTGAAAGTTTCGAAAACAACGTAGGCCCTAACACTCCTGTAGGTCTACCACGTGGTGTTAACAACCTATGGACTGAAGGCGGTGTATTGTACGCGCCACCAGTTCGTTAATATTTAATAATCTGTTAACACAATGGTATCGCACAGTTACATCTTTGTAGCTGTGCATCCCCCTCCTTTCCACATCTGACGAGCAATTCTTTTGCCTGAACCGAGATGAGCGATAAAACTTCAACTAGTAATGAAAGCTTCCTGAATGATGCTGGCAACCGTGCCATGCTCTTTCAAATAGCGCTTTTAGCCTTGGTTGTTTTTATAGGTTATTACCTATTCAGCAACCTTCAAGCTAACTTAGCGAACCGTGGAATATCTACAGGTTTTACCTTCTTAAATGAACCTGCTGGTTTCCCTGTTCTTATCCACTTAATCGAATACACTGAAGCAGACACTTATGGTCGAGCTTTTGTTGTTGCACTGCTTAATACCTTCGTAATTTCCTTCATAGGTATTGTGCTAGCGACACTAATTGGCATCGTGATGGGCTTAGCTAGGCTATCCCGTAACTGGCTAGTCGCTAGACTGGCTACTGTGTACATTGAATCCCTGCGAAATATTCCTTTATTGTTGCAAATGTTCTTTTGGTATTTTGCGGTACTATCAGCTCTACCATCCCCTAAAAACAGCCTTCTATTTGGCGACTTTATGCTGAACAAACGTGGCATATATTCTCCAAATCCGATTGTTCAAGATGGCTTTGGCTTAGTTATTTTTGGCTTTATTGTTTCAATCATTGCGTCTATTGCATTGATCGTATGGGCTAAAAAACGACAAATAAGAACAGGTGACTGGTTCCCGGCTTACTGGGGTTCTTTAGGCATTATGATTGTCGTAACCTTGGCTTTCTATTTTATTGCCGGATCTCCACTGGAATTCGACCTACCGCAAAAAAGTCGCTTTAACGTAACAGGTGGTATGGTACTTCCTCCAGAATTTGTTGCGGTATTAATAGCCTTGGCTACATATACAGGCTCTTTCATTGCTGAGATCGTGCGTGCGGGTATTTTGTCTGTTAACTGGGGACAAACTGAAGCAGCTCGCTCATTGGGCTTAGCAGATAATCTGACTCAACGTATGATTGTATTGCCACAAGCACTACGAGTTATCATTCCTCCACTTACTAGCCAATACTTAAACTTGGCGAAAAACTCTTCTTTAGGTGCGGCCATTGCTTACCCTGAATTAGTAGCAGTAGTGATGGGAACGACCCTAAACCAAACAGGTCAAGCAATTGAAACTATTGGTTTATGTATGTTGGTATACGGTTCTTTGAGTTTATCCATATCTCTATTTATGAACTGGTATAACAAGAAAATGTCATTAACTGAACGATAAGAGGCGAAAATGGCGATTATATTTAAACCTTCTCCAAGCCTGCCACCTCCGACAAATTCAGTAGGTGCTGTTGCATGGGTAAAACAGAATTTATTATCCTCCCCACTAAACGTTTTCTTAACCTTGTTTAGTGCGTACATTCTGTATTTGTTATTACCACCAGTCATTCAATGGGGACTCATTGATGCAACATGGACTGGAGAATCTAGCCAAGCCTGTAAAGCTGCAGGTGGTGCGTGTTGGGCTTTCATAGGTGTTTATTTTGAACAGTTTATGTATGGTTTGTATCCATCGGAAGAAGTATGGCGTATTAATTTAGCGGTTATTCTACTTGTTCTTATGGTTGCATCTTTTGCAATCAAAACGGTCAACAAGTTGTATTTATCAATCGCAATTATTGTTGTCTACCCAGTTGTTGCATACATCCTGTTCGCTGGTGGTTCTTTCGGTCTAGTTGTTGTTGAAACGTCTAACTGGGGCGGACTTTTCTTAACTACGTTACTAGGTGTTGTGGGTATTGTTGCGTCGTTTCCTTTGGGTGTTCTTTTAGCTCTAGGTAGACGTTCTAACATGCCGATTGCGAAGTCTGTATGTGTTGTTTTCATTGAAACAATTCGAGCTGTTCCACTGATAACTATCATGTTTATGGCATCAGTAATGATCCCATTATTCTTACCTGAAGGTTTAAACTTCGATAAGTTAATGCGTGTCATCATTGGTATTACATTATTCTCAGCAGCTTACATGGCTGAGGTTATTCGTGGTGGTTTACAAGCTATTCCTAAAGGGCAATATGAAGCGGCGGATGCAATGGGTTTAACCTATTGGCAGTCAATGATTCTAGTAATTTTGCCTCAAGCACTTAAACTAGTGATTCCAGGTATCGTAAACACCTTTATCGGCTTGTTTAAAGACACTACTCTAGTTTACATCGTAGGCATGTTCGATTTGTTAGGACGAATTCAAGCCGCTACTCACGATTCAAACTGGTTAGGAACAAGTGTAGAGGGTTATGCCTTTGCTGGTTTCGTTTATTGGGCTTTCTGTTTTGGTATGTCCCGATACTCTATGGCGGTAGAACGCAAATTAGAAACCGGACACAAACGAAACTAGACTATTTTTTTGAGGCCTATGAAAATGACAGAACATAATATGGCACTGGCTCAATTAGAGCAGGGCGAAAAAGCAATTATTGAGTTTAACGACTTAAATAAGTGGTACGGTGATTTCCACGTACTAAAAAACATTAACTTCAGTGTAAAGTCAGGTGAGCGCATCGTTGTATGTGGCCCTTCTGGTTCAGGTAAATCAACAATGACTCGTTGTATTAACCGCCTAGAAGAGCATCAAAAAGGTGATCTTATCGTTGATGGTATTACCATGAACGACAACCTGAAAAACATTGAGGCGATTCGTAAAGACGTGGGTATGGTGTTCCAGCACTTTAACCTTTTTCCACACTTAACGATCCTAGAAAACCTAACTTTAGCGCCAATTTGGGTACGTAAAACACCTAAAAAAGAAGCTGAAGAAATTGCGATGCATTATCTTGAACGAGTTAAGATAGCAAACCAAGCAGCTAAGTTCCCAGGTCAATTGTCTGGTGGTCAACAACAGCGCGTTGCGATCGCCCGTGGTCTTTGCATGAAGCCACGCATCATGTTATTTGATGAGCCAACGTCTGCACTTGACCCTGAAATGATCAAGGAAGTATTAGATGTTATGGTTCAGCTTGCTGAAGAAGGTATGACCATGATCTGCGTAACTCACGAAATGGGATTCGCGAAAACGGTTGCTGATAGGGTTGTATTTATGGATGCGGGTGAAATCGTTGAAGCCAATAAACCTGAAGAGTTTTTCAATAATCCTCAACATGATCGTACACAAAACTTCTTAAGTCAGATATTAAATCACTAAATATTGACTTAATATTCAGTTTTGTAAGAAAGCCCCTTTTATGGGGCTTTTTTTTATGTGTTTTTTTGTTAGATTGAACAATATTCTCTTTTTGTGAAAATGACGCTTTTATGCCAGAAACAACACCCAACTCGATTACAGCTCGTATTGTGCATTTATGGGACAAAACAGGAAAACTGCAAGTAATCTTTTCAGATGCAGACGTTCTTGATTTTTCTGCTCTTACTCGTATCACGAAACGCCTTCTAGAGCCTGTTTCTCACTTTAATGCGTCAGGAGATGCGCTTACACGCACCGCCAAAATGCCGACATTAATTGATAAACGTTTATTAAAAAAAGCGACTATCAACATACATTGCAGTGCTCAATCAGATTTGGTTGAAATGGAAACAGAAACGTTTTTAAAACTTTTTTCTAATTTCCCGCATTCTTTTGATCACTTTACGATTTTACAAAGCCGTATTCCTCACATTAGTACCGATCACCTCTTAGATAGTAACGAATTGCATAAAGCATTGGGGCGATTCCAATCCATTCGATTAAAACAACGCTTAGAAGAAACATTAGAATTACCCCCCTTACCAATAACCTCTAAAAGAATCATTCAACTATGTAGCAAAAAGAACGTTGATACAGATGTTTTATGTGATGTCATTAGTTTAGATCCAAGCCTTGCGGCTCAAGTGGTCAGTTGGGCGTCTTCTCCTTATTATGGAGCACCGGGTGATATTGAGTCAGTTGAAGATGCCATTATCAGGGTATTAGGTTTTGATATGGTGATGAACTTAGCGCTTGGCCTATCAATGAAGAACGTCTTGGACTTACCTAAAAATGGCCCTCGTCACTATCAAAATTTTTGGTTTAATGCCATTTTTCGAGCAAGTCTCATGGAATCATTAGTTAAGAAAATGCCAGCAGCCAAACGTCCTAGAATCGGCTATGCCTATTTATCTGGATTGTTACATAACTTTGGTTACCTGGCCATTAGTCACATTCTGCCAACTCATTTTTCTATTTTATCTCGACACTTAGAAGCCAATGCTCACATTCCAACTGAACGTATAGAAATGCATCTATTAAGCTTTACCAAGGAACAGCTAGGTTCATGGCTTTTAAGACATTGGGGTCTACCAGATGAAATTTGTAATGCAATTCGCTACTCAAAATCCCCAGTTCAGTCAGAGCAAGACAATATATTAGCGGCGCTCTTACAATGCAGTTATCACCTTTGCCACACTCAACCAATATCCAATGGGCTAGCAAACATCATTGGACTTTCAGAAGAAGAGTGCCTTTGTGTCTATCAAGAAGTACAATCCTCTTCTAGCAAGTTACAGGAAATGGCCAGCCTGCTACAAAGTTGATCATTTACCAGTCTATTCATTCTTCATACAAGACTATAAAGAGTATTTTTCGTGTTAAATTTCAATGCTACCCAACAATTTGATTATCATTGGAAGCCATTATCACAAGCTCGCACGGATACAATCCCAGCACACTTAAAACTTTGGTTAAATGAACCTGGATCTCTCACTTCTTTGTTAGAAAGTATGGGCAAGCTGTCCGTTAATGTTATAAGAGATACATGGGGGCAACCCACTCAAAGGGAGCGTTGGACTTTATCTCTACGTCCAAGAGAAGCAGTAAGGGTAAGAGAAGTCATTTTACATGTGGATGGACTTGCTGTTATCTATGCAAGAACCATTATTCCAGCAACGGCTCTTATTGGACACTGGCGACATTTAAGCAAACTTAAAAATCAGCCTCTCGGCGGGTATCTATTTAAAGATAAAAACCTTATTCGCAGCCCTATTGAGATTGCCCACCTTCCTTACACTCTTTTCCATAATATTAACGAAAACGTTTGGGCCCGCCGGTCCGTTTTTAAACAATACAATCGAGGGGTTCTGGTCAGCGAAGCCTTCTTACCTTCCATCGCTCAATTACCGATCAGAAAACACCTATAATGACTAAATTAGATGCATATCTTCAGCTTACCCGCTTCAATAGACCCATAGGTTCTCTGTTACTTTTATGGCCAACATTATGGGGGATCTGGCTGGCAAGCAATGGTCATCCAGATTGGAAAATCGTTATTATTTTTGTGCTGGGCGTGTTCTTAATGCGTTCCGCAGGGTGCGTTATCAATGATTATGCAGACAGGCACGTAGACGGCTCAGTTGAACGCACAAAAAACCGCCCTATTCCTTCAGGAATAGTCACAGAAAAAGAGGCTCTATTACTGTTTGCCGCACTCTGTATAGTCAGCTTTCTTTTAGTGTTGATGACAGATACTCAAACCGTTTTACTGTCTTTTGTTGGTCTTGGGCTAGCTGCTCTCTATCCCTTTATGAAACGCTACACACACCTTCCGCAAGTCTTCCTTGGATTGGCCTTTTCTTGGGCAATTCCAATGGCGTACAGTGCTCAAGGCGGAGACTTAAGTGATTCAACACTATGGATGGTATTTGTTGCTAATGCGTTTTGGACAATCGCCTATGACACCTACTATGCAATGGTTGATAGAGAGGATGATTTAAAAATTGGCATAAAGTCAACCGCCATCTTATTTGCGCAAAACGATTTATTTATCATTGTATTATTACAAGGATTAGCGCTTTCCTTGCTAATGTGGGTCGGAGTATTGGAATCACTCAAATGGCCTTACTTTATCAGTCTGGTGATTGCTGCAATTCTCTTTGCGCTACAACTGAAACAAACATGGAATAGAGAAAAAAACGCCTGCTTCAAAGCCTTTCTAGACAATAATCGTATTGGTTATTGTGTGTTCATTGGCATTCTCTTGAACTATCTTATCTGAACTATCTTATATGAACTAGAATACAAATTATGACAGTTTCATCTAATTGTCATAATTGCACGTTCTAATAAGGATATTATCATTTGGGGGTAGATTCTGTGACTGGCAAAACTGTACTAATTATTGATGACGAATCGTCTATTCGTGAAATGATTGCCATTGCCTTAGAAATGGCAGGGTATCAATACTTCGAAGCTGAAAATAGCCAACAGGCCTATGAAATCATTATTGATCATAGACCGGATTTAATCCTATGTGATTGGATGATGCCTGGAGGCAGTGGTATTGAATTAACTCGCCGTCTTAAGCGCGATTCTTTAACTGTTGAAATTCCAGTCATTATGCTCACTGCGAAAAGTGAAGAAGATAATAAAATTCAGGGCTTAGAAGTTGGGGCTGATGACTACATAACCAAACCTTTTTCTCCTAGAGAGCTAGTAGCACGCTTAAAAGCGGTTTTACGTAGAGCCAACCCTCAAGGCATTGATGAACCTATTGAAGTTGATGGGTTACTATTAGACCCTATCAGCCAACGTGTTACTATTGGTTCAACGCCACTAGAGATGGGACCAACTGAATACCGTTTACTTAAGTTTATGATTACTCACCAAGAAAGAGCCTATTCACGAGCGCAATTATTAGACCAAGTGTGGGGTGGTAATGTGTACGTTGAAGAGCGTACCGTTGACGTACACATACGACGTTTACGCAAGGCTATTGGAGAGACTCACGACTACTTGATTCAAACTGTGCGTGGCACAGGCTATCGCTTTTCAAGTAAACGAACAGTTCAATAAACTATGAAGAAAATTTGGCAGACCGCTTTTTTACATTGGACCATAGGGCTTGCTGTAAGTTTAGCAATTGGCTTTTTAACAGGGCAGCTTTTATTATGCCTATTTCTGCTGACCTTAATGGGTTTGTGTTCGAATCTATATCAACTTTATCAGTTCCACAGTTGGGTTCGTCGATCAGGAAAAGCCGCACCTCCTGAATCCTCCGGCATTTGGGGGGATGTATTTGATGCTGTCCACCGCCTACAAAAAAAGCAGCGCAAATCCAAGAAACGTATGCGTCGCGCCCTATCACGTATTGAGAATTCAACGTCAGCCTTAAAAGAAGGCGTCATGATGGCGGACAATTCGGGCAACCTTGAATGGTGGAATGCCTCAGCGGGACAATTTTTGGGTTTAATGAAACCCGTTGATAGAGGACAGCCTGTTACTAATATTGTCCGCAGTCCAGAATTTTTTCGCTATTTTACTCAAAAACGATTTGCAGACCCATTAATCATAAAGTCCCCTTCCAAAGACGGTATTTACTTAGAAATACAAACCACTTTATACGATCAGAACGACCATTTGATTTTTATACGTGATGTAACTCGCCTACATCTATTGGAACAAATGCGTAAAGACTTTGTAGCAAACGCATCTCACGAACTGAAAACCCCTCTAACAGTCATTAAAGGCTATTTAGAAACATTAGACATGTTTAAAGACTCCTTACCTAAAAGTATGCAAAAAGGCGTCACTAATATGACCGAGCAATCCGATAGAATGGAGCAGCTCATTGAAGATTTATTACTCTTATCGCGTCTTGAAAGCAGCGATAAGAGGGAGGCAGATCAATGGCACGATGTGCAAGAGTTAATAAATAGTGTCATTAATTCTGTGCAGGTAATGGGGAAACAGCATTCTCTACATATAGCCATTCGTTCTGAATCTAAGCTCTACGGGTCGTACCAAGAGCTCTACAGCGCATTTTCAAATTTGGTGGTAAATGCCATTAAATACTCCCCTAACGGCGGTAATATCGCCATCACATGGGACACAAGCCTAGATGGAGGTATTTTCACGGTTAAAGACGAAGGGTTAGGTATCGAAGCAAGGTACATTCCCCGCTTAACTGAACGATTTTTTCGAGTGGATAAAGGAAGAGGGTCACATACAGGCGGAACTGGTTTGGGCTTGGCCATTGTAAAGCATGTATTACTACATCATGATGCTAAATTGAATATTTCCAGTCAATTAGGAAATGGCAGCACCTTTGCCTGTCAATTCTCCGCCGCACGTATACAAGAGCCACTACTACAAACTTCGCAGTAAAGTGGCTCTTGTTTATAATTATGCGCGTTTCAATCTATTTTTAAGATGTGGCCAATTTAAGTAATTGTGCAAAGGTCGCAGATAATACTCACAAGCTCTTAAATAATGCGCTTATAAATTTTTCTTTAATTTCATCTTGGTCAATCAAACCCAAAGTTACGGTTAAAAACGGCGAATCGTGTCTCTTCTCCGTTGTTGACACACCTTGAACATAATAATTCAACCTGTTGACTGTGCCTGAAAACTCTAAATCCAAAACGGCTTGCCCCAATACACTCGGCACAATATCGTCACTCTTTATCAGAATGGTTGCTTCCGTTTTGGAAAACTGAATTACCATACAACGAAATTGTTTCCCTTCAAAACGTGACATAGTAGGGATTTTAACATCCTTCACAGTAACAGATTTTGTCTTCGCTGTAGGTTGAGCTTGTTTTGGGGGCGACGCAGTTTTTGCGCCAGAACCAAGCAATACGTCCAAAGAGCCTGAAGTATGACTCGTCATTCCCCCACCTTTTTTGGAGGTGGCTGCACCGCCAGTCATAGCTGCTAACGCATCAGTCGCGGCTGGGTTTCGGCTTGCTTGTGAGGTTAAGTCGGCAACTAAATTGTGCTTCTTCGCTGCCGACATAACTTTATTAATCAGTTGTTCACTGGAGAATGGTTTGCCTAAATAGTCCGTCACACCAGACTTAACCGCTTCAACAATATGGTCTTTATCGCCACGACTGGTAATCATAACGAAAGGCAGCTCTGCTTTTTTATAATTATCTTGTTCACGGCACCATTGTAGTAGCTCAACACCTGTCATTTCAGGCATTTCCCAATCACATAGCACCATATCAAAGGTTGTTTTTGACAGCAGTTGTTGAGCTTTACGACCATTCACAGCTTCTTCCAGTTGTGCGGAAGGGAACTGCTTGCGCAACGTTCGGCGAATCAGATCTCGCGTAAATGTTGCATCATCTACAACTAATATTTTAACGGCCATTTTACTTTCTTACTCCAAAATTTGAATTGCCTTTAAAGCCGTCGTCTAATTTAAATTCCCCAACCCAAAGAGCGCTCGCCGCCACAACAGCTAACGGCATAACAAATAGATTTACTAAAGGGATCATCAATAACCCCATTACAATAAAGCCAAATGACCAACATAAAACGGGTTTCTGTCGTAAAGTTGAGCGCATATCTCGAAAGCGAATTTTATTATTATCAAATGAATAATCTAAATACTGAATAGAAAACATCCATGCAGAAAACAACAACCATAAGATAGGAGCAACGATATTAACAACAGGAATAAACGACACGACAAAGAGTAAAATAATTCGAGGTAAAAAGTAGGTTAATTTTTGTAATTCTCTCAACATACTGTGACCAACAAGAGACAAGATAACAGCCAGAGACACGGTTTCTTGTACAACTTCTCCTGTCAACTTTTCTTCAACTCTCTCAGCTAAAATCCCCATAAATGGCGCCGCTAATATATTGACACCAATAGAAAAACTGTAAAACAGAAAGAAAGAACTCATTAAACCAAACAGAACATAAAACAACCAATCAAGGAACCCTAACCAGTCTGGCAGCCAAGACATCATACCGTCAGTTAACTCGGTAAAAAAACTTAGGGCGAATGTATACAAAATTGCCATAAGAGCAAAGTTAGCTAACAAAGGCGCTAAAACAAACAAGCGTAAACTAGGAGAGAATAATAATGGCAAGGCTTGGAAAAAGGCGCCAACTGCTTTGAAAGGATGTAAAATCACATTAAATACCGTTAAAAATTGACCGCGCTAACAGTACCATGACTCCCCTATAACAACCAGTTCTAAGCTCTAAGACTTACCGAGTAAAATCAATACCTTTGATAATTTATTTGCCCACATTCCAAGCAAGTATCACCAATCTCTCACTTCTGCTAATTCCTGAGCTATTCCATAAACTCTATCAGCCCATACAGAATTTCGATTGTGTCTCTGTTTTATTTCATTGAATATCGAAAATATGAAATTGAGGAACATACTTTCTTCAACTTCTCAAATCATTATAAAAATAGCTCATATTAATTACAGAAGGGATCAATAGCATTATGAAAAAAACACTTTTAGCCACCGCATTAATCACAGCGTCATTAGGTGCAATGCAAATTCAAGCTGCGGACGTACCTGCTGGCGTCGTGCTGGCCGATAAACAAGAACTTGTTCGTGGTGGTGGTGCAGAACCTGCAACCCTAGACCCTCAAAAAGTAGAAGGAACACCGGGGTCTCATAGAACTCGTGAATTGTTCGAAGGTTTATATAACTTAAATGGCAACGGTGATCTAATTCCTGGTGTTGCAGAAAGCTATACCGTCAATGCCGATAACACAGTTTATACATTTAAACTTCGCGATGACGCAAAATGGTCTAATGGTGAACCTGTTACTGCACACGATTTTGTTTACGGCTTCACCCGCGCAGTTGACCCAGCAACCGCATCGCCTTATGCATGGTTCATTGAAATTCCTTCTATTGCCAACGCTTCTGACATTATCAACGGTAAAACAGTACCTTCTGAACTGGGTGTAAAAGCACTAGACGATTACACATTTGAAGTAACTTTAGAGCGACCTGTACCCTATTTCGTGAAGATGACGGCTCACCAAACCATGTTCCCAGCACCCAAAGCCGTTATTGAAAAATTCGGTTCAGATTGGATCAAACCGGGCAATATGGTTTCCAACGGTGCCTACAAAATGGACGAGTGGGTAGTCAATGAAAAAATGGTGTTCACACGTAACGAAAACTACTGGAACAACGATAAAACCGTTATCAACCAAGTAACGTTTCTGCCTATCGAATCGCCATCGGTTGAGTTAACACGCTTCCAAGCGGGTGAAATGGACATAAGCGATGAATTGCCTAACGACCATTTTAAACAATTAAAACGTGATATTCCTGATGAAGTCATTATCACACCTAAATTAGGAACGTATTATTACCAATTTAATACAACTAAAGCACCTTATGATGATGTTCGTGTACGTAAAGCCTTATCTTATGGCATCGATCGCAACATCATCACTAAATTTGTAACAGGTACAGGCGAGTTACCAGCTTACTCTTTCACTCCTGAAGTGGTAAATGGATTCGATCCAGCAACACCTGAATACGCAACATGGACACAAAAAGACCGTAACGAAAAAGCCAAAGCATTATTAGCTGAAGCTGGCTATGATTCTAGTAACCCGCTTAAATTTAACCTTCTTTATAATACCAATGAAAACCACAAGAAAATTGCGATCGCCATTTCCTCAATGTGGAAAAAAACACTGGGGGTAGAAGTAACATTAGAGAATCAAGAATGGAAAACTTACCTAGAGACCAAAAAAGCACAAAACTTTGAAGTCGCTCGTGCGGGTTGGATTGGTGATTATAATGAAGCGTCCACCATGTTGGATTTATTAACAACCCCTCATGGTAACAATGACGGTAAATACAGCAACACGGACTATGACAAGTTAATGTCTGAAGCCAAAACTATGGCCGACCCATCTGTAAACTATAACAAAGCGGAAGGCATCGCTATTGATCAAGACATGGCTGTTGCACCTATTTACCAATACACCATCAAACGTCTGGTGAAGTCTTACGTTGGTGGTTACCAACCAAATCCAGAAGACAATATCTATACTCGTGATATGTACATCATCGCGCACTAAGATGTAACGCTTTTCACTCAGCCCAGTACCTAGTACTGGGCTTGTTTTTACCGTATTTTTCCTTGTCTTAGAGACAAACTACTAGGGATGGATTGAGCCATGCTCATGGAAGCCTAGTCAGGTAATAATTATGTTAACTTTCATTTTAAAACGCGTTCTGGAAGCCATTCCTACGCTGCTTGTGTTAATCACAGTCTCTTTCTTTTTAATGCACTCTGCCCCGGGTAGCCCATTCTCTAGCGAGCGCAGCTTACCGCCAGAAGTCTTAGCTAATATCAACGCCAAATACCATTTGGACGAGCCCGTTCTAACTCAGTATTTTTATTATCTTGGTGGTTTATTACAAGGCGATCTAGGCCCTTCTTTTCGCTATAAAGACTTTTCCATTAATGAATTAGTCGCACAAAGTTTGCCTGTTTCGGCGGAAATTGGTGTTTGGTCCTTCCTAGTCGCCGTTGTTATTGGTGTGAGTTGCGGTGTGTTTGCCGCCTTAAGACAAAACTCATGGCTAGACTACCTTGTTATGTCGTTTGCCAATCTAGGAATTGTGTTACCTAATTTTGTTCTTGCTCCTTTGTGTATCTTATTTTTCTCCATTTATATGCAGTGGCTTCCAGCTGGCGGTTGGAATGGTGGAGCATGGCCCTATTTGATTATGCCCGTAATCGCCATGTCCACCAGCTATATAGCCCAAATCGCCCGAATTACTCGCGGTAGTATGATTGAAACCATGCATTCCAACTTTATTCGTACAGCCAGAGCCAAGGGTTTACCGAAGCACAGAATCATTCTACAACATGCAATGAGACCCGCCATGTTGCCCGTTGTGTCCTATTTAGGGCCAGCGTTTGTCGGCATTATTACCGGTTCCGTTATTGTCGATGTGTACTTTGGTACTGGAGGAATTGGGCAACACTTTATCAATGGCGCCTTAAATCGAGATTACTCAATGGTAATGGGGGTAACCATTTTAATTGGTACATTGACCATTACGTTCAACGCTGTCGTAGATATTTTGTACGCGATCATTGACCCTAAAATTCGTTATTAAAGGCTGAATACAATGTTAACTACTGATAAAACTCAAGCCGTTGAGCAATTTGCCGAGCGCATTGTTGAGATAGAAGGTCGCAGTTTGTGGCAGGATGCTCGTCAACGTTTCTTATCAAACAGAGCGGCGGTTTTCAGCTTAATTATATTAGGTTGTATCGCTGCATTCTCTCTATTAGGCCCCTTATTCAGTCAATGGCATTATGAAGACATTGATTGGGAAGCTCTTTCCGACATCTCTGTTTTAGGTCGCCCTGCCATTGAATCGGGACACTACTTTGGAACAGATACATTAGGTCGAGATATCTTTGTTCGTACCATGCAAGGAGGCCAAATTTCCCTTTTAGTGGGCATTCTTGGAAGTGCGGTTGCGATCATAATCGGCACACTCTATGGCGCAACGTCAGGCTATTTAGGTGGCCGTATTGACAGTGTCATGATGCGTTTTCTTGAAATACTTAACTCTTTTCCATTTATGTTCTTCGTCATTATTCTAATGACCATTTTTGGTAGGCACATCTTTTTAATCTTTGTGGCTATTGGAGCAATATCTTGGTTGGACATGGCACGTATTGTACGCGGGCAAACACTGAGTTTAAAAAATAAAGAATACATAGAAGCGGCTCATGCCTGTGGTGTTTCCACGTTCCATATTATTTTACGTCACATCATTCCTAACTTATTAGGCATAGTCGCAGTTTATGCCACACTTTTAGTGCCTAATATGATTTTACTTGAGTCCTTTATCAGCTTTCTAGGGTTAGGTGTACAGGAACCAATGACAAGTTGGGGAGTATTGATTTCAGAAGGTGCGAGCACCATGGAACTGGCCGTATGGCAGCTTGCTTGGCCCTTGGCATTTCTTGTATTAACGCTCTTTTGTTTTAACTTTCTTGGCGACGGTTTACGCGACGCTCTTGACCCTAAAGACCGCTAGGAGGCACTTATGTCCACGTTAAATCAAACCCCTCTTTTAGATGTAAAAGACCTGCGAGTAAACTTTAAAACACCTGACGGTTTTGTGACGGCAGTTAACGATCTTAACTTTACTCTTTCCCAAGGTGAAACCCTAGGCATAGTTGGCGAGTCAGGCTCTGGAAAAAGCCAAACCGCTTTTGCTTTAATGGGATTATTGGCAAAAAATGGCGTGATTGAAGGTCAAGCCAACTTCGAAGGTCAAAACATCCTAACATTTTCCGAAGATCAACTTAATCACGTCCGTTCTGAAAAAATCTCCATGATTTTCCAAGACCCTATGACGTCTTTAAACCCCTATATGAAAGTTGGCGCTCAGCTAATGGAAGTGCTCATACTGCACAAGGGCATGACCAAAAAAGAAGCATTCGAAGCATCTGTAAAAATGCTGGATGCGGTAAAAATGCCCGAAGCTCGTAAACGTATGAATATGTACCCACATGAGTTTTCTGGCGGAATGAGACAGCGCGTCATGATTGCTATGTCCTTACTGTGTCAACCAAAGCTTCTCATCGCAGACGAGCCAACTACAGCATTAGACGTTACAGTTCAGGCTCAAATTTTAACTCTACTCAATGAACTCAAAAGCGACTTTAACACCTCTATTATCATGATCACCCACGACCTTGGTGTTGTTGCGGGGTTATGCGATAAAGTATTGGTTATGTATGCAGGTCGAACCATGGAATATGGCTCTACTGATGACGTATTCTATCGCCCTACACACCCATATACTCAAGGCTTATTAAGCGCTATCCCCCGCTTAGACAGTAATGATAGCGAATTAACCACCATTCCTGGAAATCCACCAAACCTATTGCACTTACCATCGGGCTGCCCCTTCCAAGAACGTTGTGTGCATGCATCAGACCCTTGTTTCACAGAAGCTCCAATATTGACGGAACACGACAATAATAGCCAACGTGCATGCCATAAATCAGCAAAGGAGTTAGTCGCCTAATGAATAACGTAATTATGGAAGTGAATGACCTAAAAGTTCACTTTAATATCAAACAAGATAATGCATGGCCATGGGAAAAAGGACGACCTTTAAAAGCCGTTGATGGCGTCAGCTTGAAAATTTATGAAGGGGAAACCTTAGGTGTCGTTGGTGAATCTGGTTGTGGTAAATCAACATTTGCTAGAGCACTGCTTAGACTGCTCCCGATTACAGAAGGGAATGTGGTTTGGCTAGGAGAAGACCTTGTTTCTCTAGACAAACAACAAATGCGTGATAAACGACAAGAATTGCAAATGATTTTCCAAGACCCTCTCGCGTCTTTAAATCCAAGAATGACGGTGGGAAATATCATTGCAGAACCACTACGAACATTTAAGCCTGAACTTACAGACGAAGAAGTCAAAAACAAAGTCCGAAACATTATGGATCGCGTCGGTTTGTTGCCAAATGTAATCAACCGTTATCCTCATGAGTTCTCCGGCGGTCAGTGCCAACGAATCGGTATCGCCAGAGCGCTTATTCTAGAGCCTAAATTAGTCGTTTGTGATGAACCTGTATCAGCATTAGATGTTTCCATTCAGGCGCAAGTTGTGAATTTACTGAAAGAGCTGCAACAGGAAATGGGGTTGGCGTTGGTATTTATCGCCCATGATCTCAGTGTAGTAAAACACATTTCAGATCGTGTGCTTGTTATGTACTTGGGTAATGCCGTCGAATTAGCAGATAAACATTCACTGTATGATTCACCTCAACATCCTTATACCAAAGCCCTATTGTCTGCCGTCCCAGTCCCTGATCCTGAAGTGGAAAGAAATAAAACCATTCAATTATTGGCAGGGGATCTCCCATCTCCGATAAATCCTCCTTCTGGTTGTGTGTTTCGAACCCGATGTCCACATGCAAATGAACACTGTATGACAACACGCCCCCAACTGCAGCAGGTTTCTCCCTCCCATCAAGCATCTTGTCTACGTTTAAACGAGCTCACCGATGACTAAATTGGATGGAATAAGTAAAGAAAGGTGCGAACAGCAGGCTTTTATCCACATGCTGAGACAAGAGGATTTATTTGCACTATCCTAAACAGAATGAATAGCTGACTCTTAACCTTGTAACGAGAACCCTCCCTTTCGCGCCACACAATACATGTGGCGCTTTTTTTTGAATAATGTAACCTTGACGAAGCCATGAGCGATGAATAATCGTGCAAAGGTCTCAACCTTATTTGTCACTTGGAATCGTTATTGATAGTCTTTCGGTACTGTATCTAAATATTGTTTTTCAGTTTCATTATGTGTCCTTTGAACTGCATATTCATTATGTAAAAACACTAAATAAAAGGAATTTATTAATCTCATGCCGATCGTCAAAGCACAAGCTAAAGCTCAAAGTTGGCTACTCAGTATCTTTGCTATTTTTTTCATTTTTATGGCTGTGGTTGTTTTCATCACAATTAACGCCACTGGCTCTATCCAAAAAAATCGCTATCAAGACGCTTTTAATCAGACCTTATGGGAGACAATGCAGTTACAGGTGCAATATCATCGCTTCCTAAATTTTGTATCAAGCCTTGGCCCTGAAGACGTTCCGCTAGACGGTACCTTACAAACGGAATATGCCTATCTAGTGAATCAAATAGACGCTTTAAGAAGCAGTGAAGTAAATCAAGTGGTTAACTTTTTTGATGAAAGGAATCCAATCAAGCTGATTTATTTTATTCACGGAGAGATTAATCTTATGTCAGTCGATGTGAATTCGATTGAGCAAAGCCAAGATGCCAATACACAGGTATTAATTCGTAATTTGTATCATGTGGAAACAAAAATAAATGAATTGGTTCGTATAACAAATAAAAGTTTACAACGCTATGCTTCAACCCAACAAACAGAGTTAGATAACAGTTTAGATCAAGTGACTTGGCTAATTTGGTTTTTGTTTGCTGGCCTTTGCCTATTTATCTTACTAACTTCAGGTTTTTTGTATAAAAATACTCACCATGTAAAGCGGATATCAAAACTTTCTGCAGAATTGGAAGTTCTTACTATGAATAGAATGCGCTTTCTTTCCGCCCTTAATCATGAATTAAGAACGCCTGTAAACAGCATTTTAAGTATGGCTAATATTCTCCAGAAGTCGACCGTCGATCAATCGCAAAAAGACATGCTGCTCACTGTTAACGAATCAGGCAATACAGCTTTAAATAATTTAAATGCTTTTTCTGATTTATCTAGGTTAGAAGCCAACCAATTAGAGCTTAACTTTTCATACGGTAACCTACATAAACAATTGGAAGAAACCTGCCAGAGAGTCAGTGGTAGTAGCCGTTACCCTCAAAGCCATCTTTTTAGTTTTATTGATTTAAACCTCCCCAGTCATACGTACAGTGACTTTGGCCGCTTAAATCAAATTTTCTTGGCTTTGTTAGAAAATGCATTTATTCATACATCCACACACAATGTCAGTATCGTCGTTCGAGAGTCACCTCTTAATGCAAGTAATTGGCGCCCCGACTTCACCAAAAATTTAGATGCTTTAATGATCCAAGTATCTGTTCGAGCAGCAGGCATCACATTAACGGAAGAGCAACGTCAGGCCATTACCTCCAGTTTCTATTATTTAGAAGCCGATGATTCACGCAAATACATGTCGGGCTTAAACCTAGCCATTTGCTATCAATTAGCCAAGGTCTTAGGTGGTCAATTACAATTCTCTACTCAACATGGCATGGGGGATGAATTCTGGATGGACATTCCCATTTATTTTGATAATAAGATCAATAAAATCAAAGAAGAAGTAGCGATGACAAAAGCGTTAACGCTCTTAGATCAGAAAAAGGTGATGATTATAGAAGAAGAGCAACCTGCACACATTATTGGCATGCAAGTTAGTTCTATGGGAATGATCCCTATTTTGGAAACAGAAAGACTAACAGGCCCTCTTACGATACACGTTGATGTGGTCATCATTTGTGAAGATGCTTATTTGGATGAGCTGTCCTATCAGCACCTTTCAGAGCTATCTAATGAAGAATGCTTCATCCTCTCTTCCAGTAAATGCAAACAGAGTCAAACAAGAGACTTATCTCAAGATGTCCTTAGTTTCCCTTTGACTCAGCTGGAATTAAGAAAAAAGCTAATCAATCATTTTCAAAAACCGACTATTACCCCACGTCAAGCGCCCATTGAAAGTCTGTCGATTTAACAAAAATGTTAGCCAATTCTTGCACGCCAAATTGATCTTTTTCATCGAATCGATCTGGTATAGGGCTGTCTAAATCCAATACACCAATAAGAACATCGCCGGCAAAGATAGGCAAGACCAATTCAGATCGAGTATCTCCATCACAAGCTATATGCCCAGGAAATTGATGGACATCGGTCACTCGTTGAGTGGTTTTTGTACTCACTGCCGCACCGCATACACCCTTGGTTAATGGAATTCGAGTGCAAGCCACCTTGCCAACATAAGGTCCCAAAACCAACTCTTGACCTCTGAGAAAATAAAAACCAGCCCAGTTTAAATCTGGTACACTTTGCATGATAAAAGCAGACAACTGTGCTGCATTACAAATAAGATCACGCTCACCATAAAATAAGCCTTCTAATTGAGCACTGAGCTCTTGATAAAATGCCTCTTTAGGAAGAGACTCATCAATCTTAATATCAAACATTTAGAAACCACTCCAATTAAAAATATGATAGTAAATAATTAAAAGTGTCATTAACATAAAGACGCATTAAAAAAGCCGTACCTTTATCCAAGATACGGCTTTGATATAACAAACAGTATTATATCAAGACAGTGTTATTGTATTTCCTCGTCCAACTGAGCCGAGGGTGTATGACGTACATCGACACCTTTAATCATATAGATCAAATGCTGACAAGAATGACGAGAGTAATCCGCTATACGTTCAAGCGAGCGCAGAATCCAGATAACATTCAAAACACGGCTAATACTACGTGGATCTTCCATCATATAAGTAACCAATGAACGAATCGCTGTTTTGTACTCCATATCAATACTACGATCACGTTTTGCTATCTTTATTGCTGCATCTAAATCCAATCGAGCATAAGCGTCAAGAGAGTCATGAATCATGGAAGAAACCATTTGCCCAATGCGGTTAATTTCCACATATCCACGTGGAGATTCGCCTTCTTCAATCAAGCTAATGGTTAGCGAAGCGATTTTTTTCGCCTCATCACCAATACGCTCTAATTCACCAACAGCCTTACTAATTGACATAATTAAACGCAAATCAGAAGCCGCAGGTTGGCGACGCGCTAAGATAAGAGTGCACTCTTCATCAATCAAACCATCTAATTGGTTAACTGTCGCATCACGATCTTTTACTTCCTCGGCTAAACCACCATCGCTGTCGAGTAAAGCCTGAATAGCATCGCTTACCTGATTTTCCACAACGCCACCCATGGTTAGAAAGTGCTGACGCAAGGTCTCTAACTCAATGTTAAACTGCTGAGAAATATGATCTGTTGTTAATTCTTTCATGTGTTCCGTCCTCTGCCCTAAGCCTAACCGTAACGACCAGTAATGTAGTCTTCTGTTTGTTTTTGCGCAGGGTTAGTGAATAAGGTATTGGTATCACCAAACTCAATCAAATCCCCCATATACATGAATGCAGTATAGTCTGAAACACGCGCTGCTTGCTGCATGTTGTGCGTTACGATAGCAATGGTGAAATCATTTTTCAGCTCATGGATCAATTCTTCAATTTTCAACGTAGAAATTGGGTCCAATGCCGAAGCAGGCTCATCTAGCAATAGCACCTCTGGTTTCACTGCAACAGTACGGGCAATAACCAAACGTTGCTGCTGACCACCAGACATACCTAATGCACTCTCGTGAAGACGATCTTTTACTTCATCCCACAAAGCAGCAGAACGCAATGCCCATTCAACGGTTTCGTCGATAACACGTTTCTTATTAATGCCCTGAATGCGCAAACCGTAAGCCACATTTTCATAAATACTTTTCGGGAATGGGTTTGGCTTCTGGAATACCATACCAACACGACGACGTAACTCAGCGACGTCTGTACCCTTTTGGTAAATATTGTTGTCATGAAGATTGATTTCGCCTGTGATACGGCAGCTATCAACCAAATCATTCATGCGGTTGAAGCAACGAAGAAGCGTCGATTTACCACAACCAGATGGTCCGATAAATGCTGTTACTTTCTTCTCAGGGATAATCATATCTACCCCTTTCAATGCTTCTTTTTCACCGTAGTAAAGGTGCAAGTCCTTTACTGAAAGGCAAACGGTTTCGTCTTCGATGTTCAACGCTTGTTGACTGCGCTGCATCGCTGAAATATCAATTGAGTGTGTTTGTTCTTCGCTCATAATAATCTCTTCTTCTCCGCTTACATTTCTAGCGATTTGTATTTTTCACGTAGGTGGTTACGAATAGTCACTGCTGAGAAATTCAACAAGGCAATAACCATCACAAGTAATAGCGCTGTTGCATACACTAATGGACGAGCCGCTTCTACATTCGGGCTTTGGAAACCAACGTCGTAGATGTGGAAGCCTAAGTGCATGAATTTTTGATCTAGGTGAATAAATGGATAGTTACCATCAAGCGGTAACGTTGGTGCTAATTTCACCACACCTACCAACATAAGTGGTGCAACTTCACCAGCAGCACGCGCAACAGCAAGAATGACACCCGTCATAATCGCTGGGCTGGCCATTGGTAATACCACACGCCATAAGGTTTCTGCTTTCGTCGCACCCAAGGCAAGGCTACCTTCACGAACGTTACGAGGAATACGAGACAAGCCTTCTTCCGTCGCCACGATCACTACAGGCACAGTCAAAAGTGCTAAGGTTATCGACGCCCACATTAAGCCACCGGTACCAAAGGTAGGAGACGGTAACGCTTCTGGAAAAAACGCTTGGTCAATGCCAGAACCTAAGAAGTAGATAAAGAAGCCTAGACCAAATACACCGTATACGATAGAAGGTACACCGGCCAAGTTATTTACCGCGATACGGATAATTCGAGTGACGAAGCCCTGTTTTGCATATTCACGCAGGTACACAGCAGCGACAACACCGAATGGCGTTACCAAAACAGTCATTAACAAGACCATCATTACAGTACCGAAGATCGCAGGGAACACACCACCTTCCGTATTCGCTTCACGAGGATCGCCAGTTAAGAAGTCCCACACTTTAACAAAGTAGAACCCCATTTTTTCCACAACACCCATCGCATTAGGACGGAAGGCGTGAACCATTTTAGACACTTGCATTTCATGAACCGTACCGTCCATCACTTGTACAGTGAAGGTGTCACGGTTGATCTGCTGGTAAAGGTCAGCCAATTGTTGCTGAAGCCCTTTGTACTGCTCGTCGTAAATAGCACGCTCAGCGGCAAGGTCAGCTTCAACAGCGGCGGTTAACTTACCATTCAGTTCGTAGCGACGTTGTTCTAAACGAATACGCTCAAGAGCATGGTTGATTTTGCCGATGTCGGTTTTCTCAATGTCCTTGATCTCGTCATGAATCTCAGTAGTACGTTCAATACGCTCTTCAAACTCTTCCCAAGTCGCTAACGCAGAGGCCGTTGGTGTAATGTCCTGAGTCTCAGAAACAACCTGACCATTCTCTTTAACCGATCTAATGTAACCGTATAGATTACCCCATTCATGGCGTTCTGCAGTAAACAGCATTTCAGGTGTTTGTGAGTCGCTAATATACTGATCAATAACCCAACCAAAATCCGCACCGTAAACATCACGGTTACCCATTTTAAGTAGAGTACGCTGTAGCAGCTTGTTACCTTCATCAGGAAGGTTGATACCCGCTTCGCGTAATTGAGCAGACGTAACTTCTACACTTTCTACACGTTCAGCAGTTATTGTATATGCCTTCTCACCCGGTAATGCATAAGTCGATTGAACCACATCGGCTGGCCAAAAATGACCCAAACCACGAACCGCTATCAAGAGAAGTAAACCGATTACCATGATAACTGAGATTGACACTGCACCAGCGTTCAACCAAACCCATGGATCACCTGATTTAACCCATTCCGATACGGATTTTTTTTCCATTTTCATTTCAGTGCTCATTATAACGACCCGTATTTTTTGCGTAGGTGCTGACGCACAGTTTCAGCGATGGTGTTCACTACGAAAGTAAAGATAAACAACACAAACGCCGCCAAGAAAAGAATTCGATAGTGTGAGCTACCCACTTCTGACTCAGGTACTTCCACCGCCAAGTTAGCAGCCAAGGTACGCATACCTTCGAAGATGTTAAAGTCCATAATCGGTGTGTTACCTGTCGCCATTAAGACGATCATGGTTTCACCTACCGCACGACCCATACCAATCATCACTGCAGAGAAAATACCTGGGCTGGCCGTTGGTAATACAACACGAACCATGGTTTGCCAGTAAGTCGCACCCAAAGCTAGAGAACCTTGTGTTAAGGTTTTTGGCACACTAAAGATGGCATCTTCGGTAATTGAGAAGATAGTCGGGATAACCGCAAAGCCCATGGCAAAACCAACCACCAATGCATTACGCTGATCGAATGTGATACCTAGATCATTGGTAATCCAACCACGCACATTACCGTCAAACATATACAGTTCGATTAGCGGGCTCATTCCTAGGCAGAACAAAGCCAGCAATATAACCACAGGGATCAAAAGCAATGGCTGCCAGCCGTCTGGAACCATCCAACGGATGTTCTGAGGTAGACGTGACCAAAGGTAAGCAAATGCCACAATACCAACAGGTAGAATCAGCAAGATGCTAAAGGTAGCCGCTAAGTTTTCTTCAAGGAAAGGCGCGAAGAATAGACCTGCTAGGAAACCAAGGATGACGGTAGGCAATGCTTCCATCAATTCGATAACGGGTTTCACTTTACGACGCAATGCAGGCGCCATGAAATAAGCTGTGTAGATAGCACCACAAATAGCCAAAGGCACGGCCATTAACATCGCGTAAAACGCAGCCTTCAATGTACCAAATACCAATGGCATTAAGCTGTATTTTGGCTCGAAATCGTTATCCGATGCAGATGACTGCCAAGTGTATGTCGGTTCTTGATAGTCTTCGTACCACACTTGTTCCCATATAGAAGACCAAGAGACCTCAGGGTGCTCGTTGTCTACGTAGAAGAAGCGTAACCCCTGACTGTCTTCAAGTAATAAACCGTTGGCACGCGGTGCAAAACTAATCAATCGAGCACTATCATCACTCAACTGCTCATCGATCACCTGACTCTCAGACGTTGCATTGTAGATAGATACAAAACCACGCTCATCCAGTGTCGCAAAACCTTTACGTCGCTGTTCCATAGCAACATTAACTAAACCTGAAGATTGGTTGATATCACGAATGAAATGCAGTTTCTCTTCGTTGGTTTCATTATCACGAACATTAAACCACTGACTTACACGGCCTGAAGTGTCCGCTAGCATCACCGATGTATTACCTAGTAAGTAGCTCATGGATACTAACTGAGCATCACCTTCTAGAGTATCAAGAGTATTTTTCAAGGTCACATTATCAATGTCACGAATATCAAACTCGTTTAATTGACCAGAGTCAGTAGCAACGTATAAATAGCGCTGATTACCACTAACCAATATGCTGTGCGCATTCTCAATAAAAGGCAAAGATGCTTTTTCTTCCGTTAGCTCAACTTCTTCTGTAATGAAGTTAACGTCCTTAGTGACTTTCAGGACAGTGCTTTGTGACTCACCCAATGCCGCCATGGTAAAGCCATCTTCCCCTTCACGGAACGACAAGCTAGAAATTGCAAAATCCGCGACTTGCATCGCATCTTCACCGTAAGGGTATTCGACGAACGGTGTAATTTGGCGCTTATCATCTGGGTAAGAAATTTGGTAACTGTGCTTAGTTACCAGAACTTTACCGTCACTGTAACCAAACGCCAGCAAACCACTTGTATTCGACTCCACAGCAAAACTAGTAACAGGCTCATTACGCGGGTTACTTACTATTTCAACAACAGAACCGTCTGCAATAGAAAAGAAGACGATGCTGCCATTACTTGCAACACGCATCCCAATTTCGGCTTGTTCTTCTGTGGTTAAATAAAGACTTTCCCCTTCTTGTTCTGCAGGTAAAGCATACGTTGCTTTAGGCTCAATAGAAGCGCCTGCAAACAAAGGTGCAACTTCATAAAGAAGGTAAAAACAAATCAGCAATACAGCCAGTATTACACTGCTACCGCCGATGGCAATACCCATTCCAGCCATACGGTCTTTCAGGGCTCGCATTTTACGGTGACGCTTCAAAGCTGGTGTATCAAAATCCAACTCGGGCATCTGATGGTCAGTTGTTTTAGTCATCCGATTTCATCTTTTTTTGTGGCATTTTTATGACAAAGGCTAGAGCGCAAAAAGCAAGGTGATGAAAAACACCACCCTGCTTTAGATATTCAATCCAGCTCGTTAAACTTACTTGATACCTAGTTTATCTAGGTAACGATCAGCAACTTTAGCTGGTAGAGGAACGTAACCGTCTTTCACAACAACTTCTTGACCTGTTTTCGAAAGAACCATTTTAACGAATTCACGTTGTAGTGGTGCTAATGGCTTGTTAGGAGCTTTGTTTACGTACACCCATAAGAAACGAGACAGTGGGTAAGTACCTTTCGCTGCATTTTCTAAAGTAGCACCGATAAAAGCGTCACCTTCTTTCTTAGCAATTGGTAAAGCACGTACTGAAGATGTTTTGTAACCAATACCAGAATAGCCGATACCGTTAAGAGACGTAGAAACAGACTGTACAACAGAAGCAGAACCAGGCTGTTCGTTTACACTGTTTTTGAAGTCACCTTTGAAAAGAGCATTAGACTTGAAGTAACCGTAAGTACCAGATACAGAGTTACGACCGAACAATTGAACGTCACGGCCAGCCCAAGCGCCAGTCAAACCTGCTTTACCCCAATTAGTGATGTCTTCACTGTGTCCACCTTTACGAGTAGAAGAGAAGATCGCATCAACTTGTGGAAGAGACAAACCTTTAATTGGGTTATCTTTATGAACGAAAACCGCTAAAGCATCGATAGCAACAGGAATTGCAGTTGGTGCATAACCGAATTTCTTCTCAAAAGCAGCGATTTCTTTGTCTTTCATCTTACGAGACATAGGACCGAAGTTAGAAGTACCTTCTGTCAAAGCTGGTGGCGCAGTTGAAGAACCAGCTGCTTGAATTTGAATGTTAACGTTTGGATAAAGACGCTTAAAATCTTCAGCCCATAATGTCATCAAGTTTGCTAGAGTATCAGAACCAACACTGGATACGTTACCTGAAACACCACTTGCTTTCGTGTAAGAAGGAAGCATTGGATCAACATCAGCCATTGCGTTAGCAGAAACACCAACAGCCGCAGCCATTGTTAAACCTACAACTAGATTTTTCATCGTTATCAACCTCAGTGGTTACATCTAAGTTAAAGGGGAGACCCCCATATATTTCGTTATGGTTGATACTATAAAAGAGAAATATGACAATAATGTTAAAGAGTGAAATATATCCGTTTTTTTTAGATTAAGCTTAATGTGAAAAAGTTAAATTACTCCTCCAATGTTTATTTATAAAATCAAAACACCTTATAAATCAAAAAGATAAAAAATTAATATATTTTCAAACAAATAAAAAAACTTTCTAATGTTCTCCTCTAGAGTCAGACAAAAATGAGCAGTAAGTCCTTATATACACTCTTTGTATGTCAATCAGGTCAAGTACTGTCATATTTGATTTGCAAGATGCGACTTATCAATAATTAATTCTACCAACATCTGTAGATAAACATATTGCCATTGAAGCTGCTCATGCTGACTATTGACACAAAGAAGCTTATTAGACTTATTCACACCTTCCCTAAAGCACTTTGAATTCACGGTAAATAACATTGTTTCTACTGCCAAGTCACTTCTTAGTAAGTAATCAATATGAACCCATTATCAACAGCACTTGCGACAATGATAATGGGGGGTTTCTTACGAAGCTTGTTTACAAAATTAGACGCACTTTAAGCAAAATACGTACAAAAAACAGCCACTCAACTCTCTTCTCTTTATTTCAAACAACACTATCTATTCCCATAGATATCGTTATCAAATACACTGTCCGCTCAGAATTTTATTCGATTTTCCTGTTTTCTTTCGATAACTAGAGACCTTTGCACTAAGTCATAAGCGATGATAAATCTGTTTTTACAAAGTATTAGCAAATGTAATAGCCGTGAAAAATCTCAACTATAATTACAAAAATATAGGTCCTTCAATGATTAACAAGCTCGTCTACCTAGCTGAGCGCGTTTCTGTCTATACAGGCAAATGCGTGGCTTGGTTAACATTAGCGATGATGCTACTCACCTGCCTCATTGTTCTTTTACGATATGGTTTTAATATCGGCTCCATTGCTTTACAAGAATCCGTTCTCTATCTACACGCCTTAGTCTTTATGCTTGGGGCTGCTTATACCTTTAAAGATGATGGACATGTTCGAGTCGATGTTTTTTATCGTAATTTTTCAGATAAGAAAAAAGCGTGGGTAAACATTGTGGGAGGTGTTTTTTTCTTACTCCCCATGACCTTGTACACCAGTTATCTCAGCCTAGAATACGTTGGTGCTTCATGGAAAGTACTGGAAACGTCACAAGAACCCGGTGGCTTACCGTTTATTTATTTACTTAAAACGCTCATTCCTTTGATGATGGTTAGCTTAATTATTCAAGGATTGGCCGACATCGGAAAAAATGTTGGAGTTTTGCAGTCTTCTTCTAATACTCTGGCTGATAAAGGATAGTTAAAATGGTCGAATTAATCCCTATATGGCTTTTTGTTGCCGTCTGTATTTGTTTAATGTTTGGTTACCCTGTCGCTTTTTCTCTTGGTGGAACCGCTCTGATTTTTGCGGCCGTTGGCAGTGTAGTAGGCACTTTTGATGGCGTTTTCCTTGAAGCTCTACCGAACCGTTTGTTTGGTATTATTAGAAATGAAACCTTAATCGCCGTCCCACTCTTTGTATTAATGGGTGTCTTATTAGAAAAATCAAAACTGGCAGAAAAGCTCTTGGACAGTATGGCAATGCTGTTTGGGACTTTACGCGGCGGGTTAGGTATTTCTGTTATTTTAGTAGGTGCTCTGCTTGCCGCCAGTACTGGTATTGTCGGTGCGACTGTCGTAACCATGGGCATGATCTCTTTGCCTACCATGTTACGCCGTGGCTATGACCCATCACTTGCAGCAGGAACCATTTGTGCAACCGGCACACTTGGGCAAATCATTCCGCCTTCTATCGCTTTGGTTTTATTGGGCGATGTGATGTCCAATGCCTTCCAAAAAGCTCAGTTAGAAATGGGGATTTTTTCTCCTAAAACTGTTTCCGTAGGTGATCTGTTTGTTGGCGCTTTGATCCCCGGCGCTATTCTTGTGGCTCTGTATATTGTTTATGTTTCCATGGTTGCTTGGTTACAGCCACATAAAGCCCCTGCGGTTTCTAAGGAAGAGTTACGTCAAGGCACAACTGAATCTGTAACCATTATGCTAATAAAAGGTTTAGTGCCACCATTAGTATTAATCATTGCGGTTCTGGGTTCTATCTTATCAGGGGTTGCAACACCGACTGAAGCATCTGGTGTCGGTGCTCTAGGTGCTGCAATATTAGCTCTGGCAAGTGGTAAACTGAATTTAGACACATTAAAAGAAGTGGTTTACTCGACTACCAAAGTAACTTCCATGGTCTTTTTGATATTAATCGGTGCTTCATTATTTTCTTTAGTTTTCCGAGGCTTCGGTGGCGAAGAGTTAATCCATGAGTTTTTCCATGGTCTTCCCGGTGGCGTATTCAGTGCCATGATTATTGTCATGATTGTCATGTTTTTGCTTGGCTTTATTTTAGACTTCATTGAAATTACCTTTGTGGTAGTGCCCATAGTCGCCCCTGTATTATTAGCAATGGGCTTAGATCCAGTTTGGTTGGGTATCATGATGGCCATCAATCTACAGACGTCATTTTTAACACCTCCTTTTGGTTTCGCACTTTTCTACCTTCGAGGCGTCGCCCCAAAAGAATTGAAAACAGCATCTATCTACAAAGGTGTGATACCTTTTATTGGCATACAAATCTTTGTATTAATACTGCTAACCGTTTGGCCTAGCCTTGCAACATGGTTACCTTCAGTCATTTATGGCTAACCTTTAGCACTCAGTCGTAGTGGCTTATGTCACTGCGACTTTCCAACATTCATTTTGATATCCATTTTTCATAGAGAGAGGCGTCGTTCATGAAATCCGTCCAAATACAGAACTATGGTCCAGCTAGTGAACTTTCTGTCGAAAACATTGCAACTCCAACCATCAATGCAGATCAACTTCTGATTGCGGTAAAAGCGGCAGGAGTCAATCCAGTTGATACCTACATTCGCTCCGGTACCAACAATTACACAACAAGCTTCCCCCATACCCCGGGATTAGATGGCGCGGGTATCATTGATGCAGTTGGAGACAATATTAAAGGCTTTCACGTCGGTCAACGTGTCTATTTTAGTCGCAACCTTAGTGGGTCATCAGCTGAATTCGCGATAGGTATTCCGACACATACATTTCCACTTGCTGACACTCTGAGTTACGAAGAAGGTGCTTGTTTAGGCATTCCTTATACGACCGCACATAGAGCTCTATTAGGCCGCGCCAATGCTAAAACAGGTGAAAAAGTATTGGTTCATGGTGCGACAGGTGCCGTTGGTATTGCTACCGTCCAACTTGCCAGAGCAATGGGAATGGAAGTAATAGCAAGTGCAGGCACTGAGGAAGGCAAAGCATTATTAGAGAGCCAAGGTGTTCAAACTGTGCTGGATCATACCCAAGCAGATCACTTAGCGCCTTATCAAACACTTGATCAAGGTTTCGATGTCATTATTGAAATGTTAGCCAATCATAACCTTGACCAAGATTTAAAAGCGCTTGCGTTTGGTGGCCGTGTTGCAGTTGTAGGTAATCGTGGAACAGTTGAAATTAACCCAAGAGACTTAATGGCGCGAGATGCTGCGGTAATGGGTGTGGCCCTCGCCAACATTAAACCAGCTGAATTAAGTTTAATTGCTAAATCTCTATACCCACTGCTTAATGGTGGTTTATTAAAGCCTGTTGTTCGTAAAACTTACTCATTAGAAGAAACATCACAGGCCCATGAAGACGTCTTAAAGTCTGGTGCTCAGGGGAATTTAATCATAAAAATAGATTGAATTATCCATTAAACGTACTTCATCTATTTACGTTAGCTCAATTTATAGCCACACTATGAAGAGAGGAGAAAACACTAGCCTCTCTTTTACTTGAGACTTTTGCACGAAGTCATGAGCTATGATAAGTCTGTTTTTAACAAAGTATTAGCAAGCCTAGTAGTCGTGCAAAGGTCTCTACTTATGATTTAGACAGTGTATATGATCTTAGTAGACTCTTTATATATTGTCTTTAAGGAGCGTACTCTATGAGTGTAACCGTTGTTGTAACATTTAACGTTAAACCAGACTTAGTGAAGCCTTTCATTGAACTGTTAGAATCCAATCAAATACATATGATTCAAGCTGGTGCATTAAGTGTCGTTTTATTAAAGGGCTTAGAAAAGCATAATCGTGTTGTCGAAATCGAGAAATGGGAAAGCATTGAAGACCATAAGAGTTTCGCAAATGTAGTGCCTACCTTGCCACATTTCGATAATATCGATGAATATCTATTAGAACCTTATAAAGTAATGTACTTAGATACCATTTCTAGACAAGATGCATTTTAACAAGCGATGCCATTAGATAGTGTTTTTTACTGGTTAGAGCTTCTTTTTTGATGCGTAACAGCATGATAACCTGTTTACTATATTGGCCTTTACTTTGAATCCAACAGACATTATCAGTTTACCTGACCAAGCAAATACACACGAGCATGATTATCATCAGCTTGTGATTGTTTTGGATGGCAATACTGACTTTGATATCAAGGGTAATGACAAGCAATTGCAGGTAGGGCAAGGTTGCTTAGTGCCTTCGTCTGAATATCATGCTTTCAAGGGGTTGGGAGAAAATAGCGTCATGCTGGTGAATCTCCCCACTCCATCAGAAAAAGCCATTACAGATGAAGAGTATGAAATCGTATCTCGCCTCTTTGATCAGGCCGCGTATTTTCAGCTGAATCCAAGGTTACAAGTTCTCGCGTCAGCACTAAGTGGAGAATTACAACAGTACCCCGAAGACAAGATGCTCGCAAGAGCCTGTGGAAATACGCTCTTAAGCTCGATTCGCCATCAACTAAATACAGCCCATTCAACAAGGTCAAAAGGCAACCAATTAGACATAGATCAGCTAGATCAATTCATTGAGCTAAACCTTTCTCGCAAAGTTCACATAAACCAGTTAGCCAATTTTTGTTTTTTAAGTGTCAGCCAATTCCATGAACGATTCAAAGAAAAAACAGGCATAACACCACATCAATACCTAATAAGAAAGCGCATAGAAAGAGCCCAAGCGTTATTAATAGAAGGATTCACACCTATCCACGTCGCGGAAATGTGTGGTTTCTCTAGCCAAAGCGCGATGACAAGCCTTTTTACGCAAATGTTAGGTATTACCCCTATTAAATTTCAGAAGCAGTTGCGTTAATCGGACTTTTTTATAAAAAAAAACGATTTTTCTGAAAGACATAATAAGCACCCTATAAGTACATTATCATTACTATAGGAGCACTTATTCAAAAGTCACATTTTTCGTAGATTGAATAAGCACGACATGTCCTATAACTCATTCTGTCAGCTAATCTCATTCCCAGACACACTGATAGGTTATTGCGTTACGGAGAATCTACTATGTTCAATGCCATTGAAGTTTTACAGCCTACCTTCATTGAGAAGCCTCTTAATGAACTGTGGCAACTCATTTCCCCTCTATATAAAGCCGATGAAGCTGCATGGTTAAAAGAGTTATTACCTCTTGCAAAACCAACTGAGAGCGAGCTGAAAAATAGCACGGATGCAGCGACAAAGCTGATAGAGAAAGTACGTAAAGATGATGACAGCATGTCGATGATTGATGCTCTACTATTGGAGTACAGTCTGGATACCAAAGAAGGTATCTTACTTATGTGCTTGGCTGAAGCCTTGATGCGTGTTCCTGATAAAGAAACAGCCGATGCATTTATTAAAGACCGCTTAAGTGTTGCGGACTGGGCTTCTCATGCAAAAGGTTCCGATTCATTTTTTGTAAATGCATCAACATGGGGATTATTGCTTACTGGCAAAATCGTTACCATGGATGAAGCCAAAGATGGTAAACCAGCTAACCTTGTTAATCGCTTGGTAAATCGTGTTTCTGAGCCTGTTATCCGTAAAGCAATGAACCACGCAATGAAAATAATGGGACATCAGTTTGTTCTTGGGCGTGATATCAAAGAAGCCTTATCGCGCGGTAAAAACTACCGTGAAAAAGGCTATGCTTATTCTTTCGATATGCTTGGTGAAGCAGCCTTAACCAAAAGTGATGCTATAAAATATCTGCGTTCATACGAAAAAGCCGTCGAAGTAGTGGGTAAAGACAGCTATAAGAAAGGCCCTCGCCCAACTATCTCGATTAAACTTTCTGCATTACACCCCCGTTATGAAGTAGGTAACGAAGAAAGAGTTATGAGTGAGCTTTTTGAAAGTGTTAAAAGCTTATTAATCAAAGCAAGAAAAGTAAATGTTGGCATTACTATTGATGCCGAAGAAGCAGACCGTTTAGAACTGTCACTGCACTTATTTGAAAAACTGTACCGTGACGACGCCATAAAAGGCTGGGGGTTATTTGGACTGGTTATTCAAGCCTACTCGAAAAGGGCACTTCCTGTATTAACTTGGTTAACAGCATTAGCAAAAGAACAAGGTGATCAAATTCCTGTTCGTCTAGTAAAAGGCGCATATTGGGATTCAGAAATTAAGCTATGCCAGCAACGTGGTGTGAACGGCTATCCTGTCTACACACGCAAAGAAGCTACAGATGTTTCTTACTTGGCTTGCGCTCACTTTTTGCTGCAAGAACATACGAGAAAGCACATCTTCCCTCAGTTCGCTAGCCACAATGCCCATACTATTGCGACAGTAACAAGTTTGTCTCAACACTTAGGTGCTTCTACTACTGAGTTTGAATTTCAAAGACTTCACGGAATGGGAGATGCTTTGTATGACACTCTTATCAAAACCAGCGGTACCGATGTAAGAATTTACGCACCTGTAGGTAATCATAAAGATTTACTACCTTATTTGGTAAGACGACTCTTAGAAAATGGAGCAAACAGCTCTTTCGTACATCGTCTGATTGATGCGACATACCCTGTTTCTGAGCTTGTGGGCCACCCAGTACCGTTACTCGAAAGCCGTAAATCATTATCAAACCCTTATATTGATTTACCAATCCGCCTATTTGAAGATCGTAAAAATTCCTATGGCCCAAATATAGAAATTGACTCAGAATGGACACCCTTCAAAGCTCAAATCGATACTTTCATGGGGCAAGACACTCAATGGAGAGCCTACCCTCTTGTGGGTGGTAAAAAAGTTGAGACCAACAACACACATACAATCACCAGCCCTTACAAACTCACTGAAACTGCAGGACAAATAGATTGGGCAGATGCTAAAACAGTCACTCAAGCAATTGATCTTGCTGAAGCGGCGTTCCCTACTTGGTCTCAACGCCCAGCAAACGAACGTGCCGACTGTTTAGATCGTATGGCTGACTTGATGGAAGAGAATTATGCCGAGCTTATGGCACTTTGCCACCGTGAAGCAGGTAAAACTATTCAAGATAGTATCGACGAAGTTCGTGAGGGCGTAGATTTTTGCCGTTATTATGCGCAACAAGTTCGTAGCCACTTTGCTAAACCCGTCAAATTTAAAAACTTCCTAGGTAACGAACAAACTTTATTACGTCAAGGTCGTGGCGTTTTTGCTTGTATCAGCCCTTGGAACTTCCCATTGGCGATTTTCATTGGTCAAGTTTCGGCGGCTCTTGCGGTGGGTAATACCGTAATAGCCAAACCTGCTGAACAAACCAGTTTAATTGCAGTTCGTGCAATTGAATTGCTGCTTGAAGCCGGTGTTCCTGGTGATGTTATCCACCTTCTACCGGGTGACGGTGCTACAGTTGGTGCGCCTCTAACCAGTGATAAACGCATCGCGGGACTTGCTTTTACAGGATCAACAGGTACCGCTCAGTTGATCAATAGAACATTATCCAATCGCGGCGTTGCTCCGATACCTGTTATTGCTGAGACCGGCGGTCAAAACGCAATGATCGTTGATTCCACATCGTTACCAGAACAAGTTGTACGTGATGCCGTCCGTTCTGCATTTGCCTCGGCTGGTCAGCGTTGTTCGGCATTACGAGTTATGTTTATTCAGGAAGACATTGCAGACCGTGTCATCTTAATGATCAAAGGCGCGATGAAAGAACAATCCGTCGGTTTACCTTATCTCCACAGTACCGATGTTGGCCCTGTTATCGACCAGAAAGCACAGTCTATGTTACTAGATCATATAAAAAACATGACTGTAAAAGGCACTCTAATCGCTCAATCTGCCTTACCTGAATGGGCGGATAAAGGCACTTTTGTTGCCCCAACAGCTTTTGAAATTAGCAGTATTGATCTGTTAACTGAAGAGAAGTTTGGCCCTATCATGCACGTTGTGCGTTACAAGGCGAAAGATTTAGATCAGATCGTTGATACGATTAATAACTCAGGTTTCGGTCTGACCATGGGGGTACATAGCCGTAATGAAACAACTTGTGCTCGTATTGCTAGCCGTGCTCGTGTAGGAAATCTCTACATAAACCGCGACCAAGTAGGTGCCGTTGTTGGCGTTCAGCCATTCGGTGGCCAAGGGTTATCTGGAACAGGTCCAAAAGCAGGCGGGCCTCATTATTTACATCGTTTTGCTATTGAAAAAGCCCTTTAGGAGTGAATTAAGATGACACAAGTACAACCAGCTCAAATTCAAACAGCGTTACAGTCACTTGATCACTGGGAGCAAATTGGCATAGAGGAAAGAGCGGCTTTACTCCGAACTTCTATACAAAGTTTAAAAGATCGACCACAACATATGGCCGAATGGCAAATTAGCAACGCTTTAACGCATGTTGGCGAAGCCGTAATATTGCCCGGGCCAACGGGAGAAAAGAATGAATTATCAACTCAAGGAAGAGGCGTATTTTTATGTACGTCTCATCTAAAAGACGATGATTCTGAACATGAAACAGCTTTAATCGCTCAAGTGTATGCCGCCCTCATTGCTGGTAATACTGTGATTTCGGCAGGTGACTTTGGTGAACAAATTACTATGTTACTTGCTCCTACATTACCTGAAGGCGTTATTCAAAGTGTTGACGAGATTACCGAAGATCTTATTATTGATTCACCTTTAATTGCTGGTGTTGCTGTGCTCACATCAACAGATAAAGCCACGTCTCTGTATCATAGATTAGCAAAAAAGGACGGTCTTCTATGTCAGCTTGTAGAAGAAACTGATTTAGTCAATTTGCCAACTATTGCCAACCCGAACTACATTTTACGTTTTATAACCGAACGTACAGTGAGTATCAATACAACGGCGATCGGTGGTAATGCGACCTTATTAGAATTAGGTATTATGGAAGAATAACCTTCCATCTAAAAAAACGTATTTTGCGGTAAGCTCATTATCGTAAAATACGTTTTTTGACTCTCCTCTTTGTTTTTTGATTATCCCCTTTATTGTCATATCACCCTAAGCGTCAAATCACACACCTTCATCTCTTATTCTCAATTTCCCTTCAACATAAAAATCATCAATTACTAAATGATAATTAATTTCATTATCGTTAATTATTGTGTTAGCATCAAATGATTATCTATTTTTGATTTAACTGTGTTTTGGAGAGCCCTGTGAAAAAAAGTCTACTTGCATCACTAATTAGTTTAAGCATTACATTACCAGCTGTTGCTGCGGAATATGACTTTGACGTTACATTAAAAGGTTATCAAGGAGAGGCGACTTCTTCTGTATCTTATGGGGGGCAAATAGCGCGTCACGCTCTACACAACTCTCTTAAGAAACTCATAAAAAAAACAAGTACTGATAACAGTGACGTAACTAGGGTAGAAATGAATACCTATTTTACCAGCACAGATGCAGGTCGAGCGATTATTGATCCAGTAAGCAAAGATGGATTCCCTATTCTACAAACAAATATTGATGAATTATCCAAAGGCAAAAACCTAGAGTCCAGTGCTTACAAAGGTGCTATCAGTGGTTGGCCTGGCAGCCTATCAGGTGCGGAAGTATTAGCAGACATGATAGACAAAGCGAACCAAACTAATGCGGGATTTGATGCTATTAATGGTTACGACTACATTCAATTAATCTCTAAATTTACTATGGGTGCTGTTTTCTATAACAAGGCTGTGAACCACTATTTAGATGAAAAATTGGAAGCAGGTGCGTATCCAAATAACACACCTTACAAAGAAGGTGTGCCTTACACAGGCAAAGAACACGTATGGGATGAAGCTTTTGGTTACTTTGGTGCGCCAGCTCACTCACTTAATCTAACACCTAAAGAAATTGTGCAAATTGTTAAATTAAACCCTGAATATTTAGAAAAAGCCGATTTCAATAAAGACGGTAAAGTAGACCTTACCTCTGAAATGGCTTATGCCCATGCCTACTATGCAGCATCTATTGATAGCTCAGGCGGCACCGAGTATTTCCATAAAATTGTGCAAGCTTTTTACGATGGCCGTTCTCTAATTAAAAATGCCAAAGGCGAAATACTATCCGAAGAAGAACTAAAACAGTTACATGCCTACGCAGATACAATCAAAACAGCTTGGCAACAAGTCATTGCTGAAGCCGCATTTAAATATGCTGGCAGTGTATACCGCGACTTAGCAACATTAGACGCTGCTAGCCAAACAGGTGGTGATGTTAAAAAAGCGTTCCGTAACTACGTAAAGCATTGGGGTGAATTAAAAGGGTTTGCGCTATCTTTAAGTGCTTCAGGCCAAGATCTTGGTGCTACTGAAGTACAATTAAATCGCCTAATTGGTTTTAGCCCAGTATTATTCGGTGGCTCACAAGTGATTGCAGTGGATGGAAATGGCGAATACGTACAATCTACATCTGTTAGTATGAAAGCTTATCAGTTAAATATGATTAAGACGCAAAATCTACTAGGCAAAGCTTTTTCTTTGAATGCACGTTTAAATGACGAAACGGCAAATATTACCAACGTTCTAAAGCAAGTGGATGCAGAGTCAAATAGTGCAGAAAACGACTAAAGATCAATAAATTAACACTATTGGAGACCTTTGAACGAAGTCATGAGCGATGATAAGACGAGTCTGCTTTTAACAAAGTATTAGCAAGCTTAGTAGTCGTGCGAAGGCCTCTATTGAAATAACAATCGTATACGAGGGAGCGGCCATTGATTTTATCAGTGGCCGTATTTTTATTTGGATGCTTTTTTTGATTGGTTTTCGCTTACTTTAAGCGACGCCTTTACGGATCTTATTAACCCCAAAAAGCGGGTGACTTTACTGTATCTATTTACAGCAGCTTTGTTTGCCTGTACCTGGTATACGTTGAAATACGGAACCAATGGCTTCAAGCGTTCTTTTAGTTGGTTGTCCCCAGCGGTTTGGTGGCATCCATCCTCTAAACGCGACTATGGTATGTGGTTGCTTAATAAATTTCTCATGTCACTTATAGGCCCTTCTTTGCTATCACAGTCAGTTATTGCTACTTGGATTTATTGGCAGGCATTGGATTGGCAAACATTAAGCTGGCTAAATGGGACAGCCATCATCAGCCTATCTACTGGCTGGGTAGTGGCTTTATTCACTCTCTGCTATTTTCTAGTCGATGATTTTTCACGCTTTTTTCTTCACTGGTTAATGCATAAGTCCCCTACATTATGGGCTTTCCATCAAGTTCACCACAGTGCCTCAACAATGACGCCTTTTACTGTGTTTCGCACTCACCCAATTGAAGGCATACTTTTTTCTTTAAGATCAGCGGTTTCACAAGGCATCGTCATTGGGGTATTTGCGGTGTGCTTTCCAAAGCAAATGTCTCTCTATACTATCTTTGGAGTAGTTGTCAGTACCTATTTATTTAACCTTTTCGGGGCAAATTTAAGACACAGCACACTGCCAATAAGTTATGGGAAGTACTTAGAAAAATGGATTATTTCACCAGCCCAGCACCAACTGCATCACTCTTTAAATCCAGCTCATTTTGATTGTAATTTTGGCGTAGTACTAGCCATATGGGATCGTTTGTTTAACTCATTAAAGTTTGGTCACGATAATCAAAAGGTACAATTTGGGGTTTCCGGTAAAATGCAAAACCCTAGCTTACTTGAATTGTATTATTTACCTTTCCAACTTGCTTGGACACGCTTTGTAAAAAAGCTGTTACCTAATCTACAAAAGGCTCGTCACTTCTTTCATAACATACTCAAAAATTAGCTCTACAAGCACCTCACCCTGACTAATCTACAACATCAAAAGGATTTCACCCCCAATCCAAAGTCTTTTTACTCTCTGTCGATAAAAAGCTATCTGTATCATGGTGTACTTTTAAAATAAAAAAAGGAGAGAGATACTGCTTTTGGGTTACTTTAATAAAATCAGGAATGATCGATAGCACCTTCATAATGAAAGAGGTGAGACTCTTTATTTATCTACATGCTTAAGTGCAAGCAGTAGAAGTTATGCCCATTAACCTTCATTCCCTTCCAGTACAAGGAAACGTATTATGAAATATCCGTTACGTCCTACCCTTATCGCTTTATCCGTTGTGGCCGTTGGTGTAACTGGCTGTTCAAGCCTAATGTACAACAACAGTTTTAGTCAGGCAGATGACATACAACCAATAGAACCTGCTGGTGCTACTGTTGAAAGAATCGGTCTTGATCAAGCATGGGATGACACAACAAAAGAACAATTTTGGTTTACTAGCCAAGGCTCTCAAATCATTCCTTATAACTGGTTTACTTGGTTAGAAGTTGCTGAGAGCCAAGATTTATTTCGTAGCAGTGATCACATGAGCTATTTAGGCTACTTACCCGAGCAGTCATCTAACTTAAATCCTTCAGGTTTGCCAATCGGTTTTGCGTTAAATAAAGATCCAAAAGGAGATGCTTGGGTTGGCATGACGTGTGCTGCATGTCATACCAATCAACTCGATTATCAAGGAAAGAAGTTTTTAATAGAAGGAGCGCCAACACTAGCAAACTTCGTTCTCTTTTTTGATCGTCTTACCGAGGCAATGAATGCCACGAATTCTGACGAAATTAAATTCCAACGTTTTGCTAAAAATGTTCTTGCTGATCAATACTCCATTAAAAATGCCGTACAGCTTCGTCAGAGCTTTACTCAAATGGCGATAAAAATTGCACAGCGTCAAAAAGTAAATGCTTTACCAAGCGACTTACCAAAAGATTTTACAAGTTATGCGCGTTTGGACGCCTTTGGCAACATTCAAAACGAAGGAACGGCGTTTGCGTTACACGATTTAACCAACAAAAATGTGCCTGATGCACCCGTTTCTTACCCATTTCTGTGGGGAACACATCAATCCGATGTCGTTCAATGGAACGCTTCAGCTCCAAATACGCCTGTTGTTGGTCCTTTATCACGTAATATTGGAGAAGTCGTTGGTGTATTTGGCGGATTATCCATAGAAAAAGCGCCTTGGTGGAAACAACTTATCGGATTAAATACATCGTATTCTTCTTCTGTAGATATGCTTGGCTTAGGGCAACTGGAAACATGGGTTAAAGCCCTGCGCTCTCCACAATGGCCAGAAGAGTATTTACCACCTATAGATACTCAAAAGGCCGCAGCAGGCAGCATTCTTTATCAAGCTCAATGCTCTGGCTGTCATCAAGTCATGACCAGAGAGCAAGAAAAGGACCTCTACATTGCAGTTCAGACACCAGTAGAAGAAGTTGGAACGGATCCAATGACGGCATGGAATGCAGAATTCCACCAAGCGAAAACATTGATTTTAGAGGGTGAGAAACAGCTAATTTTGGCAGGAGATAAGTTTGGGGCTGAAGCGGATGCTATTAGCATACCGGTAAATGGTGTGGTTGGCTTAATTCTAAAAGATCCTAAAACAGCATTAAAAGCAGGTCTAATGCCATTAGGTGACGGCGCAAAAGGAAAGGCTAAATCATTAAAAGAATACGCTTTAATGCACGCTCAGGCTCGTGACTCGATTCAACAACCCGTGGACAAAAATGAACCTATGGTAAATGGAGAGCTGAACCTCAAAGGCCTCGTTTATAAAGCTCGTCCATTAAACGGCATCTGGGCTACAGCGCCTTATATGCATAATGGATCAGTTGCCAACTTATGGGAAACGTTACAGAAGCCTGAAGACAGACAAACCAAATTTTGGGTAGGTAACCGTAATTTTGACCCGAAAGTGGTGGGTTATGTAAACGAAAAAGCGGAGTCTATTGGATCCTATCCTAGTCCTTCTAGTGAATTTCAAGTACTTGACTCACAAGGGAAAATTGCCAAAGGTAATTCTAACCTTGGACACGATTTTGGCACCGACTTAACCGATGCAGAAAAATGGCAATTAGTAGAATACATGAAAACACTGTAATTCACTAACTGCACATAAAAAAGCCCAAACCGGAGTTTGGGCTTTTTTTTAACTACCGTTTCTAAGAATCAGTAACCGCGTTTATTCACCATCACGTGCATTGATATAAGCACGTTCTGAGACAGAGTGCCATGAACCCACTTTTTCACGGAAATCTTTAAATGATGCATATACTTTTGCACTCATTTCATCACCAGCGGCAACTTCAGCTAACGTTTCTTCAGACGCAACTTTCAACGCGCTCAACACATCTTTCGGGAATGGTTTAAGCTGCACATTATGCTCTTCAACCAATGTTTTTAATGCATCATTATTCAATGCAGTAAATTCATCCAACATGTCTTGAGTTGCTTGGCGAGCCGCAGAACGAACGATCAACTGTAAATCTCTCGGTAGCGCTTCAAACGCGGTTTTGTTGACCATTGATTCCATTGAAGAACCTGGCTCATGCCAACCTGGATAGTAGTAGTACTTCGCAGCTTTGTATAAACCAAAAGCTAGGTCATTATATGGGCCAACCCATTCAGTTGCATCAATAGTACCTGTTTGCAGAGCAGTAAATATTTCGCCGCCAGGAAGGTTAACTGGAATACCACCGGCTTTTTTCAGAACTTCGCCACCTAAGCCTGGTATACGCATTTTCAAACCATTAAAGTCATCAACAGAATTGATTTCTTTATTAAACCAACCACCCATCTGCACACCAGTATTACCAGCAGTTAAAGGAATAAGATTAAATGGTTCATATACTTCTTCCCACAACTTCATACCGCCGCCATGGTATATCCAAGAGTTAATCTCTTGAGCCGTCAAACCAAACGGAACGGCTGTGAAGAACTGTGCCGCAGGAGCTTTACCTTTCCAGTAATAGGCTGCACTGTGGCCCATTTCAGCAGTACCACGAGATACGGCATCAAATACTTCCAATGGTGGAACCAATTCGCCAGCCGCATAAACTTTTACATTCAAACGTCCACCAGACATTTCAGTAATGTTATTCGCTAAATTTTCTGCACCAGTACCTAAACCTGGAAAGTTTTTCGGCCAAGTCGTTACCATTTTCCAATTAATAGGATCGACTTTTTTCTCAACTTCCACTTCTACGATTTCTTTTTCGGCACCACCACAAGCAACCAATGTTGCAGCGGCCAAGCTTGCCAATGCAAACTTACCCCAACTTTTTACTTTTAGCATTCTACAATCCCTCAACATTATTATTTTTTGATACGTTTCTTCTTATCTTATAAACGTAAGCTCTAGATACTATGGGGAGTTCATCATTCTCTCAATAGAATTCTGAGTTTTTTTAAATCATTCAAGCACTTTTAGATAGGTGCAAATAAGCCCTTTCTTCAAAACAGCGAGCTATATTTCCAAGGTAATCTTACTCCTTCTAACGAAGACTGTTCCGCAAGCTCTAACCCATAAATCAATTTACACGCGTCAGCTAGACCCACAGGAGCCGTGCCCTCTTCAAGAATTGCTTGACTTAAAGAATCATAAAACTCTGAGTACAAGCTCAATGTTAAAGGCTCTTTAACAACCTCGATTTCTCCCTGTGAATTTGCCTGATATAAAATAGCAGACTGCACATCACCTCTATTTGGAAACGCAGCATCACTAGGCATTTGACCTGCTCTCAAAGCAGATTCTTGAGGGTCTAACCCGAAGCAGTGCCAACTTCCACCTGTTGCATTCACTTTAAAACGCACTTGTTCGCCAGCTTCAAACGGCGAAGAAGCAATCCTGATGCTCTTATCTTCATACCCCAATTCAACATTAAAAAAATCTGTTGTTTCACTCTTCTCTCTTAATTTGCTCATACTGGCTTGAACCCATAAAGGCTCGCCAAAAAGACACAGCATTTGATCTAATAAATGCGGCCCTAAATCCCAAAATATTCCTGTACCCTCTCCTGGCTGCTCACGCCATCTGTCTTGCACATTAGGACGGAATCGATCAAACCGTGACTCCATGTACTTTATCTTTCCAATAGTAGAAGAGTTAGCCAATTCCATTAATCGAATAAAATCACCATCAAAACGGCGATTTTGATACACACTTAAAATCAAATTTTTCGACGCTGCAAGCGAACATAGAGCTTCTATATCAGCTAAGTTAGTCACAGAAGGTTTTTCCAATAGAACATGCTTTCCTGCCAATAATGCAGCTTTAGCAAGCGGGAAATGAAGAGCATTTGGTGATGTAATAACCACCAAATCAATACTCTCGTCAGAGATCAACGTCTCGCTTTCGGAGACAACACGAGCGTTAGGCGCAAGCAAAACCACCTCTTCAGGCTTACTGCTGTAAACGCAATCGAGAGACATGCTTTTGTTATTCAAAATAAAAGGCGCATGAAAAATACGACCCGACAGACCAAATCCTATTAACCCAACTGATATCGACACTTCACACCCCTCTTATTTAATATTGGAATAACAAACGAGACTACAACACCTCCAGTTTAGCAAACGCTAAAACCAGCCATTTACTGCCTTCATCATCAAAATTAACCTGTACACGAGTCTGAGCCCCTTGCCCTTCACTATTAATCACTAACCCTTCACCAAATACCGGATGTTTTACTTTATCACCCATATTAATGCTCACTGTAGGTTGTTGTAAGCTACTTAATGATGAATTCATTGGTCGGTTTAGTGCTGGACGTTGCATGGAAACAGGTCGACTCACTTGAGACCGCAAACGCACTTCTTCAATGCAATCTGTTGGAATTTCACTGATAAATCGAGATGGACTATTAAAGGACTCACTGCCATACAAACGACGAGATTCTGCATAGGTAATGTAGAGTTTTTCCATTGCCCGAGTGATGCCCACATAACACAGACGACGCTCTTCCTCTATACGACCAGGTTCTTCAAAGGACATTTTACTTGGGAATAAGTTCTCTTCGACACCGGTTAAGAAGACCAATGGAAATTCTAACCCTTTAGCTGCATGTAAGGTCATTAATTGTATGCTGTCTTGATACTCATCCGCTTGAGCTTCTCCCGCATCCAACACCGCTTTATCCAAAAAGGCCATCAATGGAGAACTGAATTCTTCATCTTCAGAAGACCAGTTAAATCCACTGGCAGCGCTCACTAATTCTTTCAAGTTTTCCACTCGCGCTTCGCCTTTTTCACCTTTTTCTTTTTCGTGGAAAGGAATCAGACCCGCCTCTTGAATAAGTTGTTCGAACACATCACCTAAACCTAAATCAGGTTGTTGTATGCAAACAGACATTCCTTCAATTAAAGACAAAAAGCTGCGGATTGCATTGCTCGCCCGAGCAGGTAATAACCCTTGCTCTATAATGGTTACTGCCGCTTTCCACATGGAAAAACCTTGGTCACGGGCAATTTCTCTTAGCGTCCCTATACTGCGTTCACCAATTCCTCTTGGGGGCACATTAATCACACGCTCCATAGCGCCATCGTCATTTGGGTCTAACGCCAAACGAGCATAGGCTAAAGCGTTTTTAATTTCTAAACGATCGTAGAATCTATGACCGCCATAAATTCGGTAAGCAATTTGTTCTCTAACTAAGCATTCTTCTACAACTCGTGATTGGGCATTAGATCGATATAAAATAGCGATTTCTTTCAAATCTGTGCCCTTATCACGCCATTTTTTTATTATTTCGATAATAAAACGAGCTTCATCCTGTTCATTAAAACCAGCATAAAGAGAAATAGGTTCACCGCTGCCGCTGTCAGTCCAAAGCTCTTTACCCAAACGATCTTCATTATTGCTAATCAGACCATTTGCGGCTTTCAGTATATGGCCAGTAGAGCGATAATTTTGCTCTAAGCGAATGGTGTTTACCTCGGTAAAATGTTTGGTGAAATTATGAATATTTTCAATTTTCGCTCCACGCCATCCGTAAATAGACTGGTCGTCATCACCCACCGCTGTAATTGAACCTTCTTGTCCAACTAAAATGCGCAACCATGCGTATTGAATGCTGTTTGTATCTTGAAACTCATCCACTAAGACATGTTTAAAACGCTCTTGATAATGCTTTAGTAATGGAGGGTTGCCTAACAACAGCTCATGAGCTCTTAATAAAAGCTCTCCAAAATCCAATAATCCACCTTGTTCAGTCGCCTCTTCGTAATGAAAGTACAGTTCTTTCATACCTTTAGAAAAAGGATCATGGCTATCAGGTACATGTGCAGCCCTACGCCCTTCATCCTTTTGTGCATTGATAAACCAACAAACTTGTTTTGGGGGCCAGCGAGTATCATCAATATTAAACGCTTTCATAATTCGTTTAACGAGACGCAACTGATCGTCGCTGTCCATAATTTGGAAGTTTTCTTTTAATCCTGCATCCCGCCAGTGGGCACGTAATAAACGATGGGCTAAACCATGGAAAGTTCCCACCCACATTCCTTGAGGAGGAACGCCCACAAGTTGTTCAATCCGAGACTGCATTTCTTTTGCGGATTTATTAGTAAAGGTCACCGCCATTAAACTATAAGGGGAGATTTCATAGGCATTCATTAACCATGCAATACGATGAACCAGAACCCGAGTTTTACCACTTCCGGCTCCTGCTAAAATGAGTGTGTTCTGTAATGGCGCTGCGACAGCGTCTCTCTGCTTATCATTTAAATCATCTAAAATAAAAGAAACGTCCATTCATTGCCCGCCGTATTTAAACTGTCATATAAGTTACGTATAAAAGATCGTGTGTTCGAAAAAATAGGTTGATTTTTGATCACTAATAGTGTTTTTTAAACATATTACTTGTTGTACGCCTATTTTGGCTTTTTTCACTGGTCGATGACAGTAATCAATACATTCTCTGTCATCTTGGTTAATTCAGAGAGGAATCACGATGAGCAAGTCTACTCAAATGTTAAGTGAAGTGAAAACAAATATTCTTTACGCTTCAATGTCACTAGAAAATGAGAAAAACGAAAGGGACCAAAAAGAGGGCAGTATTCGCATGCTTAAAGCAAGACGCTCCATTGAAGACTATCTAGAGGAAAAAAGACTCAATGAATCCATTTCAGATGGATGGGACTTAAATTAACTCCCTAAATTAAATACTCCTTTTTAGGATCTTCTTAGGGTTAATAAACGACCTCTCCGCCATACCTGTTTTTTATTGGCCTTAATGTTGTTTTTTTACGTTGACTATAGTTCTTGCAGCGGAATTTTGTTTTCTCAAAATTTACACTTAACTCCCTCCATTTCCTATATAAAAACAGACTCAAGGTAGCAGAGTAAGGCATCATCGAGTAATATATACACAGAATTTATACCTTCATTTAAATCTACTAAACGGTAAATAACCCTATTGGGGAGTCACCATGTTTGCACACATTCCAGCAGCTCCAGCTGATCCTATTCTTGGCCTAAATGACGCCTATAATAATGAAACTAACCCAGAAAAAATTAATTTAGGGGTTGGTGTATATAAAGACGAAAAAGGCAATACGCCGATTCTTCAAGCAGTAAAACAAGCAGAAGAACGACTATTAGAACAGGAGTTTACAAAAAGTTATTTAAGTATCGAAGGTACTGAAAATTACAGACATGCTGTTCAAACATTATTATTTGGTGACGACCACCCAATTGTTAATAAAAACCTCGCCCACACGGCGCACACTCCAGGCGGAACTGGGGCGTTACGTGTTGCGGCTGAGTTTATAAAAAAGCATTTACCAGAATCTACCATTTGGGTGAGTAATCCAACTTGGGCAAATCACCAAGCTATTTTTCAATCGGTAGGTTTAGAGGTTGGCAGTTATGCATATTACAATGCCGCCTCTAAAAGTTTAGACTTTGAATCATTATTGGCTAGTCTTTCTCAAATACCGGAAGGTGATGTTGTTCTTTTCCATGGCTGCTGCCACAACCCAACTGGGATAGATCCAACAAAAGAACAATGGCAACAGCTAGCCAAACTTTGTAGCAAACAGGGTTTCCTTCCTTTATTCGATTTCGCTTATCAAGGGTTTGCAGTCGGGTTAGAAGAGGATGCTCAAGGGCTGAGAGCCTTTTCTGAACAAGTTCCAGAAATGCTTATAGCCAGCTCTTTTTCTAAGAATTTTGGTTTGTACAATGAACGTGTCGGTGCAATCACTATTGTCTGTGAAACAGCAGAACAAGCAAACGCATCTTTCACTCAAATTAAACGAACGGCCAGAACCAATTATTCCAACCCACCAGCGCATGGTGCAGCGATTGTCACTGAGATTTTATCAAACAAAGCCTTACGCAGCTTATGGGAAATGGAATTACAAAGTATGAGGACGCGTATTCATGATATGCGAGGGTTATTCGTCAGTACGTTAAGATCAAAAGGAGTCGATCAAGACTTTTCTTTTATCTCAAAACAGCAAGGCATGTTTTCCTTTTCAGGACTAAACCCAGAACAAGTCTCTCAACTTAGAAAGCAATATGGCATCTACATAGTGGGATCAGGCCGTATTAATGTTGCTGGTATGACTCATGATAATATGGACCCTTTGTGCTCAGCTATTGCAGACATTCTTAAGCAAAGCTAACCTTAAGGGCTCGTTACTTTTTAAGAAAAGGCAAATCATCGATTTGCCTTTTTTATTCAATCTTTTTTGCCAAACAACAGTCTTAGAAAATAAGAACTCGTATTTTTCAATTAGTAAGGACAATATCATGTCAGCTACATTAATTTACTGCTATGACCCCATGTGCAGCTGGTGCTGGGGGTTTAAACCAACGTGGAAAGCCTTACAAAAGGCGCTAGAGCCTAGTATCGAATCTGGAGAGCTTTCAATCAATACTATGTTAGGGGGTTTGGCTGTCGATTCAAATGATCCTATGCCAACGCAAATGCAAACCATGCTACAAGGAACATGGGAACGTATAGCAAATCAATTAGGTACCGAATTTAATTTCGATTTTTGGACACTATGCCAACCTAGACGTTCAACCTACCCAGCTTGTCGAGCCTGTTTTGTTGCCAGAGACCATAATTTAGAGTCAGACATGCTACAAGCAATACAAGAAGCGTATTATTTAAAAGCAAAAAACCCTTCAGATATTGATACGTTAAGCCACTGCGCTGAGCACATTGGACTCAATCCAATCGAGTTTCAAAAGGCAATGCAGCATACAAAAGACCAAGGATTACTGGAAAAAGAAATCAACAGTGCCCGCAATTTAGAGCTCAATTCATTTCCATCTTTGGCCGTCTTAAAAGGTGATAAACTGGTTCATATTCCTTTAGATTACACAGACATAAATTCTATGTTAAACAACATAAAAGCGGCGATATAATCCTATCGCCTCTTCTATGAAGTTTATGATAATTAACTACCGTGGCACACAATCCTCAAGAGCGTTAAGCAGTTGGTCGATTTCATTTTGACTTGTGTAATGAACAAAAGACAACCTGACAACACCCGTCTCTGGGTCTATTCCCATCGCCTCAAGTAACCTCACCGCATAAAAATGCCCAGCACCACAAATAATGCCCTTCTTAGTTAAAGCCAATGCTAATTGCTGTGGAGTTTGATTTTTAGGCACCAAAGAAATAACAGCGGCTCTTTCTTGAGCGCTGGATGGGCCTATTAAAGTAAGCTGAGGGTGTTTATCAACGAATGAAAGTACCTGAGATAATAAAGGTGTTTCCGCTGCATGCATTAATGAGCGAATTCGTTGCGCTTTTTCTTGAACGTCTGCTGTCTTTGAATAATGGTAATCATGCAATGCATCAAAATAATCCATCACTCCTTGGCTAGCCGCCACTTGCGCATGATCAGGGCCAGCAGGTACAAACCATTTGTGTTTATACTCCCCATTAAAGTAATGGGATTGATTACCTAATTCTTCTGCCATATCTGACCGAATGGCCATAACACCAATATGAGGGCCATAAACTTTATAAAGAGAAAATAAGTAAATATCTGCACCTAAAATTCCGACATTAGGTAATTCATGCCCTGCATACGACACACCGTCAACCACAGTGCGAACACCACACAGTTTGGCTTTATGGCAAATTTCAGCAACAGGGTTAATATGAGCGACCAAGTTTGAACAGTGGGGAAATAACAGTAACTTTGTTTTAGAAGTAAAAAGTACATCTAATTGAGAAACATCCAGTGTTCCTGTCAATGGATCTACCTTCCACTCTTTAACAATAATGCCTTTCTTTGCTAGGCGGCGCCAAACACCTGAGTTAGCTTCATGATCTTGATTGGTAACAACAATTTCATCCCCCTCATGCAAAATGTTAGCAAATGCATTCGCTAATACATAAGTATTTTGAGACGTTGAGGGGCCAAGATGAACTTCATCCACTTCTATATTTAAGTATTCAGCTAATCTGTTATATGATTCATCCATATGTTGACCTGCTTTTTGGGAAGCAGGATGCAAATGGTACGGTTGCAACTTTGTCTCTTTATAGTAGTTTGTTAAACGGTCAATCACATGTTTACAAGCATACGATCCACCCGCATTATCAAAAAAAGCTTGCCCCTGAAGAGACGGCTCAGAAAAAGCGGGAAATTGTGAACGAACAAAATCAAGATTTAAACTAGGGGTCATAAACCACTCCACATTAAGTCGCCTCGAATAGCAGGCTTTTATTCACATACTGAGGCAAGAGAGCTTGTTCGCACCTTCTTTCCAATATTTCTCTGTAACAAAGGGGTTTTATCCAAAATCATGATTAATAAGATCTAACATTGGATTATATAAAGGCTCCACTTCCTCTTTTTTACGATCGCTTAAGTCGGCTTCCTCCACTTTTTTCGAGTCTTTTATTTGTTTTTCAGATTCCTCACTTACCTCTTCTTCAATCACAGGCTCTATTTTTGTGAGCTCTTCAATCAGCCACAAAAGAGTCGTATCTATTTCTTCTGTTGTTAAATTTAGCGCCAGCCATTCATGGGCACCTTTTTCATAAAAAACCAACTCTCCAGCAAGTAACCCTAATTTATTTGTGTCTTTCGCAGCCTCTAGTGCTGAACGTAAAGAATCAGCAAGAGTGGTATCGAATCGTAACCATAAAAATCTCCCACCTTTTGCTGCTATCACACTAACTTTATCGCTCAATGAGGATTCTAACTGCGCTTTTATACTTTCAGCCTTTCTCCAAATAGCACGTGCTAGTCCATTCAGTTTTCTATCTAGATTCTGTTTTGAGCCTTGTAGAAAGGCATTCTGAACTCCTAAAGGTGGCGTTAACTGAGCAGCAAAGAAAGCATGATTAAAAGAAGAGAATTGACCATCTAACAATACCCAAGCAATATCATTACCCTGCTGGTCAAAATGCTCTAAAGCCCCAATATAAAAAACACGCCCTTGTGCGTCTAAGGATTTATAGGTAATAGGCCATTTGCCTTTATAACTTAAGCAAGAGGACATATCCCACTCGATCGCTAATAAATTAAGCTCATCTAATAAAGCGATCCAACGTCGTAAACTTAAATTGCTTATCAATTGCCCTGCAGGTAAAGAAAATTGCCCAGGTAAAACAACCAACTGAATTTGTTGCTCTTCAATGCACTCACGTACTAAATCCAAATCCGCTCCATGATTACCCGCAGTAATAACAACAGGAACTCTATCTAGGTCCAATAAGGTTTGAGTAAGCCGATAATCACAGGGAGCAATAACCAAAACCTTATCTTGCACATTCGTTAACTGATGAACTGCCTGAGTAAAAAGCGCCTGAGAGCTGTGCCCTAACCATATAGAGTCAGCTTTGTTCTGAATACCAAGCGCATTTAAATGCTCATTCACTCCATTAAGAGCTGCTTTTTCTCCTTGTCCGATCGCCATTTTTGATTTTGTATCGGCAGTAAACAAATCGCTTCTCATTAAGGGATACACTTGGCCCGTCAGTGTTGTGTGATTACATACTCTTTGCTCAAAAGATAATCGTGAAGAAGTTGTAAGTGTTTGAAACGTATCGCTTAAAATAGGAATAGCTGCACGGAGCTGAGAACGATGACATACAAAATAACCAGACTTAGGCTGTGATTCAATCCAGCCCTCTTTAGCCAATATTTCATAAACATGAATCACAGTATTTAAACTAACACCCTGTTCCTTTGCAACTGATCGCAATGAAGGCATTTTATCTCCAGCAACAAAAGCCCCCTTAGCAAGCTGCTCCTGAAACCAATCAATGAGGTTTTGATAAAGAAATTCTGTCACGTTTTGTACCTTCTAAATATATAAAATAAATCTCTGTAACTAATAATGATCGTGTATAGCCTATTTTCCAACTAAAAATAAAAAATAAAATCGTAAGTGCTGTTTTTCTAGCGACTTCAGGTACAATCAAATGAAGCGAAAATATTTAGCATGAGTCAATCTATGGTATTTGATCCTCACTCTATTCGACAAGAATTCCCTATTTTACAACAGCCTGCATATGAACATGAGCTGGTTTATCTCGATAATGCAGCCACCACACAAAAGCCAATTTTTGTCTTAGAACGGCTACTAGGGTATTACCAAACTACGAATGCGAATGTACATAGAGGAGCGCATTTCCTTAGTGATCAAGCAACGTCTCAATTTGAGCGTGCAAGGGAAACAGTCGCACGATTTATTAATGCCTCAGAGAAAGGTCAGGTCATTTGGTCTAAAGGTACTACAGAGGCCATAAATATGGTCGCGTATGGCATTGAGCACCTTCTTGACCCTGAAGACGAAATACTAATATCCAGTCTTGAACATCACGCTAATTTAGTCCCTTGGCAACAACTTGCTTTTCGCACAGGAGCAAGGTTAAGAGTCATTCCTTTTACATCTGATGGCTTATGGCAACCAGAGTACGCCAATTACTTTTCAGATAGAACTAAAGTCGTTGCTTGCACCCAAGTATCAAACGCTATAGGGGTACAGTTACCTATTCAAGAAGTGATTCACCATGCGAAACAAGTCAATGCAATTACTCTAATAGATGGCGCTCAAGCAGTGGCTCATTATTCGATTGATGTCAGTCAATTAGATTGCGACTTCTACGTTTTCTCGGGACATAAAATGTATGGCCCTACCGGTATCGGTGTTCTTTATGGAAAAACAGATGCTTTAGATAGCCTACTACCCTCCCAAACTGGAGGAGAAATGGTGTTGCATGTTACTTATCAGGCAACCGAATTTAATATTCTCCCGTATCGTCTGGAAGCAGGCACCCCAAATATTGAAGGAGCTATTGGACTCGCTGCGGCATGTGAATATCTACAAAAACACGATAGAGAAGCTATATTACAATGGGAACAGTTTTTAGTTCAAAGAGTGCATTCTTTATTAGAGAACAGAACCGATATCGAGATTTACTCTCCTAGAGACAACAGTACTTTAGTGTCTCTATCGGTAAAAACAGCCCACATTATGGACCTAAATAACTACTTGGACAGTAAAGGTATTGCCGTTCGTGGAGGAAGTCACTGTGCACACCCTCTAATGGCTCAATTGGGCGTATCAGGTACATTAAGAGCTTCTTTTGCCTGTTATAACACCATAGAAGAAGCCGAGCACTTTGCGAACACCTTACTAGAAGCCGCCGAACTGCTATCCGAGGACTAATTAAAATGGAACACCTACCCTATCAAAACATTAAAGAGCAGCTGCAATCCTGTCGTAGTAAAGAGGAAACCTTTAAAGCACTAGTAACCTTGAGCAAAACCTTAATTAGACTCACTCCAGAAGATAAAATAGACAGTAATCTAGTAAAGGGTTGCGAAACTGCCGTTTGGTTAATTATCGATAGAACAAACAACATTCCTCAGTTTAAAGCAGACAGTGATGCCAAGCTAATGAGAGGCATATTAGTTACAATTCTCAGCCTTATTGAAGGCAGAAGTACACACGAAATACAAAGTATGGACTTATCGTCTGAACTTGCTCAACTAAATTTAGGCAGCTATCTAACCCAATCAAGAACAAATGGCGTGTTATCTATACTTAAAAAAATTGCTCAGACTTAATATGAACATAATAGATAAAGATTCAAAGCGCAAAGAAGTAACATTCATGGTCAGTTCCTTGCTCTTCTTTAGATAATTTTAATCTTTAAAGGGCTTCAGCCTTTTTAGCAAGTTTCTCCAAGACTCTTCCTGCAGCCACAAGTCCAAAAGTTGCCGTTACAACAGTACTTGAACCAAAACCTGAATCACATCCCAACTTGGTATCAGCCCCCCAATCAGGTCTCTCTAAGCGAATTGAGCCATCTTCGTGTTGATACCTAAGTTGTTCTGTAGAGTAGACACATTCAACTTCAAATCGGCGTTTAATATTTTTAGGAAAATTGTTGTGTCGCCTTAGAAAGTTTCTTAATTTTGCAGCTAAAGGGTCTCGCTCAGTACGAGAAAGGTCAGCAATCATCACTTTTGTCGGATCTATTTGCCCACCGGCCCCACCAATGGTGATAATTTTTACTTTATTACGGCGACACCAAGCAACCATTGCTGCTTTAGGTTTTAAACTATCAATGGCATCGATAACATAATCAAAACTGTTATCTAATAACTCAGCAACATTTTCAGGCGTTACAAAATCTTCAATAATATTTACTTCGCAGTTAGGGTTGATCAGCTTAATTCGATCCGCCATTACATCAACTTTTGCTTTACCAACATTTCCATCTAATGCATGTATCTGACGATTGGTATTAGTGATACAAACATCATCCATATCTATCAAGGTAATTCGACCAATGCCTGAACGTGCCAACGCTTCTGCTGACCAAGCTCCAACACCACCAATTCCAACAACACAAATATGGGCTTGAGTATAAAACTCATATGCATTCACTCCATATAAACGACGAACGCCACCAAAACGCAGTTCTTCAGACACTAATAACACCTCAAAAATTAAACCTATTGCCATTAATGCAATACAAATGGCCAAGCGAAACTAAAACTAAAACTAAAAATCGCATCTTTAAACTAACTTGATTAGAATCAAACTCTACTGAGTCTCCTCAGTTTTGCTTTCATGAAATACCGTAACAAAGGTTATAACTGAATGATTCAACAAGCTTTCGAACAACTTGGTCTTACACCTAGAGAAACTCAATTATATCAAACCTTATTACAACTTGGGCCAGCCTCTATTAGAGACATTGCTGAAAAAAGTGGTATTAATCGTGGAGCAGCATACGAATCCCTTAAGCAATTACAGGTAAAGGGTGTTGTGAGCTATTTTCCTAAGGGAAAACGTCGTTTTTTTTCAGCGGAAAACCCTGATATTTTATTAAGACTTGCAGTAGAGAAACAACAACGATTAGAGAAAACAATCGAAACACTGAAAACCAGTATCATTCCAAATTTACATCAGCAACAGCCTGATTATAACCAAACAAATGTTCGTTATTATGAAGGAGATGATGGCATTGAATGGGTATTACGGGATATTTTGGAAGTCGTTTCCCAACAAAATAACAAAGAATACTGCGTCTTTTCTTCTAAACCAATACGACCTTACTTGTATCGACCCTTTCCAACCTATACGAAACATAGAGTAAAATTGGGTATAAATGTAAAGGTGATTGCAATTGGAGATGGTGGTGAAGACGCTGAACTATCAGAGAGGAAATGGATAAAAACAGACGGTGCTGTCGATGCCAGCTATATTGCCATCTACCCACCCAAATGTGCCATTATTTCCCTTGCTAGTAATAACTTCCCTTCAGCAGTGGTCCTTGAGTCAAAAGACATATCGAAGGCACAACAAATTATTTTTGATACTTTATGGAAATTATTGTGACTCCTCTTTTCAATAGGCATAAAAAAACCACCTTCGTTTGCACTAAGGTGGTTTTTTTACTGGGTGACGAATCAATCAATTACTTATGACGAATCTGATTGATTGTTCGTAACCTAGCCACAGCTTCCGCTAGTTCAGCTGTTGCACGAGAAAAATCAATATCAGAGTTCTGTTGACTCAATAATTCTTCTGCATGTTTCTTAGCTTCTAGCGCAGCCGCTTCGTCCAGATCATGAGCACGAATAGCGGTATCTGCCAAAACAGTAATACGATGTGGTTGAACTTCAAGATAACCACCCGATACGAAGATTACATCTTCTTCACCATTTTGTTTAACCACACGAACAGGGCCTGGAATCAGTGGAGTCAATAATGGTGCATGTCCAGGTTTTATGCCTAGATCACCAAAACTACCGGCCGCCACAAGAGTCTCTACCGATCCAGAGAAAATCTCTTGCTCAGCGCTTACGATATCGCAGTGAACTGTGATAGCCATAAGATGCCTCTCTTATTCAGGCTTAACCGAAACTTAATAAGCTAAGCTTCGGTTATGCATGGTTAAAGTTTCTTAGCTTTATCAACGGCTTCGTCGATGCTGCCAATCATGTAGAACGCTTGTTCTGGTAACTCATCAAACTCACCGTCTAAAATGCCTTTGAAACCACGAATAGTGTCTTTCAAAGAAACATATTTACCAGGTGCGCCTGTAAATACTTCAGCTACAAAGAAAGGCTGAGACAAGAAACGCTGAATTTTACGAGAACGGTTAACCGTTTGCTTATCTTCTTCAGATAACTCGTCCATACCCAAAATAGCGATAATGTCTTTCAATTCTTTATAACGCTGTAATACAGTCTGAACACCACGAGCAACGTCATAATGTTCTTGACCGATTACAAGAGGATCTAACTGACGAGATGTACTATCTAGAGGATCGATTGCAGGGTAAATACCCAATGCAGCGATATCACGAGACAATACAACAGTTGCATCCAAATGTGAGAATGTTGTTGCTGGAGATGGATCTGTCAAGTCATCCGCAGGTACGTATACCGCTTGGATAGATGTGATAGAACCCGTCTTAGTAGAAGTGATACGTTCTTGAAGAACACCCATTTCTTCAGCAAGAGTTGGCTGGTAACCTACCGCAGAAGGCATACGACCCAACAATGCAGATACTTCTGTACCCGCTAGTGTGTAACGATAGATGTTATCTACGAAAAACAGTACATCACGACCTTCGTCACGGAATTTTTCTGCCATTGTCAAGCCAGTCAAAGCAACACGTAAACGGTTACCTGGTGGCTCATTCATTTGACCATAAACAAGAGATACTTTATCGATTACGTTCGAATCAGTCATCTCATGATAGAAATCGTTACCTTCACGAGTACGCTCACCAACACCAGCGAATACAGAGTAACCGCTATGCTCGATTGCGATGTTACGGATAAGTTCCATCATGTTTACAGTTTTACCTACACCGGCACCACCGAACAGACCAACTTTACCACCTTTCGCGAAAGGACAAACAAGGTCGATTACCTTGATTCCCGTTTCTAAAAGTTCATTACCAGAAGATTGTTCCGCATAGCTAGGCGCTGCACGGTGAATAGACCAACTATCTTCAGCACCAATTGGACCTTTTTCGTCAATTGGATTACCTAGAACGTCCATAATACGTCCTAGTGTTTTAACACCTACAGGAACAGAAACAGGGTTATTTGTGTTGTCTACTACTAGACCACGCTTCATACCTTCTGTTGATCCCATCGCGATAGTACGAACAATACCATCACCTAGTTGCTGTTGAACTTCCAACACCAACTCTTTACCCTCAATTGTAAGGGCATCATATATCTTTGGCACACTGTCACGTGGAAATTCCACGTCGATGACCGCACCTATAATCTGTACGATTTGTCCGCTACTCATGTTCGGATCCTCTTAATACCAAAATACCTTAAACCGCTGCCGCGCCACTTACAATCTCAGAAATTTCCTGAGTAATCGCAGCCTGACGAGCCTTGTTGTACACCAACTGTAGTTCATCGATGATATCACCAGCATTATCTGTTGCGTTTTTCATAGCCAACATTCGAGCGGCTTGTTCACACGCAATATTCTCGACAACTGATTGATACACTTGAGATTCGATGAAACGAACCAATAAACCATCAAGAATATCAACGGCTTCAGGTTCGTAAATGTAATCCCAGTGGTGTTGTAATTGTTCATTCTCTTCTGCATTAAGCGGTAAAAGCTGCTCAACCGTAGGTTTCTGAGTCATTGTATTTACAAACTCATTAGAAACAACATACAAACGATCAAGACGACCTTCATCAAATGCATCCAGCATTACCTTAACACTGCCAACTAGGACAGAAGCTTCAGGTGCGTCACCTAAACCAGTAACTGCAGCTGCCACATTACCACCATAGTTTTTGAAGAATGATACAGCTTTACTACCGATAGCACAGATGTCAATTTCGACACCGTCATCAGAAAACTGTTTCATATCTCTTAGTGCTGCTTTGAATACATTGACATTCAAACCACCACATAAACCACGATCAGATGAGACTATGATATAACCAACACGCTTCGCCTCACGATCGGTAAGGTAACGGTGTTTATACTCAGGATTAGCATTGGCCAAATGGCCAATAACTTGGCGAATTCGCTCCGCATACGGACGAGAAGAAGCCATACGATCCTGAGCTTTACGTGTCTTACTCGCAGCTACTTTTTCCATAGCACGGGTAATTTTACGCGTATTGTTAATGCTCGCAATCTGTGTGCGTATCTCTTTTCCGACTGCCATAATGAACTGCCCTTGTGAGAATGTTAATTCACAAACAACAGAGATGGGTTGGTGATGTTTGGTTATAAACCAACATCACCAAAGCCATTACCAAGTTTGTGTCGCTTTAAACTTCTCGATTGCCGCTTTAAAAGTTGCTTCAATCTCGCCGTTATAATTACCAGTTTTATTGATGTCAGCCATCAAATCTGCATGTTCGCTGTGCATATAGCCCAACAAAGATACTTCAAAACTGCTAATTTTGCTTGTTTCAACATCTGCAAGGTAGCCATCATTAGCAGCGTAAAGGATAACGCCCATGTCAGCGACAGGCATTGGACTAAACTGCTTCTGTTTCATCAGTTCAGTAACCTGCTTACCATGTTCTAACTGTTTACGAGTTGCTTCATCAAGATCAGAAGCGAACTGAGCAAATGCAGCCAATTCACGATATTGAGCTAATGCTAGACGAATACCACCGCCTAGTTTTTTAACGATTTTAGTCTGAGCAGCACCACCAACACGAGATACAGAAATACCAGCATTCATTGCAGGGCGAATACCTGCATTAAACGAGCTAGCTTCCAAGAATATCTGTCCATCTGTAATGGAAATTACGTTAGTTGGTACGAAAGCAGATACATCACCACCTTGAGTTTCAATGATAGGAAGAGCGGTTAAAGAACCAGTCTGACCTTTCACTTCACCTTTAGTAAAGGCTTCTACATAGTCTACGTTTACGCGAGATGCACGTTCTAGAAGACGAGAATGTAGATAGAAAACATCACCTGGGTAAGCTTCACGGCCTGGCGGACGACGAAGTAGCAATGAAATTTGACGGTAAGCCCAAGCTTGTTTAGTCAAATCATCATATACGATCAACGCATCTTCACCACGGTCACGGAAGTATTCACCCATAGTACAACCAGTGTACGGAGCTAAAAACAGCATAGCAGCAGGGTCAGATGCACCCGCAGCAACGACTGTTGTATATTCCATTGCACCAGCTTCTTCTAATTTGCGAACTACGTTAGCAATAGTAGATTGCTTTTGACCAACAGCAACATAAACACATTTAATACCACTGTCTTTTTGAGCAATGATTGTGTCGATAGCAAGTGCTGTTTTACCAATTTGACGGTCACCGATGATCAACTCACGTTGACCACGACCTACAGGTACCATAGCGTCTACCGCTTTGTAGCCTGTTTGAATTGGTTGATCTACTGATTGACGTTCAATTACACCAGGTGCAACTTTTTCAACGGCATCAGTTAGTTGTGCATTTATAGGACCTTTGCCGTCAATTGGATTACCCAATGCGTCAACAACACGACCTAATAGTTCTGGACCGATTGGAACTTCCAAAATACGACCAGTACATTTAACTTTTTGACCTTCTACAAGGTTTTGGTAGTTGCCTAATACTACAGCACCAACAGAGTCACGCTCTAGGTTTAATGCCATACCATAAACACCACCAGGGAATTCAATCATTTCCCCGTACATTACGTCAGCTAGACCGTGGATCAATACGATACCGTCTGCTACGCTGACTATTGTGCCCTCATTTTGGGCATCAGAAGAAACATCAAGATTATCGATGCGCTTCTTAATGATCTCGCTGATCTCAGATGGATTCAGTTGCTGCATGCTAAATTCCTCAACCCTGGTTTTGATTTTTCAAAACGCTAGGAGTTTATCGCCTCGGCCAGTTTTGCTAATTTTCCGCGTACTGAGCCGTCGATGATTAAGTCACCTGTTCGGATAACCACGCCACCAATTAGGCCTGCGTCTGTTTCACTGGATAAGTTGATCATTCGATCTAATTTCTTACCTAATGAAACGGCTAATGTATTTTCTTGTTCCGTTGTTAAAGGAAAAGCAGAGGTAACAACAACATCTACTGCTTTCTCATAATTCAACTTGAACTCGTTAAACAACGTTGAAATAGCAGGTAATAATGTTAAGCGATTATTTTCTGCTAAGGAAAGTAAAAAAGCTTTCCCTTCAATTGTTGCAACTTCAGTACATACATCAGCTAGAGCACCTGCCTTTTCTTCCGCGCTAAAAGAAGGGTTTGCTAGAGCTTGTGAAAATTTATTATCACTTGCTGAAAGAGCAAATATGCTTAACATATTATCCCAATCAACAATCTGATTTTTTTCACGTGCCACGTCAAACGCTGCTTTAGCATACGGGCGCGCGACTGTCTTTAATTCAGCCATTGGACCCTCGCTTAAAGCTCTTCTGCGAGTTTTTCAACTAGCTCGCTGTGGGCTTTCTCGTCAACAATGGCTCCCAAAATTTTCTCTGCGCCAGTTACAGCAAGTAGAGAAACTTGAGCACGCAATGCTTCTTTAGCACGCATTACGTCTTGTTCAATCTCTGCTTGAGCTGCAGTACGCAAACGTTGACCTTCAGTCAATGCTTGCTCTTTCGCTTCGTCAATAATTTGGTTTGCACGTTTGTTGGCTTGTTCAATAATCTCGGCTGCTTCTACTTTGCTTTCACGTAGCGTTTTAGTCGCTTGCTCTTGAGCTGTCTCAAGATCACGTGAAGCGCGGTTCGCTGCTTCTAAACCATCTGCAATTTTTTTGCTGCGCTCTTCTAGCGCAGCAATGACTGGTGGCCATACATATTTCATGCAGAACCAGACAAAAATAGCAAACGAAATAGCTTGGCCGAAGAGTGTGAGATTCAAATTCACGCTAATGTCCTCGCTCTAAGTCGTTTAAAAAAGTCATTACGATTATCGTAAAAACTTAGCCAGCAACCTGAGCAACGAATGGGTTAGCGAAAGTAAAGAACAACGCAATACCAACACCGATCATAGTTACGGCATCAAGAAGACCCGCTACGATGAACATTTTAACTTGCAGCATTGGAACCATCTCAGGTTGACGCGCAGCGCCTTCCAAAAATTTACCACCTAGCAGACCAAAACCGATCGCAGTACCTAAGGCACCTAGACCGATAAGAAGGGCTACAGCAATCGCAGTAAGACCAACTACAGTTTCCATTTTAACTCCTACATTTTCACAGTTTTAGATAAGGTTTATAACAAAATTCTTAACATTAATTGCTTTATGAGCAATTAATGTTCTTCATGAGCCATGCTTAAGTAAACGATTGTTAGCATCATGAAAATAAATGCTTGTAATACGATTACCAAAATATGGAATATTGCCCAAGGAACTGAAAGCGCCCATTGTACCCAGAAAGGTAGAATAGCGATCAATATGAAGATCAGCTCGCCTGCATATAAGTTACCAAACAAACGAAGTGCTAAAGAGATTGGTTTCGCAATCAAGCCAACGCCTTCAAGTAGTAAATTGAATGGAATCATCCATTTACCGAATGGTTGTAACGTTAATTCACCAATAAAGCCACCAACACCTTTGACTTTAATGCTGTAATAAATAATTAATGCAAAAACAGAGAATGCCATACCAAGCGTTGCATTCATATCCGTTGTTGGTACAACTTTCATGTATTCAATACCCATAAGCCCAGCTAAAGCAGGGATAAAGTCTACCGGTATTAAATCCATGGTATTCATTAAAAATACCCAAACGAATATCGTTAATGCTAATGGTGCGATAACTTTGCTTTTTCCATGGAAAGTTTCTTTAACGCTACCGTCAACAAAGTCAACCATCAATTCAACAAAATTCTGAAGGCCTGAAGGTACACCTGCATGAGCTTTCTTTGCAGCTGATCTAAATAACCATAAAAATAAAACACCTAAAGCAATGGAGAATCCCATTGTATCTAAATGAATTGCCCAAAACCCCATTTCTGCTGCCTCTGCTGCACCATGTGCAATACCCCAGCTACCATCAGGATGTTGACCATAAGTCAAATTCTGTAAGTGATGCTGTATATATTCAGAAGCTGTTGGATTTTCACTAGCCATATACTATCCACGCCCTTTTAATGATAAAAAATCGTTCCCACATTATAGATTCAATGTCGTATGAATGCTGGGGTGAGCCAATGGCTCAAAATTGCTAAACCGAAACCTACAAAAAATGCTCCGGCAACTAAAGGTTTTACCAAAATGAAGGTTAAAGACAAAATAACGGAAGTCATTACTAACTTTCCAGCTTCACCTCGATAAAAAGATTTCACTATATCTTGAGCTGATTTAACACCAGTATTGCCAAATACTCTAAAAGCAAAATACAAACTGGGTAGCAAACTCGATAATGCACCCAATAAAAAAGAATAGGCAGTTACACTATCAAAGCTAAACCAAACAGCACTTGCAGCAAAAATAGCAAAAATAAGTTGTAAATAAAGAAATCTAAAAACAGATTTTCTTCTGACATCTCTTAACTCTTTAGAGCTAAGAGGCTTATTACTTACCATTGCACTCTCCTAAGCTATCGCTATTTTAGATCAAACAACAGTCTTTATTTGTTGCTGTAAACATTAACCTAGGGGTTATAAAATCCGATGCATTATATGGGGAATACGTCTTTCATTCAACTCAAAGTGCTTCATAATTAATCATATAATTATAGAATTGCGCCATAACGGCATATTATGACGTTTATAATTTAATTCTTATTAAACCACTCACTAATTAACAGCTCTAGATGCTCAGGATTTCGGTAATCAATAATTAATTTACCCTTGCCTTTTGCTGTTGCTTGAATTTTTACATCCGTATTTAGTCTTTGACTAATGGTCGATTCATAGTCGGCATAATCATGAGTATTCGCTTTACTGGTATCAGAACGCTCGGGGGTTTGTAATGACTTAACCAAGCGTTCAGTTTCTCTAACTGATAGGCTTTTAGTTACTACTTGTGAAGCCGCTTGTATTTGTAAATCATGTTCTAGAGGTAGTAATGCTCGCGCATGTCCCATCTCCAAATCACCGTGTTCTAATAAACGCCTTACTTCTGCTGTTAATGTTAACAATCGTAATAAATTAGCCACTGATGAGCGAGATTTACCAACGGTATCCGCTACTTCTTGTTGTGTTAAATGAAACTCTTCAACTAATCTTTGTAAAGCAATAGCCTCTTCAATTGGGTTTAAATCTTCCCGTTGAATATTTTCAATTAATGCTAAGACGATGGCATCGCTGTCTTCAACATGCCTAACAATAACAGGGACTTGCTCTAAATCCGCTAACTTAGCCGCTCTCCAGCGACGCTCTCCAGCTATAATTTCGTAATTATTTGCATCAATAGGTCGAACTACTATTGGCTGCATAATACCTTGTGTACGAATTGAAGAAGCCAACTCTTCCAATTGAGCAGGGTTCATATCTCGGCGCGGCTGAAATTGTCCTTTTTGCAACCAATCTAAAGGTAAATACGTCAATCCATTTACTTGTTCATTTGATGGAGAACTTTCCTCAGACTCTGACGACGAAACTTGAGGTGCTAATAATGCATCTAACCCTCTACCTAACCCACGCTTTTTTATCGTCATTCTAACTAACCTTAAATTATTTTTTAAAACAATTAATATTATGAGATCTTTGCACGACTACTGAGTTTGTTAATAATTTGTTAAAAAAATGCTCATTTATAACTCATAAACTCCGCTTTTTCGTCTGTTTTGCTTCGTCTTATTAGTAGTTAACCTTAGTAGTTAGTCGCTCATGACTTAGCGCAAAGGTATTGTTATCAATTACTTAGATTTATTTTTACGAATAAATTCAGCAGCTAAAGCCAGATATGCCATAGCACCTCGTGACTGCTTTTCATAATGTAATACTGGTAAACCGTAACTAGGTGCTTCTGCTAAGCGAATATTTCGAGGAATCACAGTGTCGTAAACATTATCTTCAAAGTGTTTTATTAGTTGCTGAGAAACATCATGCGTCAAACTGGGTCTAGGATCATACATGGTTCTTAAAATCCCTTCGATTATAAGTGAGGGATTTAATGACTCAGTAATTCTTTCAATCGTTTGTAATAATGCGGTTAATCCCTCTAATGCATAATATTCACACTGAACTGGAATCAAAACACCTTGAGCAGCCGACATAGCATTAACAGTTAACATATTAAGAGAAGGAGGACAGTCTAATAAAATATAGTCAAAATCGTTATCAACTTCGTACAATGCCGCTCTTAAACGAGTTTCTTTACTTGGCAGATCCAATAAAGCAATTTCAGCCCCGGTTAAATCAGAATTTGCAGGTAAAATAAAATACCCTGCCGGATCTGTATTTAACATCACTTCTTTCACACCATGGCTGCCCACCAGTACATCAAACACACTCGTAGTAAGCTCTTCTTTAACAACGCCACTCCCCGTAGTTGCATTGCCTTGAGGATCTAAATCAATAACCAATACTCGACGCTTCATAGCAGTTAACGACGCCGCTAAATTAACGCACGTTGTTGTTTTACCAACACCGCCTTTCTGATTAGTAACAGCTATTGTTTTTGCCATTAATTACTTCCTTTACGAACCATTTTTACTAAATGGCGTTCAGCTTCAACATTGGTTACCTTTAAAGTAAAAATTTCTTCTACAACCACTTCTGTTGGTAATTTCTGAATTTCAGATTCAGGGTAAACGCCTTTCATTGCTAAAAAATTACCTGTTTCATTTGGCAAAGGTAAAGTCCAATTAATCATATCTTCTAAAGAAGCAAATGCTCTTGAAATAACATGGTCATAATGACCTTTTAACTCATGTTTTTCGACACGTTCATTTAAAATGGTGACATTTTTAATACCTAATTCCATTTTTACTTGAGTAAGAAAACGCGTTTTTTTCCCATTACTATCTAGTAGAGTAAAATTATGTTCGGGTAGGCAAATCGCTAGAATCATGCCAGGCAATCCAGGCCCAGTCCCCACATCAATAATATTTTTTCCATCAATAAATGGTAAGGTTGCAAGGCTATCTAACAAATGCAGATGGATCATCTGCTCAGGATCTCGGATAGCAGTTAGGTTGTACGCTTTATTCCATTTTTGAAGTAATGCTAAATAGTTTACTAAAGTAGAAAGCGTCTCATCAGACAAATCGACGCCCATTGAATGAGCGCCCTTTTTTAGAGTATCAAAATGTGTCACTGTTGAATCCGTCAGTTAATTGCCAATTGGCATCAGATTCTAGGCACTTTTTCGTGCAATCGCACGTTTTTTCAGACTAACAAGCAATAAAGATACGGCTGCAGGGGTAATTCCAGGAATTCGAGCGGCTGCAGCAAGCGTTTCAGGCTTCATCTGAATAAGCTTCTGCTTCACTTCATTTGATAAGCCTTCAATCACACTGTAATCCATATCTTCAGGTAGTTTAGTATTTTCTTGTCGACGCATACGCTCAATATCATCAGCTTGACGAGAAATATAACCCGCATACTTAACAGCTATTTGAACCTGTTCAGATACTTGATGTGGTACAGGCTCTTCAGGTGCATTTTTTAAGTTAGCGACATCAGAATACTCAATTCCAGGACGGCGTAATAAATCCATTAAACTGTATTCATGAGTGATTGGTGTTTCTAACTTTTCATTAATAATTGCGGCTTCTGGAGTGTTCGGTACAATCCATGTTGTTTTCAGTCGAGCACTTTCTGTTTCAATTGCTTCTTGTTTTTTGCAAAAAGCTTCCCAACGCTCATCCGAAATTAAACCTAATTCTCTACCTTTTTCAGTTAAACGTAGGTCGGCATTGTCCTCTCGTAAAATTAGACGGTATTCGGCGCGGCTGGTAAACATACGGTAAGGTTCTTTAGTTCCCATTGAGATTAAATCATCAACTAGGACACCTAAATAGGCTTCATCACGTCGTGGACACCAAGATTCTTTTCCTTGCGATAATAAGGCTGCATTAAGTCCAGCAAGTAGACCTTGAGCACCAGCTTCCTCATAACCAGTTGTGCCATTAATTTGACCTGCAAAAAATAATCTAGGCATATATTTTGTTTCAAGTGAGTATTTCAAATCTTGAGGATTAAAATAATCGTATTCAATAGCATAACCTGGACGAGTTATATGTGCATTTTCAAAGCCTTTCATAGATCGAACAAGTTCAAGCTGAACATCAAATGGTAACGATGTGGAAATACCATTTGGATACAACTCATGAGTCGTTAACCCTTCAGGCTCAACAAATATTTGATGTGATCCTTTATCAGCAAAACGAACAATCTTATCTTCTATCGAAGGGCAATAACGTGGTCCAATTCCATCGATAACACCTGTATACATTGGTGATCGATCCATGCCAGAGCGAATAATGTCATGTGTTTTTTCATTTGTATGAGTAATAAAACAATTAATTTGAGTAGGATGTAGGTTTTGATTTCCCATATAAGACATAACAGGAGTGATGATGTCACCTGGCTGAGCTTCCATAACACTAAAATCTACTGTTCGAGCATCAATTCTTGGTGGTGTACCTGTTTTAAGACGATCTACTCTAAAAGGTAAAGAGCGTAATTTTTCTGCAAGTCCAATTGAAGGTGGATCACCAGCACGTCCACCAGAATGATTTTCTAGCCCTACATGAATTAAACCACCTAAGAATGTACCAGCGGTTAGCACCACAGTATCACTTAAAAAACGAATGCCTGTTTGAGTAATAACTCCACGAGCTTCACCTGATTCAACAATTAAGTCTTCACAAGATTGTTGAAATAACCAGAGATTCTCTTGGTTTTCTAATGTATGACGAATAGCAGCTTTATATAAAACTCGATCCGCTTGTGCTCTTGTTGCTCTTACTGCAGGTCCTTTACGTGAATTTAAAGTACGAAATTGAATACCTGCTTTGTCTGTTGCTAATGCCATAGCCCCATCCAATGCATCAATTTCTTTAACCAAATGAGATTTACCAATCCCCCCAATTGCAGGGTTACAAGACATTTGGCCTAACGTTTCAATATTGTGAGTTAACAAAAGTGTTTTAACACCCATACGAGCAGAAGCTAATGCAGCTTCTGTTCCAGCATGACCTCCACCAATAACAATTACACCAAAACGACTAGGGAAATTCACAAAAACCTCATATATAAAAATGAATAAAAAACGAACAAGTGTTTCAAGGGCGCCTAGTATATCTTCAAATACCGAAAAAGAAAGTCTTCAACGCTCCTTGCCCCGGTCATCATTACTATATAAATTAAAGTATCTTTATATCTCTTTTTATTATGTTTATATCTATATAGAAGGCATTTATCTGTTATTAACTTTAAAAATGATAGTAAAATCAGTATTTTGCATGTTTTTAAACTTGTTATAAAGCGTATGAATATGATGTGTTGTGGATAAGGTTTTCATGTGTATAAAGTGTGTAGTTATACAGTTGTCGATAAGTGTGCTTTAGTTGTTAATAATTGTGCAAAACATAATGACTAGCTATCACCAGAGTTATCAACATATATGTTATTTAAGTATTTTTATACTAAGCCTTTGAAAAATAATAATTTTTATTTTTATTTTGATAAGTTTTTCCCTCTCTAAGAAAAAAACTATCCACAAAATAAAACAGTAAAAAAAGTAATTTTTTTCGTTTTATTTAAATTTTGTGAAAAACTCTTAATTCTTTTTTTAGTTGTCAATGGTGAATAACTAATAATATTAGAGAAAATGAGAAAAAAGTATAAAAGGGAGATGTTCATAACTAATGAATGCTGAAAGAAGGGTTTTACCTGAACCTAGTTGTTCAAAATAAATTGCTAGATCTTTTATGTTAGAAAGCTTCAAATACAAGGAATAAGAAAAGAAGTTTAAGGAAGGTGCGAATAAGCCCTCTGCCTAATAATGTGGATAAAATCCAACTATTCGATACTTGCTTCGAATAGCTGGCCTGTTTTCGAGATGCTTTCCTTAAGAACATTATCCACACGTAGAGACGTATTATTTACCTATGCAGAAAGACCCAAAAATACGACCTAGTAAGTCATCACTAGTAAACGCACCTGTGATTTCGCTAAGTGCATTCTGTGCTTCTTTTAAATCCTCTGCGAGCAGTTCTCCCGCACCGAAGCCATGAAGTTGATCACTTCCAGATACAAGAAATTTAGAGGCTTTATTTAACGCTTCTATGTGACGGCGGCGAGCTATAAACCCACCTTCTGTTGTGCTGTCGTAACCCATTACATCTTTTAAGTGTTGGGTTAGGTGATCAATGCCTGTATGTGTTTTAGCGGATAAAGATATGATAGGTGTTCCATTAACTGTTTCTATTCCCGTACCCTCTTTTATTAGGTCTATTTTGTTACGAACTATGGTTAAATGATTACGATTTTCTAACTGATTGACAAATTCAGGCCAAATGGTTGTCGGATCTAAATTTGGTTCTGTATGACTGTCTACCATTAATAAAATTCGATCCGCTTTATGTATTTCTTGCCAAGCTCTTTGGATGCCTATTTGCTCTACTTCATCTGGACTCTCTCTTAAGCCTGCCGTATCAATAATATGTAAAGGCATACCATCTATATGAATATGCTCACGAAGCACGTCTCTGGTTGTTCCTTCTATGCTTGTTACAATGGCTGACTCTTTGCCTGATAAAGCATTAAGTAAACTTGATTTTCCAGCATTTGGTCGGCCTGCAATGACAACATTCATTCCCTCTCTGATTATGGCCCCCTGCTTGGCTTCTTTTAAAACGTCCTGTAAGTTATCTTGAATGTTAGAGAGATCTTTTGCTACTTTGCCATCACTTATAAAATCAATTTCTTCTTCTGGAAAATCAATAGCGGCTTCCACATAAATGCGTAGGTTGATTAGGGACTCAAGGAGGAAGTCAATTCGCTTAGAGAAAGCACCCTGAAGAGATCGTAATGCACATTTAGCTGCTTGCTGCGATGCTGAGTCAATTAAATCTGCGATAGCCTCTGCTTGTGTTAAATCCATTTTATCATTTAAAAATGCTCTTTCAGAGAATTCTCCGGGACGAGCTAATCGTGCTCCCAATTCTATGGATCTGCTTAACAACATATCAATAATAATCGGTCCACCATGACCTTGTAATTCAAATACATCTTCACCTGTAAAAGAGTTTGGGCCAGGGAAATAGATAGCAATTCCCATGTCTATCTGTTCGTCATTGCTGTCTTTAAAAGGGACGTAATGGGCGTATCTAGGTTGTGGAGTAAAGCCAATAATCTGTTGAGCAATACTAAGGCTAGCAGGCCCCGATAAACGCACAATACCAACACCCCCTCTTCCTGGAGGGGTTGCTTGGGCCACTATAGTGTCTTGATCAATTGAATGACTAAAATCTGTCATGAGGAGGCATTTTCCTAATAGGTCGTCGAGAAGAAGTTAAATGAGTATTAATTGTCACGTTTATTAAAAATAAGAGCAATCTTTGTTGTGCTGGCATGGAAGATTTTAAACAAAAAAAGGGCCCACAATGTGAGCCCTTTTGAGTATTTTAAAAGAACACTAAGCTTCTTTTTCTATTCGTTTGGTAATGATGTACTGTTGAATAATAGACAAAGTATTATTACAAACCCAGTACAATACTAGACCGCTAGGGAACCATAAGAAGAAGAAAGTAAATGCAATAGGCATTATTCTCATAATTCGTGCTTGCATCGGATCCGGAGGCGTTGGGTTCAACATTTGTTGACCTAGCATACTGACGCCCATAAGTATTGGCAGAACGAAATATGGATCCATGTAGGACAGATCATCAATCCAAAGCATAAATGGGGCATGGCGCAGCTCAACACTTTCCATTAGTACCCAGTATAGCGCTAAGAAAACTGGCATCTGTACCAAAATAGGAAGGCACCCACCAAGAGGATTGATCTTTTCTTTTTTATAAAGTTCCATCATAGCGGCTGACATTTTGGTTCTGTCATCGCCATACTGTTCACGTAAACGAGTTAATTCAGGTCCAAACTTACGCATTTTCGCCATTGATCGGTAGCTAGCTGCAGAAAGCTTAAAGAAGACGGCTTTAACACAGACAACAATTAAAATAATTGCTACACCCCAGTTAATTACAACAGACTGAATCGCTGTAAGTAACCAAAATAGAGGCTGAGCTAACCACCATAACCATCCATAATCAACTGTTAAGTCCAAGTTTTCAGCTGTAGCTAAAAGTTGATCTTGTAGTTTTGGTCCAACATAAAATGTGGAAGCTAGAGTACCTTCTTGACCCGCTGCAATTTCAACACTATTACCCGTAAAGCCAATAAGGTTGAAATCATTATTTTTGCGTGCTTGTAGAGTGAAGGTTTGACCTTGCTCTGGAACCCATGCCGTTACAAAATAATGTTGCAGCAATGCAATCCAACCTTTTGTCGAGGTAATTTTAACAGGCTCTTCTGCCATATCTGAAAAAGACACTTTTGAATAAGGTGTTTCTTCATTCGAAATAGCACCACCTAAATAAGGCTGTAATCCTAAGCTAGTTGTACTACTTGGGTCTTCTGAGTTGTCGCGTTTTATTTGGGCAAATAAATTACCTTTCCAAGCAGAATTAGATTGGTTATTTACTGTAATTAACTGACGAATTTTGTAGTCGCCTTCAGTAAAACGGAACGTTTTTGTATATTGAACACCTAGAGCATCGGTGTAATATAAATTTACGTCTAACGTTCCATCACCTTTGTTTAAGGTATAAGACGTTTGTTCTGCTTTATAAACAGGTCGCCCTTCTTTTGAAGCGTCAGGACCATTTGGACCGATAAGACCACTTTGAGTGACATAAGTACGCTGAGCACTGTTTTCAAGGATTATTAATGGGTCGTCTTCACTAATAATGCGCTTATACTGCAGTAATGAAGCATTGACGATATCGCCACCAACTGGGTTGATTCCAATTTGTAGAGTATCTGTAGTGATATTAATTAATTCACCTGACTCAACAACAGAGACCGTAGCCGGAATTTCCGAATTTGTCTTTGTTTCAGTAAGAATAGCTGATGGTATGTCGCTATCATTACTCGTATTTGAAGGTGTTGATTGAGAGCTTTGAGCGACACTTTGAGTGGACGGAGAACCATAATCTTGGTTCCACTGTAAAAACAGCATATAGCCACTGACAAAAAGCGCGCCCCATAAAAAGTAACGTCTGAAATCCATGGTATTCAACTAATTATTGATTGGTTAGACAAATTGGTTCAAAAGAACCCTTTTAAAAACACGCGCTATTAAAACAGTCTTTTGCTGTTTTTTCAGCCTATTTTTGCTTTCAAAGAAGAGTCTTTTGGTTTTCGAGGAGAATTCTTAGACTTTTTAACGATTTGAATCCAAGCTTTATCAAGTCTTTTTAATAAAGTTGCATTATCAATATCTTTAATTCCTTGTCGAGAGAGGAACACAATATCAAATCCTGCAAGATCTAATTTGTGATGTCGAAAAGAATCACGAACTAAGCGTTTAATTCGATTTCTTCCTACCGCTCTTTTTTCCGTTTTTTTAGCGACAATTAATCCTAACCTAGAGAGGTTATCGTTTCTTTTTGTTGCTAATAAAAGAAATTCCCCGGCAAAAACTTTCGAGGTAGTGTGATCGAATACGGTTTTATAATCCCCAGCGGTCAGTAGTCTGACTTGCCGGGGAAAACAAAAGTCGGTCATAAGCGAAATTATGCGCTTAGAGCCTTGCGACCGCGAGCACGACGACGATTTAAAATGTGACGTCCATTTTTCGTAGCCATACGAGCGCGGAAACCGTGATTACGTTTGCGTTTTAAAACGCTAGGTTGAAATGTTCTTTTCATCTCTATCTTCTCTCACTGAAGCAGTGTTTCAGTTTTGAGGGTTAGCCTTAGCCAAGCCTCTACAATTTGATTCAAAATCAGGCGGCGAATTTTAGTTAAGTTTGTAGAGTAATTCAATGGATTTTGTCGATTATTAATAAATAAGTTGTTCACAATTCTATTCTAAGAGTTGTGAACAGCCTTTTGGAAAAATAAAAATAGAATGTATTTTTATCTATAAAACTTATACACAGGCTGGGTGGGGTTGTTGGTTTTTCTATTTATATTCAAAAGGTTAGTTTCAAAAAAACTGTTAACAAAAATGATTAAAAATAATCTCCTGCTTGTTAATAAGTGCTATTAATATGCACAGGGGAAAGAAGTAGTAAACAGGTGTGAATAACTTTAGTTGTTATTAACTGTTTAAAGGTTAATAGACTATTTTTTGTTGAATAACGCTTTTTTGTGGATAAGTTCTTCTCGCCAATGTATGATTTCGCTCTATTTATCTTTTATTATGGAGTAAACATATCGTGTCTTTGGAGCATTGGGATCTTTGCCTAAAGCGGTTGCAAGACGAGTTCTCCGCTCAACAATTCAATACTTGGATTCGTCCTTTGCAGGTTGAAGTATCTGATTTAGGCGATTTGCAGTTAACCGCACCAAACCGATTTGTCTTAGATTGGGTCATGAATAAGTATCAAACTCGCATAAAAGAAATTTTATCTGAGATTTCTGGTAACGATCCTTCTCCCAGTTTAATTTTCAGTGTTCGATCACAAGGTATGGCAAAACCTATTTCACCGCCTCCTATCGCATCTACACCAGCACCTGTTACTACTAATATTGTAGAAGATTCGTTTAGACAGCCTTTTAGTACAGGGTTTGGATTAATGGATGGTGAATCAAATAGCCATGCAGATATCGAATTCGAAGCACCGTTGAAATTAAAAGAGTCCTCTCTTATTGGATCATTAGAACCTTATGAGCAAGGTCAATTACCTCTTAGTACGACAAATAGAAAAGTGGACGTTGAGGGTGGTATTAACCATGGCGCTAACTTAAATAACTCTTTTACGTTTGATAACTTCGTTGAGGGTAAATCTAATCAGTTGGCACATGCTGCAGCTCTGCAAATTGCAGAAAATCCTGGTGGTGCTTACAATCCCCTCTTTATATATGGAGGCGTTGGTTTAGGTAAAACCCACTTAATGCAAGCGGTTGGCACTGAATTAATGAGGCATAACCCAAACGCGAAAGTTGTTTATCTTCATTCTGAACGTTTTGTTGCTGACATGGTTAAAGCACTACAGCTTAATGCTATCAATGATTTTAAGCGCTATTACCGCTCTGTAGATGCTTTGTTAATTGACGATATTCAATTTTTTGCGGGGAAAGATCGTACGCAAGAAGAGTTTTTCCATACTTTTAATGCTTTATTAGAAGGTGGACAACAAATGATTCTGACATGTGATCGGTATCCAAAAGAAATCCAAGGGCTTGAAGATCGTCTAAAATCTCGTTTTGGCTGGGGGCTAACGGTTGCTATTGAACCTCCAGAATTAGAAACGCGAGTGGCTATTTTAATGCGTAAAGCAGATGAAAGTGGTATTAAGTTGTCTTATGATTCGGCTTTCTTTATTGCACAAAAAATTCGCTCTAATGTTCGAGAGTTAGAGGGTGCTTTAAAAAGGGTAATTGCAAACTCTCATTTTACAGGTCGAGCAATTACACCAGATTTTGTAAGAGAGTCATTAAAAGATTTGTTAGCCTTGCAGGACAAGTTGGTTAATATTGATAACATTCAACGAATTGTTGCAGAATATTATAAAATTAAAGTGAGCGATCTCTTATCGAAGCGCCGCAATCGCTCTATTGCTAGACCAAGACAAGTTGCTATGTCTTTAGCAAAAGAACTTACAAGTCACAGTTTACCTGAGATTGGTGATGCTTTTGGGGGGCGCGATCATACCACAGCGTTGCATGCTATTCGTAAGATTAAAGAATTACAGGATACGGATTCTGATATCCGCGAAGATTACAAACAACTTATGCGAATTTTGACCACCTGATGATAGGTGAAAAGTTAAGAGAACGGGAATAATAATGAAATTTTCAGTCGTCCGTGAGACGCTTCTTAAGCCACTTCAACTTGTTGCTGGTGTAGTAGAACGTAAGCAAACTAAGCCTATATTGGCAAACATTCTGTTAGAAGTTAAAGATAATATTTTGACTTTGACGGGTTCTGATTTAGAAGTGGAATTGATCGCCCATGTACCACTAGATGAATGTGAAGAAGGTCGTGTTACTGTACCCGCTCGTAAATTAGTCGATATTTGTAAGAGTTTACCTGACTCGGCCGTTATTGAGTTCCTTCTAGATGATCAAAAAGCGGTAATTCGTTCAGGTCGCTCTCGGTTCAGTTTATCGACTCTAGCTGCGGAAGATTTTCCCAATATTCAAGATATGCAAGGCGACTTATCAGTTATCGTACCTCAATCAAGTGTTCGTAGTCTTATTGAAAGAACGGGTTTTGCTATGGCGAACCAAGATGTTCGTTATTATTTAAATGGAATGTTGCTTGAAGTCGCAGACGGTCAATTACGTGTTGTAGCAACGGATGGGCATCGTTTAGCAACTGCGATTGAAGATGCACAAGTAACAGGCGATTTAACTCAGGTTATTATGCATCGTAAAGGGGTATTGGAATTAAACCGATTGTTAAGTGATTCTGACGAAACAGTTGAACTGCAAATTGGTAGCAACCATATTCGCGCTAAAGTGGCTGATTATGTATTTACCTCAAAATTGGTTGAAGGTAAGTTTCCTGACTATCATCGAGTTATTCCTCGTAACAATGGAAAAATTATCATTGCGGATCGTTTAGAATTAAGACAAGTATTTTTACGTGCTTCTATCCTATCAAACGAAAAATATCGAGGTGTACGCTTGATTCTTAAAAACGGTATGTTGCAAGTGTTTGCCAACAACCCAGAGCAAGAAGAAGCGGAAGAGTCTGTATTGGTTCAATACCAAGGTGATAACCTAGAAGTGGGCTTTAATGTAGGTTATTTATTAGATGTTCTAGGTGTAATTAATAGCCAAGAAGTTCGGATCTCCTTGAATGATTCAAATAGCAGTGCACTGGTGGAAGAGTCTCAAAGCCATGCCTCACAGTACGTTGTTATGCCAATGCGTCTCTAATATGGTTTCTCGCCAAACGGCGAGTTATCATAAATTGAAACAGCCCCTGATTGAATGCATTCTGTCAGGGGCTGTTTACTATCAGAATGTATCGAGAAAAGGTCTTTTAACAATGTCTATAGTCCGTTTGGACATTTCCAAAGTACGTAATCTCGAAGCTGTTTCCTTTGCACCCTCTCCTCAAGTAAATCTAATATCAGGTGTTAATGGCAGCGGTAAAACGTCTATTCTAGAAAGCATTTATCTCTTGTCTTTTGGTCGCTCTTTCCGAAGTCACAAACATAAAACCTACATACAACATGAACAAGTAGAGAGTGTGGTTTTTGCTCAACTGAGCTCGAAACACAATGATGTTATTGCTTTAGGATTAAGACGCGCTCGGGATGGCGACATTGAAGTACGCATTCAAGGGCAGAAAGCACAGTCTGTTGTGGAGCTTGCAGAACGCTTGCCGGTTCAACTAATTAACCCCGATGCATTTCGATTATTGGAAGGTTCGCCAAAGATACGTCGTCAATTTGTGGATTGGGGAGCCTTTCATTTTGATAATGGCTTTATAAATGCTTGGCGAGGGTGGCAAAAAGCATTAAAACAGCGCAATTCCTTGCTTAGACGTGGTAAAATGTCGTCCAGTTTATTGATGGCTTTTGATCATGAATTGGTTCGTTTAGGGGATAAGGTTAATCTTTATCGCGTAAATTACATCCAGCAACTTACACCCATTTTTTTATCGGTTTTAGCTGAATTATCTGATTCTATTCAGGTCCGATTGGCGTTTTCACAAGGGTGGGATGCAAGTAAAAGTCTTACCGATGCAATGACGTTATCTTGCCAACGTGACATTGAAATTGGTTACACGCAAATAGGCCCACAAAGAGCCGATTTGAAAGTAAAAACCGATGCTGGAGATGCATTAGATACATTATCTAGAGGGCAGCAGAAATTGGTGGTTTCGGCTCTGAAAATTGCCCAAGGTAAAATGCTTATTGAAATGGGCAGTCCTTTGGTGTTTTTAGTGGATGACTTACCTGCTGAGCTAGACAGTCAGCACAGACAAAAGTTATGCGCTTTGTTAGAAGCGTTAAATAATCAAATTTTTATTACCAGTGTTGAGCCAGATATCATGGATTACACTTGGTCCGACACAACCGACGTTCGTCACTTTGAAATGAAAGACGGCGAATTGTCTTTATCCGAGCGAAGGTTTGCAGGAGAGTTAAATGAGTGAAAATAGTTACGATTCGTCCAGTATCAAAGTATTAAAAGGCCTTGATGCTGTTCGTAAAAGACCAGGAATGTACATCGGTGATACAGATGATGGAACAGGTCTACATCATATGGTATTTGAGGTTGTCGATAACTCAATAGATGAAGCATTAGCAGGTCATTGCGATACAATCACTGTGACTATTCACCCAGATGAATCTATTTCTGTTTCTGATAACGGGCGTGGTATTCCTGTTGATATGCATGAAGAAGAAGGTGTATCGGCTGCGGAAGTTATTATGACGGTACTGCATGCTGGAGGGAAGTTTGACGATAATTCCTATAAAGTATCTGGTGGTTTGCACGGCGTTGGTGTTTCGGTTGTAAACGCGCTTTCAAAAAGCTTAACCTTAACTATTCGTAAAGATGGTAAGGTTTATGAACAAGAATATACGCATGGGGTGCCTCAATCTCCTTTGGGTATTGTTGGCGAATCGGATGGTTCAGGTACAACGGTTCACTTTAACCCTTCAGAAGATACATTTACCAATATCTTATTTGTTTATGACATCTTGGCGAAACGTCTGCGTGAGTTGTCTTTCTTGAATTCCGGCGTGGCTATTCATTTGAAAGATGAGCGTTCTGGTAAAGAAGATTTCTTTAACTATGACGGTGGCTTACGTTCTTTTGTTGAGCATCTAAATACCAATAAAACACCAATTAATCAAATTTTTCACTTCATATGTCAACGTGATGATCTTGATGACGGCATTGCTGTTGAGGTTGCTTTGCAGTGGAATGAAGGCTTCCAAGAAAATATTTATTGTTACACCAACAACATACCTCAAAGAGATGGTGGTACTCACTTAGCTGGCTTTCGTGCTGCTTTGACTCGTACTTTGAACTCATTTATTGAGAAAGAAGGTCTTGCTAAGAAATCAAAAGTAGCGACTACAGGCGATGACAGTCGTGAAGGTTTGACGGCGATTGTCTCTGTTAAAGTACCGGATCCTAAATTCTCTTCTCAAACAAAAGACAAACTTGTGTCCTCTGAAGTAAAAACGGCTGTAGAACAAGAAATGAGCCGTCGTTTTTCTGAATTCCTTTTAGAATCTCCAAGCGAAGCAAAAATCATTGTTAATAAGATGATTGATGCCGCGCGTGCACGTGAAGCTGCTCGCAGAGCGCGTGATATGACACGTCGAAAAGGCGCTTTAGACATAGCTGGTTTGCCTGGGAAATTAGCGGATTGCCAAGAAAAAGACCCTGCTCTTTCTGAAATTTACCTAGTGGAGGGTGATTCCGCTGGTGGATCGGCTAAACAAGGTCGAGATCGACGCACCCAAGCCATATTGCCCCTTAAAGGTAAAATTCTAAATGTTGAAAAAGCTCGCTTTGATAAAATGCTGTCTTCTGCGGAAGTCGGCACATTAATTACGGCTTTAGGTTGCGGTATTGGCCGAGATGAATTCAATGTTGAGAAGCTTCGTTATCACAGCATTGTTATCATGACCGATGCGGATGTGGATGGCTCTCATATTCGAACACTCTTATTGACCTTCTTCTTCCGTCAAATGCCTGAAGTGATAGAGCGTGGCCATATCTTTATTGCACAACCACCGCTATTTAAGATTAAGCGTGGTAAGCAAGAGCAATACATTAAAGATGAGCATGCCCTTGATCAGCATCTAATTGAAGTGGCTTTAGATGGCGCCAATATGTTCGTCAATGAAGATGCACCAGCGATTCATGGTGAACCTTTATCTAAAATGATGCGTGATTATATTCGCATTGAAGAAGACATTGCTCGTATGTCTCGTGTGTACCCTAAAGATGTCATGAGTAAGTTACTGTATTGTAAAAAACTGACTCAAGAAGACTTAAAAGACGAGTCCATCGTCACTGAGTGGATTGAAACCATTCGTGCAATGATGCCTCTGGATGCTCGAACGGGTTTCCGCTTTGATTTCTCAGTTGAGTTTGATGTTGAGCGCAGTGACTATCTACCTGTAGTAGAAATTATGTCTCATGGTGTTTCAAATCGTTATCGTTTTGAAGCTGCTTTCTTCCACTCTCCAGAATACAAACGCATTGTTGAGATGTCTGAGTTGGTGAATGAGATCTTTAGTAAAGAATCTTTCATTAAGCGTGGTGAGCGTCGTCAAAGCGTTGAAACGGTTGAAGATATGAAAGCTTGGCTAATGAAAGAAGCATCACGTGGTATGTCTATCCAGCGATACAAAGGATTGGGTGAGATGAACCCAGATCAACTTTGGGAAACAACAATGGACCCAGATGCGCGTCGTATGCTACGAGTAACGATTGACGATGCGGTTGCCGCAGATCAAATGTTTACTACCTTGATGGGTGACGAAGTAGAACCACGTCGTAACTTCATTCAGGACAACGCACTGACAGTAGAAAACTTAGACGTTTAATTTAAGGAAGGTGCGAATAAGTCCTCTTGCCTCAGCATGTGGATAAAAGCCTGCTATTCGAGGCGAGTATCGAATGTGAATAGCTGGCCTATTTCCGAGATGCTTTCCTTAACTACCTAAGTTTGTAAAACTAAAAAGCAGTCATTTAAAACATGGCTGCTTTTTAGTTTCAAAATGACTACACCTGAATAGAGGCGATCATTTTGAATATGAAGTGCTGTTTTTAAGATCAAAATAAGAACCTCTACTCTCTGATAAAGTATTAACTTTTGATAGTGAGTCTTAACATACAGAGTGGAGCTTGAAGCAAGGGTAATACGCACGCTTCAACTTTTATTCTTTTATGGGGCTTTTCTATTCATTCAAATACGATTCTTTAAAGTCATTAATTGGCAATAATCGTTAAGTAAAATTAAGCTCAATTTTATTGCTTTTGACTCTGTTTTTTCCTGCTTTTACATGCTCTACTTCCGCTGAAAATACATCACTACTCATTCGCTTTTGTGGGACGTCTCGTCTTAGTGAAATCAATGCTGAGTAATACACTTTAAATGAGGTTTTAAATGAGAGAAGTCCCACGTACGGCAACCTATTGTTTCATGTTTATTGCTGTTGGTTTGATAAGCGGTGTGCTTGGTCCAAGCCTTATTTATCTGTCTAATTTGGTGTCGGCAAGTGTGACAGAAATTTCGGTTGTTTTTATTGCTCGCTCTGTTGGTAACATGCTGGGGGCTGTGATTGCTGGTCGTGTGTATGATAAAACCAAGGAAGCACATCATTATTTGATTGCCATGTTATTACTAAGCAGTCTTTGTGTTGCGATAGCACCCTTCTCGTCAACTTTAATGGTGCTTATGGCGGTGTTTGCAGTTATGGGTTTTGCTGAAGTATCCGTCAATACTGGCGGTAATTTGATGATTTTATGGCTCCACAAAGACAAGGCTGGTTCGGCCGTATCTCTACTGCATCTTTGCTACAGTTTAGGCAATATGATTTCACCTCTGGTGCTTATTTTTGGTGGTTGGTTAGGTGAGAGTTATGGTGTTGGGTATTGGATTATTGCGTTATATACATTAATTTTTCCATTCTTTTTGTGGCGTCAACCCAGCCCAAAACTGACAACAACAACTAAGCAAGATGTGCCAAAATCCTTTAATAAGCCCTTTTTTCTGTGTTTTGTATTGACCATTTTTTTATACGTCAGTATGGAAATTACTATTGCCGGATGGATTAGTACTTATGCTGTTATTCAAGGCACTGATCAAACTCAAGCGGCAATGTTAGTAACTTGGTTTTTTGTTTCTCTTTCAATTGGTCGCTTTATTTCTGTACCTGCACTTCGTTGGGTATCTTTAGTTCATGCAATTTTTGCTTTATTGTTATTGAGTCTCTTAGGAGTTCTGACATTGCTCTTCTCTTCCCTATCCATGATTGGAGTGGCATTAATTCTCGGTTTGGGCTGTTCGGCATTTTTTCCGATTCTATTTTCTTTTGCGAATAATGTAATGCCTTTAACTGGCAAATTAACGGGTTATGTTTTTATGGGATGCGGACTGGGTGCCATGATAGTCCCAGCAATTACTGGCCCGCTAATAGATTTAGTGGGGGCAGCTGTGTACCCAATTATCTTACTTGGAATGGTTATTTTATTGAGTGGGAGTTGGATCAATCTACTCAGACTTAGTAAAAAAGAGGCGTTGCCTGAGTAGAGTTTGTCATCAACGTATTTTAGGACGTGACAGGGCTCATGGATGTTGAGCCTTGTAATCTGAGTTATTGGTATTTAAACAGAGTATCTAATGTAAAAGCAGCCAGGTCTGTGAAAACACGGAAATGGAAATCCATGTCTTTATATTGAGTTGCTCGCCCTTTCCCCGTTAATACAAGAACGGCTTCGCAGCCTCTTGCTATGCCAGCTTCTAGGTCGCGTTTAGAGTCGCCAACCATAATGGCGGGTGTTTGAGTAAAATCCACACCCAACTCTTTTTCGATGGTTTCTATCATGCCTGGTTTAGGTTTACGACATGTGCAAGCATCATCAGGTCCATGGGGGCAATATTGAATACCGGAGACAGTGCCGCCTTCTGCTACAACGAGTTGAGTCATTTTCTCATGCATTTTATTCAGCGTTTCAAGATTGTAATAGCCTCTTGAAATCCCAGATTGATTTGTTACTACGAATACTTGAAAACCTGCTTTCGATAATGCTGCGATGGCTTTAATACTGCCCGGGATAGGCTGCCATTCATCAAGGGTTTTTACGTATTGATCAGAGTCGTAATTAATGACACCGTCACGATCTAAAAGAATAATAGGTTTTGTATTTGTCATAGAAGCAAGTCCAATTAGGTATTGTCACGTATTATAAGCACTTTACTGCAAACTCAGTAGGCGTTTTACGCTACAATGGCATTTACTTTTTTGTTGTTTGTTTATTGGAGTGCTATGGCTTCTTTTACTACCTCCGCATTAATTTCCGTTATTAAATTAATGAGCCACTTTTCTCTTCCGGTGGTACAGAAAATAGGTCAAATCGCTGGTAAGAGTATTCTACGTTTTGACCGTAGAACGAAATCAGCGATTAATAAAAATCTTACCTTTTGTTTTCCTGACATGTCATCGGAAGAAAAACATAGAGTGACTCAACAACGTTTTGGTTACATGGGGCAAACGTTAGCGGAGATGAGCCATTTATGGGTAAAACCTTCGGCAGACATTCTAAAAACTATTACGACTCCAGAAACTGAATCTGTACCCTCTAATCAAGCGTTTTTGGATGCATTGAATGATGAAGGAGGCGTCATTATTCTTGCCCCTCATTTAGGTAATTGGGAAGTGATCAGCTTTTATGTGTCTCAGTTCCGTAAGATGACTGCTATGTACCGTCCACAAAAAGATGACATGTTGAATCAGTTTATTTTAAATGCTCGACAGCAAACTGGTTCTGAGTTAGCACCCACCAACCGTAAAGGCGTGATGCAGTTGTTGAAAGCATTGAAAAACGAAAATGGGATGGTGGGGATTTTACCTGATCAAGTTCCTCAAAAAGGCAGTGGTGTATTTGCTCCGTTTTTTAATACGCCTGCTTATACAATGACACTGGCACATCAACTGGCATTGAAAACCAAAGCAAAAGTATTTGTCAGTGCAGCGTTTCAGGTTGATGGTGGTTTTTCTGTGCAGGTAGTGCCTGTAAATGAAGGGTTTTATAGTGAAGACGATATTGAGTCAGCAACGGCTTTGAATCAAACCGTTGAATCCTTAATACGCTTACATCCAGAGCAGTATCAATGGGAGTATAAGCGTTTTAAGTTACAACCTGATGGGCAAGAATCTCTTTATAAATAGCCGTTCTTTTCATTCAACAAGAGATTTACACTTCTTTAATGTTAGCAAAGCTTGCTTTGTGACACGCGTTTAATAAGTCTTGAGGTGTTAGGCTAATGTCTAGCCCTCTTTTGCCTCCGCTAACGTAAACTTTTTCGAAAGTTTCTGCGCTTTCGTCAATACAAGTTAATAAGTGTTTCTTTTGGCCTATTGGGCTAATACCCCCCACTAAATACCCTGTAAGACGCTCGGCGTTTTTTGGGTCTTCCATTTGTAGTTTTTTAACCTTAAATGCATTGGCGGCTTTTTTTAGGTTTAAAGTAGAAGTCACTGGAACAATAGCAACAAAGGTATTCTTACCATCGGTAACTAATAGCGTTTTAAAAACTTGATTTGGGTTTAGCTTAAGTTTTTCTGCCGCTTCTTGTCCAAAGTTGCTGCAACTTGGATCGTGATCGTATTCATGAATATCGTAAGGGATTTTTCTTTGTTTGAGGGTTTTACAAGCCGGTGTCATTATTTGAATCCTATTGAATAACAGTAATCGCGGATTTCTATCTGCGCTATTTTTCATACAAAATAAAGTTGTGAGCTACTATTTTCTAGTGGTCTATTTTTGCCAAAACATAGGAGTGAATAGAACCAATAAGGTAAAGACTTCCAAACGACCTAGCAACATAGAGAAGCAAAGCATCCACTTAGCTGGGTCATTAATGCTACCGAAGTTTGCTGATACGTCTCCCAGTCCAGGGCCAAGGTTATTTAGAGTCGCAGCTACTGCAGACCAAGCTGTTATTTGATCTAATCCAGTTGCCATTAAACCAATCATCAAGATCACATACACTAATAAGTATGCTGAAAAGAATCCCCAAACCGCAGAGATGACATTCTCAGGTAATGCTTTTCCTCCAAGCTTTACTGGAATAATCGCACTAGGATGAACCAGACGCTGAATTTCACGGAACCCTTGTTTTAGGATTAACAGTATACGAATGACTTTCATGCCTCCGCCTGTTGAGCTTGCGCATCCTCCTGCAAACGAAGTAACGATTAATAAGAAGGGTAAAAAGTTTGGCCAACTAGAGAAGTCAGCTGTTCCAAATCCTGCTGTGGTAGCGATAGAAACACTTTCAAACATGGCATATCGAAACGCATCAACCCATTCATAAGATGAGGTTACACCCAGAACAACCGTTGAAATTCCGATGGTGCACATCAGGATAAATAAGAAGAACTTTACCTCTGGGTCTTTAAAGTAATGCAATACACTTCTGTGACGCCAAGCAAAAAAGTGTAAGGCAAAATTCACCGCGGCAATAATCATAAATGCCACACAGATAATTTCGATAACTGGGTTGTTAAAGTAACCAATACTGGCATCATGAGTAGAAAAACCACCAATGGCAACCGTTGCAAAGCTATGGCAAATTGCATCAAAGAAGGTCATACCCGCCGCCCAATAGCCAAGACAACATAAGGCCGTTAATGTGGCATATATATACCAAAGCGCTTTTGCTGTTTCAGCGATACGGGGAGTTAATTTAGAGTCTTTTACTGGTCCTGGTGTTTCTGCACGATAGAGCTGCATTCCTCCGATGCCTAACATTGGCATAATCGCAACGGCTAATACGACAATCCCCATTCCACCTAACCACTGTAAGAGCTGACGATAAAATAGAATCGAATGAGGTAAGTCATCGATATTAGTTAGGATGGTGGCGCCTGTTGTGGTTAAACCAGATAGCGACTCAAATAGCGCATCCGTAAAACTTAATGCGGCCGAGTCGGTCAGCATAAAAGGTACAGAACCAAATAGCCCTAGAACAGACCAGAAAAGTACCGTAATTATGAATCCGTCTCGAATACTGAGATCTTGTTTTTGGTGACGAAAAGGCAGCCATAAACAAAAGCCGCCGATCAAGTTAATACCTAATGCGTATAAAAAGGCGTTGATTGCACCATCGTTATAAATGAGTGCGACGATCATGGGAGGGATTAAGGTTAAGCTGAATACCATAACCAGTAACCCAATAACGCGCAGAATAACTTGAATGTGCATGTCTTATCCTTGATGTAAGGGTCAATAAAATGTGCGTTACACTGCACTTATTATTTAGAAGAAAGTTAAGCCCACTTGGAATAATTGTTCTACAGCGGGGATTTGCTTTTTATTCGAAACAAAAATAATAATGTGGTCTTCTGCTTGAATCATTAAATCGCCTGTTGCTATGAGCACTTCATCTTCTCTAACAACGGCCCCAATAGTGGAACCTTCTGGAAGTGTAATATTTGCGATACTGCGGCCCACAACTTTAGAAGAACGGTAATCACCATGGGCGACGGCTTCTAATGCCTCAGCAGCACCTTTACGTAGTGAGTGGACGTTTACTACATCGCCTCGACGTATGAAGGATAGCAGTGAACTTATGGTTGTTTGTTGAGGAGAGATAGCGATATCTATCATCCCTTCCTGAACAATATCAACATAAGCTGGGTTATTGATAATAGTCATAACCGTTCTAGCACCAAGACGTTTAGCCAACATTGACGACATAATATTGGCTTCGTCATTGTTTGTAAGCGCGCAGAACACATCGGTTGATTCAATGTTTTCTTCCAGCAAGAGCTCTTGTTTTGATGCATCACCATGTAGCACTATGGTGTTGTCTAACTCTTCTGAAAGATAACGACAACGAGATAGCCCTCTTTCTATAATCTTAACCCGGTATTCTTTCTCAAGCGTCTTAGCAAGCCTTTCTCCAATATTACCGCCACCAGCAATAATGATTCTGCGGTAAGGTGTATCAAGTGGCCTAAGTTCACTCATTACATCTAATACATCTCTTTGGGCGGTTAAGAAGAAAACTTCATCATGTGCATGAATTCGAGTATTGCCATCTGGAGTAATGGATTTACCGTCTCGATAAATTGCGGCAATACGAGTTTGAATAGAGGGCATATGCTCTTTTAAAAAGCTAATTGGTTGATCCGTTAACGGGCCACCCTTCTCTGCTTTGACTACCACCAGTTGAACTTTACCGTTCGCAAACTCCATAACCTGTAATGCACCAGGATATCTAATAAGGCGTTGTATGTGTTTGGTAACGGCTTTTTCTGGACTAATGCGTACATCGATGGGCAGCGCGCTGTCATCAAATAATTGAGGGTATTTTGAATAGGCGCTAGAACGAACACGGCCTATTTTGGTTGGCGTCTTAAACAATGTATAAGCTACCTGACAAGCAACCATATTTGTTTCATCATGGTTACTAACGGCAATAAGCATATCGGCATCATCACAACCTGCTCGCTCAAGCACTTCCGGATGCGCACCACTGCCTTCCACTGTTTGAATATCTAGTTTATCTTGCAGTTCCCTGAGGAGCTTTCCATCGGTGTCTATTACGGTAATATCGTTGTCCTCGTTCGCTAAATTTTCTGCGAGTGTCGCGCCAACTTGCCCTGCACCAATGATGATAATTTTCATATTGTATCCTAGTTGACCGCCACCCAATTTAAGGATGTAAACTTAGTCAGTCGTAAACTCTTAATGAATAAAAAAACAGTGTATTAATAAAAATAGAAAAAGCAGTGTTTTACTACATAGGATAATTTTAAACCCATTGGAGAAATTAATTAACGTTGTTTGCTAAATAATACAAAAATAACTGAATATTCTTTGGAAAAAAAAGAGCCTGATTAAGACTCTTTTAAAAACATGTTGTTTTCGCTTAATTAAATAGACTTCTCTAATAAGCAATAGTAAAAACCATCATGGCCATGTTGTTGAGGAAGCAGTTGTCTTCCGTGTGTCACTTTAAGCCCGCATTCGTCTGGGAGTAATAATGGTTTTTCAATAGCGTCTTCATGACTTTCTAAGAAGTGTACCATTTGCAAGCTATTCTCTTCTTCCAAGATTGAACAAGTGGCATAAAGCAACTGCCCTCCAGGAGCGAGTGTTTTCCATACTTCTTCTAAAATACTTTTTTGAATATTGGTCAAGGAAACTATGTCATTTGGTTTCCGGTTGATTTTAATATCTGGGTTTCGTCGAATGACACCGGTAGCGCTGCATGGGGCGTCTAGCAGGATTTTATTAAATTGTTGTCCGTTCCACCAAGAGCTTAAATCACTTGCGTCAGCACAGATTACATCTGCAGTCACATTTAAACGTTCAAGGTTCTCGTGAATCTTATCTAAACGCCAAGATTCTAACTCAATAGCTGTAAGTGAAATGTCTTGTTTTTCTAGTAGATGGCCTGTTTTTCCACCGGGTGCTGCGCAAGCATCAAGTACGCGGTCTCCTTTTTTAAGGTCTAAAAGGAAAGCCGCAAGTTGGGCAGATTCGTCTTGAACACTAAAATGTCCCACCTCAAAATTAGGTAACTGATTTACACTAATTGGCTTTTTAAGGTACAAAGATGAAGGGGAAAATATGCCTTTTTCTGTATCTATTCCTTTCTCGGATAATAACTCTATAGCTGTTTCACGTGAAACATGGCGTTCATTTACCCTTAAACACATAGGAGGATGGCTGTTGTTCGCATCTATAACGGATTCTACATAGTCTGGCCAAAGTTTCTTAATGCGTTTTACTAACCATTTTGGATGAACGTATTCTACGGATGGCATAGATTCTATTGATGCGAGAATTTCATCGCGCTCTCGCAAGTAACGACGTAACACCGCATTAAACAGTTTACCTGCCCAGTCCTGATTTAACTCTTTTGTCGCTTCTACCGCTTCATTAACTGCAGCATGATCTGGAGTGTCCATATATTCCAGTTGATAGAGGCCAATGAGTAAGATTGCATACAGATCGTATTCATCTTCTTCGAAGGGGTGCTGCAGCATGTTTAAGGCAATGCTGTTAAGTTTAGGGAACCAACGACAAACACCGAAGCATATTTCTTTAAGTTTGGGCTGGTGCTCATTGCTAACACGACCAACATGTTTTGCTAATTGGGTACTAAGAGAACCTTTATTTTGTAAAATGCCACAGATTATAGAAATTGCTACAGTGCGTGCTGGTAAATATAAATCCTGTGAGTCAGGGGCAGAAACGTTTTTATCCATCATGAGATAGACCTTTTCCAATTATTTGTCCGACTTGAAGCAAGTCACTGTGCTTTCCATTTAATGCATCTTTTACGGCTAACTTTTTTCCGCCAGAAAATTGAATCATTGTTAAGGCGATGATGCCCTTCCCTGTTGCTACATGAATTTCCTGTTTTGTAACCTCTATGATTTCACCTATGGAAGCATTTGTAACACCACTAACAGAATGAGCACCATGAATCCTCATCGTGCCTTTAGTGGTTTCAGTGTAGGCAACTGGCCATGGAGATAGCCCAAGCACTTTACGAACTAACGTATTTGCATCAAGAGACCAATCCAGTTCCCCTTCTTGTTTTATGAGCTTTGATGCGTAACAAGCATCCACATCATTTTGTTTTTCACCTGTTAACGTTCCAGCATCTAATAATTGATCTAGTGCATGAATTAAGGACTCACCACCTAGAGTAGCTAGCTGGTCGTGAAGTTCACCAGATGTTTGGTTTTCAGAGATTGGGCAATGGGACTTAAACAACATATCACCTGTATCCAAGCCAACGTCCATTTGCATTATAGTGATGCCTGTTTCTGTATCGCCTTCTATCACGGCTCTATGTATCGGGGCTGCTCCGCGCCATCTGGGTAATAATGATGCATGAACATTGATACAGCCCAATTTAGGTGTGTCCAAAACCGTTTTTGGAAGAATTAATCCGTAGGCTGCGACAATCATAATGTCGGCATTTAATTCTGCTAAGACGGATCTGTCTTCTTCCAATTTAAAATTTAACGGTTGATACACGGGGATATTGTGCTCTTGTGCTAATGCCTTTACTGGGCTGGCAACTAACTTTTGTCCACGGCCAGAAGGTCTATCTGGCTGAGTATAGGCAGCGACAATTTCATAGTTTCGGCTTACTGCATGATCAATTAAAGACTGCAAACTGGACGCTGCAAACTCGGGTGTGCCAGCAAAAATGATGCGTAGAGGCTGAGTAGCGGAATGTCTAACTGTGGTGGATTCTGACATGGAATATAACTCCGGAATCAAAAATAAATGAGCGTATGGGTAACAAAAAATCAGGCCGCAGCCTGATCTTAAAAGTAATACAATGGTTTGTCTGTAAAACGCAGCAAATCAAGGGAGTTGAAAACTCGCTTATTTTTTTGCTTTTTGTAGTTTCAGTAACTTGGTTTTTATACGGTTGCGTTTTAATGGAGACAGATAATCTACCATTAGTTTGCCATCTAGGTGGTCTATTTCATGCTGGACACACACAGCCAATAATTCATCTACATCCATTTTGAATTCTTTGCCATTACGGTCTAAGGCGCTCACGCGTACTTTCGCAGCACGGTAAATGTGTTCGTAAAACCCTGGAACAGATAAACAACCTTCTTGTTGTTCATTGGGTGCATCATCTAATACTTCAAACTCTGGATTGATAAACACAATGGGATCATTCTTTTCTTCGGAGAAGTCCATCACAACCAAACGATGGTGAAAGTTTACTTGTGTCGCTGCTAGCCCTAAACCATTTTCGTCATACATGGTATCTAGCATGTCATCAATCATTGTTTGTAATTTGGGAGTAAACTCAGTGATCGGCTTTGCAACAGTACGCAAACGTGGATCAGGGAATTCTAAAATTGGTAAAACAGCCATAAAAATAGTCCAAAATTCAATATCTAAGTTGGTCTTCTCGAAAAGCGAGTTGATTGAATCATGCGTTATTCAATCAGAGTAATGGACCAACAGTCATAATTTCATAATTGGCGTATTGTAACGTATGTTGGAAGATTGATCAGCGTTTCTATGGTGTGAATTCAATAATTATGCTTGAATATTCTACTCAGTTGCTCAGGAAGAGCCGTTGTAAATGATTGATAAATGCCTTACCAATTAGGCCTCTCTATGAATATAAACAATGCTAAGGAAAGCGAATGTCTACACAACTTTCTCTGGAAACCTCATTTGAGGATGCTTTACACGATCACCACCGTCCCTTAAATCGACAAGATTGGCTCTGTTTGAGTTTAATCAAAGGTGCTGGACCAACACGTTTAGACAGGCTTTGGAATTACATAACAGCGTTAGAGGCGGAAGGAGATTTTGAATCCTGCTTTTGTTCTAGTTTGGATCAAGAGTTATTTACGCGATTAAAGTGGCCAAAAGAGACCGCGCGTCAAGCCAGCGAATACTGTTTACGAGGTAAACTGCTCCCTCAAGTGCAAGAAAAGTTAGTACACACTTTAAGTTGGTTACAAGAAGAATCAAACTATTTAATCCTTAAAGGGGAAATGGATTATCCGAGCAAATTAGCTGAAATTCCCGTACCTCCTATCTTGTTGTATGTTAAAGGAAACCTGTCTTGCTTATCTAATGTATGCCTTGGTATTGTCGGAGCTCGTCGTTGTAGTGTTTATGGAAGGCAGCTGGGTTTTCAGTTTGCCCAACAACTGAGTCAGTTAGGTATAACCGTTGTGAGTGGCGGAGCTACTGGCATTGATAGATCTGCCCATGAAGGTGCCAATTCACTGTTCATATCAAACATTGCCGTAATGGGAACGGGATTGGAAAAATTGTATCCGAAGGCAAACTTGATGCTTTTTGAACAGATTTTAATTCAAGGAGGAGCTCTAGTTAGTGAATATCCATTGATGACGGTTGCTCGTCCTAATCTATTCCCTCCTCGTAATAGAATTATCAGTGGTCTAAGCGAAGGAGTGCTAGTAATTGAAGCAACTGAGAAAAGTGGTTCTTTGATTAGTGCCAGCTATGCTGTGCAACATAACCGAGAAGTTTTTGCTGTGCCCGGAAGAATAACTGAAGACAATACCCGAGGCTGTCATAAATTAATCCAGCAAGGAGCTGTGTTGGTAATGGACGTGGAAGACATCGTTTCTGAGTTAACAGCATTTCATGAAATGAAGAAAACGACTCAGATAAATACAGATTCCCAGTCTTCAGATTTACATGAGTCAATAGGGAAAACTAACCTCCCTACTTCAAACAATATGACCAAGCAGGCAAGCGCTAATAAAATCGCGCAGAAAAGGCCGTGTGAATTACATCCCACTGAGGTGGATCTTGACTTGATAACCCCAGTTGCTCAAGCCGTGATACGTTGTTTTAATCGGATTGAGCAAAAGGAAGTATTGGAATTTACCTACTTAATTGATGTGATTGCATGTGGCACCAGTGACTTGATGCAAGCTTTGATTGAATTAGAAATGTTGGATTGCATCGAGCCTCATGCAACGGGATACAGACGTTGTTATCGAGCTGCTTAATCCGAGTACTGTTTTAATCTGAAGACAGGCTTGAACAAAGTATTCTGTTTAGCATGCTATTCTGTTTTAGTGCGTTATCCCGCTATGGTACTTTTCGGAATGAATTAAAAGAGTTCTAGTGATAAGAATCTTACATGCCAAAAATATCATTTTTGAGTTGCTTGATATCACGACGCTCTTTTTTATTTGGTTTGTGATCTGCCATGATACGACCACCCAGTGTTTTATGTTGTAGCGCTCTCTTCTCCCGTTTTTCTATGGATTCGGCGGTTTCCTCATACAAGAGTTGAGCTTCTGGTGCTCCTCGCCTTTGATCACTTAGTGCTTTGATTAAAATGGTTTTCTCATCAAAGCCTAATTTCAAGGTGATCTTTGCCCCCACTTCTACTGTCCGGCTCGCTTTACCCTTGGCGCCATTATAGGACACCTTGCCACCATCTATGGCATCCTTACAAAGGGTACGTGTTTTGTAAAAACGTGCGGCCCAAAGCCATTTGTCTAAACGTATTGCTTGTGAAGAGGCCTGTTTTTCTGCTTTACTCATAAGAGACTGAATTTACCTATTTGATTTCTAACTTTTTGATTGCTATGTAAAGGCGTAAGTTACTATGAAGGATGTTAATTGCCACCCATTTTTTATCGAATTACAACAGATAATACACAATGCTGCCGATGCAATCATGGAAATTTATCAGCGACAGGATTTAGGCATCCAACAGAAGTCGGATGACAGTCCTGTTACTGCAGCGGATTTAGCTGCCCATCATATTATTGTAGACGGCTTAAAGAAACTCACTCCTGATATTCCCGTGTTATCTGAAGAGGACGTGTTTCCATTTGACGAAAGGGTTAAATGGCCTCTTTTATGGGTGGTAGACCCATTAGATGGAACCAAAGAGTTTATTAAGCGTAATGGTGAGTTTAGTGTGAATATTGCGTTAGTGGAAAATCATGTGCCCATACTGGGAATAGTGTATTTGCCTGTTTCAAAAGAAGGTTTTTTTGGTGTAACAGGTGATATCGAAAAATTACCTAAAGGCGCACTGAAATGGACAGAAACGGATTTCCGCGTGATTAAAACGCGTGTTCCTGAATCTACCTTGATAGCCATGACGAGCCGTAGCCACGGCCCTGCATTGCCAGAGACATTAAAAACGCAACTATTAACGGACTTCGCTCACATTCAGGAAATTCCTAAAGGCAGTTCCATCAAAGCCTGTCGTATTGCCGAAGGTGTAGCGGATATTCACCTTCGCCGTGGACCTACCTGCGAATGGGATACAGCAGCCACTCAGGCCATTGTAGAAGGTGCAGGTGGCGTCTTAATGGATTTCAATGGTGTTCCTTTTGCTTATAACAAACGTGAAACATTATTAAATGGGCACTTCTTTGTTGCAACACCGGAGCTGACACCAATTATTTTAGAGTGGTATCAGTCAGAGCAAAGTAAGTAATGGGTATTGAAAATAAGGTGAGACCTTTGCACGGCTACTAAGCTTGCTAATACTTTGTTAAAAACAGGCTTATCATCGCTCAAGGCTTAGAGAAAAGGTTTTAAGGTGTTTTCACTTATAAGAGCTTTAGTTGTAATGGGCTTTATTGCATCAATGATTCTGGAGATAGCATGACAATAGAAATTTATGGCCCAAGCTTCAGTAGCTTTGTACGCTTTACTATGATTGCGAGTGAAGAAAAAAATATTGCCTATGAAATAAAGCTCTTGGATATGAAAAGCGCAGAGAATTATGAAAACCACCCATTTGGTAAGTTTCCATAGATTAAGCATGGCAACTTCATATTGTATGAAACAGCAGCGATTGTTGCTTATATCAAGCTCATCGTTCTTTCGATTTTTATCAATAACCTCCTACTCTTTTTACTTCTTTTGTTCCGTCTTTGTTATTGAGTGATAAACTAGGTGCAATTATCGTTTTAAGAGTCGTTTTATATGTCTGATACACATTCATCTGCTATTACCCAAGCTAATATTCTTGCAGTGAAATCCTATTTAATGGGGTTGCAAGATCATATCTGTGCCTCATTAGAAATGTTTGAACCGAAAGCGCGTTTTCACGAAGATGCATGGGATCGTCCAAATGGCGGCGGCGGTCGCACCCGAGTGATTGCCGGAGGCGATGTTTTTGAAAAAGGTGGGGTCAATTTCTCTCATGTTATGGGAGATAAGTTACCTCCATCAGCCACAGCGGGTCGACCTGAATTAGCGGGCGGTCGTTTTGAAGCCATGGGAGTATCTTTGGTGATGCATCCTAATAACCCTTACGTACCGACATCACACGCAAATGTGCGCCTCTTTGTGGTTCATAAAGAAGGTATGGAATCGGTTTGGTGGTTTGGTGGCGGTTTTGATTTGACACCTTATTATGGCTTTGAAGAAGACTGTACCCATTGGCATCAAACGGCTTTAAACGCCTGTGAACCATTTGGCGATGGATATTATGATCGTTTTAAAAAATGGTGTGACGAGTATTTTCATTTAAAACACCGAGGTGAACCACGGGGTATAGGTGGTTTATTTTTTGACGACTTTTCTGAACTGGGGTTTGATGGCAGTTTTGAGTTTATGCAATCGGTGGGCAACGCATACATCAAAGCGTATCAGCCGATTGTCGCTAAACGATTAGAAACACCTTATGGTGAACGAGAGCGTGACTTTCAATTGAATCGTCGAGGCCGTTATGTGGAATTCAATTTAGTATTTGATAGAGGCACACATTTTGGATTACAAAGTGGGGCTGGGCGTACAGAATCGATCTTAATGTCTTTGCCTCCTGAAGTGAAATGGGGTTATGACTATAAGCCTGAAGACGGCACGCAAGAAGCGCGTTTGTTAACGCACTTTTTAACAAATAAAGATTGGTTAAACAGAGGATAATAGAGTGACTACAAAGTCGATAGAATTAGAACAGTATGGTGTTTTTGGAAACCCCATTGAACACAGTAAGTCGCCTAGCATCCATGCTTTCTTTGCAGAGGATACAAACCAATCTTTAAGTTATGACAAATTCTTAGGTGATTTGGAGCAGTTTGAAACACAAGTAAGCGAATTTTTCCAACAAGGTGGGAAAGGGCTTAATGTAACTGTGCCATTTAAAGAGCGTGCATTTGCAATGTGTGACTTATTGAGTAAAAGAGCGAAACAAGCAGGTGCGGTTAATACGCTAGTACTAGGTAAAAATGGCGAATTGTACGGTGATAATACCGATGGCGTTGGAATGGTTCGAGACATTTGTGAAAACCATGGGCAAACGTTAAGAGGTAAACGTATTTTGGTATTGGGTGCCGGTGGTGCTGTTCGAGGTATTTTAGACCCTTTACTTAATGAATCACCTACAGAAGTTATTATCGCAAACCGCACTGTATCCAAAGCTCAGGCATTAGCTGAACATTTTAACCGTGAAAGCACACCTGTTATAGCAAAAAGCTTTGAAGAAGTGGATGGTGTTTTTGATGTAATCATTAATGGCACCTCGGCCAGTCTTGGAGGCGATTTACCTCCTCTATCGGATTCGATTATTAATACTCAGACATGGTGTTATGACATGATGTATGGCAAAGAGCCAACCGTGTTTCTAGAATGGGCTATAGCATTAGGTGCGAAAGGGGAAGATGGATTAGGTATGCTGGTTGAGCAGGCGGCAGAATCCTTTTTTATCTGGCGTATGAAACGTCCTAAAACAGACAAGCTAATTACTAAAATGCGTAATGACTTGTCATAAAAATCGTTTTACATGATGTAATGCGTTGTTCAAAACAAGCGCAAGTAAATACAAGGTGAAGGCCCGTAATGAAAGCCCAGTGGTTTAATGAAGTAAAGCAAATCGGCGAGGAAAAATGGCAGCAAGCTATTGGTGAAACTGGGTATCCGTTTGCAAAATATGCATTTCATGTTGCTCTGGAAGAGAGCGGCAGCATCGGTGGTAAAACGGGCTGGTATCCTGAGTACATACTATTAATGGAAGATGACGAAACACCAATAGGCGTGGTGCCAACGTATTTAAAAACCCACTCACAAGGGGAGTTTGTTTTTGATTGGTCATGGGCCGATGCGTATCAACGTTATGGCTATTCCTATTTTCCTAAGCGTGTATGGGCTGTACCCTTTTCTCCAGTTACTGGGCCAAGGATTTTTACCTGCTTAGACCCTAATGGAAAATCGGATGCAGCTTTAGGATTATATGCTGTGGTAGGCGATTTGTTAACGCAACGTACTCAGCAACAAAAGACTTCCAGTTGGCACCTTTTATTTACTAAAGATCATGTACAAGAAGCATTTGAAGGCGAGCCTGTTTTGTCGCGTATTTCTTGTCAGTTCCATTGGTTTAATAAAGACTATCGAGATATGGAAGATTATCTGTCTCATTTTTCGAGCCGGAAACGTAAAAGTGCTCGTAAAGAGCGTACTAAGGTTACTCAGCAAGGTATCCATCTAGAGCGTAAATTAGGTAATACTCTGACAAAAGCGGACGTGGAATTTTTCTACGTATGCTACCAATCAACCTACGCAAAACGAGGTCAGATGGGCTACTTAACATTGGCCTTTTTTGAACAGTTAATTGCGAGTATGGGAGATCAAATAGTTCTAGTACTTGCTTCTAGAGAAAGCAACCCCATTGCTGCCTCTTGGTGTTTCTTTGATAGCCATTCTTTATATGGACGTTATTGGGGATGTATAGAAGAAGTGGACTGTCTGCACTTTGAAGCTTGCTACTACCAAGGTATTGAGTTTTGTTTAGAAAGAGGGTTACAGCATTTTGATCCCGGAACACAGGGAGAGCATAAAATATCTCGTGGGTTTGAGCCTGTATTTTCTCATAGCTTACATTATATTGATCATGAAAGCTTTCGTGAGGCTATTGGCGCGTTTTGCCAAGAAGAAGCGGAATCTGTCATTCTGTATCATCAAGAAACAGCCAAGCTGTTACCTTTTAAAGAGAGTTAATTCGGTTATTCTCTATTATCATATGAACCAAAGACGATTATTGTGTCGTCTCAAAGTATCAATTAAACCAATCTAAGGATGTGTTATGGGCGTTAAAAGTGCTCTGTATTTATTGTTGTTAGCGTCTATTTGGGGCGCGTCATTTTTGTTTATGCGTATTGGCGCACCATCGTTTGGTCCTGTTTGGTTAATTGAGGCTCGTATAGGTTTTGCCGCAATCTTTTTATGCATAGTCGCTTTATTTGTGAATAAGAAGCTGAACTTTAAAGAGAACTGGAAGCATTATGCGGTTATGGGGATTTTAAGTAGCGCACTGCCCTTTTTATGTTATGGCTATGCTGCTCAATATCTGACTGCATCAATGATGTCTATTGTGAATGCACTTACCCCCGTTTTTGGTACTGTCATTGCTGCCTTGTATTTCCGGAAACCTTTATCGAGGAATACAGTTATTGGATTAACTCTGGGTGTGCTAGGTGTTGCTGTTATTGTAGGCTTCGATCCTGATTTATTTAAAGCCCAAGCTTGGTTTGCTGTGTTCGTCGTATTGGGAGCACCGCTCTGTTACGGTATTGCCACAACGTATACACAAGTAGCGCGTTCTGTAAGCCCATTTGCTAATGCCCAAGGTTCAATGATTATGGGAGCATTGGCTTTGTTACCGATTGCGTTTATGTTTACGCCAAACAGCACTCCAACGGTAACGGAGTCTCTAGCTGTTGTCGCTTTAGGTGTTTTATGCACGGGCGTTGCCTATCTAATTTTCTTTAAGTTAATTGATGATATTGGCGGCCCTTCTATCTTAACGGTTACCTTTTTGATCCCTATTTTTGGTGTGTTATGGGGGACTTTATTTCTTGATGAAAAAGTAGGTATACATACTTTTGTTGGTGGTGTTTTGGTTGTATTAGGTACGATGAAAACCACTGGATTCTCGTTTAAAGCTGCGTTAGCTAAGTAACTGCGTTAGCTAAGTAAATAGACGTTACGAAATAATTTAGGTGTGGAGGAGAGATAATGATAATAAGTAAACCGTCTCAAAGCCAATAATAGGTATATAACGATTGTCGTTGAGACGTAAAAAATAATAAAGGCTTAGCTCTTCTGAATGGATTTTCTCGATGCGCTTACTTGGCGAATACGTTCAGCGGGAACTTCTAATTGAACCAGTAAATAGGATTTCAGTTCTTCTGGATAACCTTGCTTGTCTAAGGCTATGCTCATGCAATCTAGCCACATTTGCTTATCTTCGTAGCCAACATCAATATGTGAATGCGCTTGAGGAATACTGATGGAGCCGTATTTTTGGCTGTATAAGCGCTCTCCTCCCATCCACCCAGATAAAAAGCAAAATAGCTTATCAATAGAGAGCCTTAAATCACTTGGGTGCATGTCTTTGAGCTTTTTAAAATCACTGTTGGTGCTCATAGTAAGGTAAAAATCTTCAACCAGTTTATGTAGGCCCTTTGTTCCACCAACACCTTGAAGAGTACTGTCGCCTTGTCCATAGCGTATTGCTTGTGGTTTTTCTGTCATCATATGCCTACTCCTTCTTATGTTTATTGTTTAAGGCTACATGCTACTTTTTTTCTTCTTTATCCATCTTAATTGAGTTGCGGTATCCACCGACTGACGCTAGTGCTCCAATGATAACACTCATAAAGAAAGGGATTTCAAAAAGCAAAGTAATGCTAAAGAAAACGATACCAACGGCTAAGCCTTCTACGACAGGTCTTAACTTCTTTTTCATAAAACAACTCCTAACGGATAAAGCAGAGTCACCAGTTTAATAAAATCTCAACAAAATTGCTGCATTTGTTATTTGTTAAATGGTTTTTCTCTTATTTCTTTTCACAGCAAGGGTGTTTATCATCTCTATTCATTTTTGTGGATAAAAATAATCAAGTTCAAACACCAGTTAATAAATAATACATGCTGGTCTAAAAGACTTTTTAGCCAATTTTGTCCCCATTTTTTTAAAAAAAGTCTGTATAACACGTGAAATTACTCACAATGGATGAGTTTTATGAGTTATGTGTATAACTTTTTTAATACTTAGAGACCTTTGCACGACGACTACGCTTGTTAATGCTTTGTTAAAAACAGGCTTATCATCGCTCATGACTTAGTGCAAAAGTCTCACTTATCCATAGAAGGAAAATAATTCTGTGCTTTTTTTTCAATCCTTGTTGATATCTTTTCGTAAGGATCACGCGGTTCACAAACGTATTTGGCACATGTCTTGGCCTCCTATGTTGGCAAACATAACCACGCCTTTGCTTGGGCTGGTGGACACCATGGTAGTTGGTCATCTTGGTACCGCTATTCATTTAGGCGCTGTTGCCATTGGTGCGAGTGTGTTTAGCTTTATCTTTTGGGCATTTGGCTTTTTACGTATGGGTTCCACAGGGTTAACGGCCCAAGCTCTAGGCAAAAAAGATTTTTATCGAGTACAAGAGTTGTTATTGCAGTCTGTTTTAATGGGGCTCTCAATTGGTTTGATTTTAATCGCATTCAAAGGCCCGATTTTAGAATTCGCCATGTATGTAATGTCTCCTAGTGAAGAGATAGAACCATGGGCCAGAGTGTATTTTGAAGCTCGTATTATGAGTGCTCCAGCGGTGTTGGCTGGTTTTGCTATTATGGGGTGGTTTTTTGGTATTCAGTATTCAAAAGGCCCGTTGTGGGTATTATTAGCCATTAATATTGCCAATATGGGGCTGGATTATTTTGCGGTTTATCAATTAGGGATGGCCAGTGATGGCGTTGCATGGGCAACAGTTTGGGCACACTATATCGGTGTAACCTTTGCTATTGTGTTAGCGGTACGCCAGTTACGACAAATGTCGGGTTCTGTGTCTATATTAGGTTTGGTCAAATGGCGAGCTTATATTGAATTGGTGCAAGTTAATCGGTATTTGTTTGTTAGAACCATTTTATTGCTCATCGCCATGACGTTTTTTACCGCCCAAAGTGCCCAACAAAGTGACTCTATTTTAGCTGCCAACTCAGTTTTATTAACCTTTGTTTTGATTATTGCCAATGCGTTAGATGGCTTTGCCTTTGCAGTGGAAGCCCTATGCGGAGAAGCGAAGGGGGCAAACAAGGTCGAACAATTCAAAAAAACCATTTTACTTTCTTGTTTATGGGCGCTGATAACGGCACTGGGCCTCACCATTGTTTTCTGGTTATTTGGCAATAGCATTATCAGTATATTAACCAGTGTACCCTCTGTAAAAGAAGAAGCTGCCCTGTACCTACCTTGGCTTATTTGCCTGCCTCTACTTGGCATTTGGTCTTTCATGCTAGATGGGATTTTTATAGGAGTCACTTCTGTAAAACAAATGCAAAATACCATGGTAATCAGTGTATTACTGGTCTTCTTCCCTATGTGGTACATCACTCAACCTATGGGAAATCACGGACTTTGGTTAAGCTTTAGCTGCCTATTTGTCGCCCGTGGTTTAACCTTATATTGGTGCTATCAACAGAATATGAAAAACAATGTTTGGTTTGGAAGTGCAGACGCTTGAAAGTCACTCATTCTTACGCTCCCGCGTGGTAACGAGTTTATTGGGATCATTAGTTCAAAAAGTAGGAACATGGTGTTTGTTTTTTTAAGATAAAAGGTGATCCCAGATAAGTTTAGAATCACCTTTTCTCGTTCCCACGCTCCACGTGGTAATGCATAGAGTGTTCTCCAAGTAATATTATGAAATCCCATGGAGGCTGTGGGAATCAGAGTAAAGCTGGAACATAGCGCTTTTCTCGTTCCCACGCTCCGCGTGGTAATGCATAGAGTGTGCTCCAAGTAATATTATGAGATCCCATGGAGGCCGTGGAAATCAGAGTAAAACTGGTACATAGCGCTTCTCTCGTTCCCACGCTCCAGCGTGGTAATGCATAGAGTGTGCTCCAAGTAATATTATGAGATCCCATTGAGGCCGTGGGAACTAGAGTATGTCGATTTTGTATGGCATTGGCGATATTCTAGTGCACGTGATTATAACGGTGGAAGTGGACTACTAAAAATTTGTAAGGTTTGGTAGATATGCATTACCACGCGGAGCGTGGGAACGAGTTTAATTTATTTGCTTATTATTCTTGAGGTTATTCATGGCGCCTATTTTATTAATAATTTTTGTGTCGCTAATAATTTATCTGTCAGTTCTATTATTTTCAAAAGGAGCTGTAAAGATATCGTTAGTGAAAATAGAAACTCTTATTACTTTTATTGTTCTTTTTGTTTTTGTAGTGATCTTAATTATAGAAATGTTTCAATGAGCCCGAATTTCTCTCGTTCCCACGCTCCAGCGTGGTAATGCATAGAGTGTGCTCCAAGTAATATTATGAGATCCCATTGAGGCCGTGGGGAACCAGAGCAAAACTTATTGTTAATCAACAGTTTGGCGCTTCAAATCCAAATCGCTCGATCTCTTCTCTGTACATATCGTGTATTTTGTCGACAGTTTGTCTTTGCCAGTCATTTGTTTGCGGGGTGCGGCCAGAGTTATTTTTATCAACGGGAAGCGGGTGTAATGGGAAACCAAATTTATCAGCTATATAAGTCAAACCTGCTAACAGCTCTTTATGTCTTGCTAATGGGCCATAACTAGGAAGAAGGATAATTTCATCAACGTCTAAGGTATATCTGAGCTGGCAAAGTATCAAAGTGTGCTGATTGGAAACACGGATGTTATCTTTTAAAAAGGATTCTTTAGGTGGGGGGCACCCGTGCATAACCCATTCATCAAATGACAGTGTTTGAAAAGATTCCGCACAGACAACGCTTCGATAGAACTCAAAAAACGATTTTGCTCTATCCCAGGTATTCCTTACAACGGTAAAGGTGTTGTAGTTCGCCCATTTCTCTGGGTATTGCTGTTGTATTTCTATAGGCAATTTATGGTTCACACTTCCTATTCTTTCATCATTCGGGGAATGAACATTTTGTTCACCCATTAAGGCATGTTTTACTGAATAGGATGCTGTTTTTGGGTTCTCTACAAAAATATATTGGTAAAAATCGTCTATCATAAAAAGTCTGTATTTAATTAAGGTTTATCTCACAGTAAGGCATTTTCAACTAATAGGCACGCTATCAAATGTTTCTAACGTTTGAATGGATATAAGTCAAAACAGCGAGGAGTTATACAGATGTTAATTCAACAAGGGTGGGATATTGAAAAAGCGCAATCTGTGGCTGTGCTTTATGAAGAGGCATTTGGCGCTAAATTTAGCCGTGTCATTCCTAATAAGTCCTCTCGAATTGAAGTTCTATCGATGGGTTTTTTACCTGAGTTCTCATTTTCAGCGATGGCAAATAATGAGGTTATGGGGATCGCAGGATTCCACGTAGCTGATGGGTCATTGACTGGCGGAATGGGGGCGAGTCAATTAATAGAGCATTTAGGTTTTTTTCACGGGCTACGAGCGTGTGCACTTTTTAGCCTCTTCGAACGCACACCAAAAGAAAAAGAGTTAGTCATGGATGGCATTGCTGTAAGCAGCCTTTGTAGAGGGCAAGGAATAGGTTCGAGGCTGTTAGATCAAATTATCCAATATGCAGTAGAGAATCATTTTGAAACCGTAAGATTAGATGTGATAGACAGCAATCCAAGAGCTAAAAAACTATATGAATCAAAAGGTTTTGTCGCTGTAGCTACTGAAAGCTACCCCTATTTGAAATGGCTAATTGGTTTTTCCGGATCAACGACCATGGAATTAAAAATTAAAGGCGGATACGCACGCTAGATACATTAAACATACGCCACCAATGACGCCTACAAAGGTATGAATTTTTAACAATTGGAATTTTTCTTGCGCAACCACAAAAAGAAAACCACATATAAAAGTCCATATACCCATTGTTAAAGTATGCAATGAAGCAAGATACACATAATTAATAAGGTGAGATCCAGCAAAGAGAGGGACGACAGTTAGGTAAAATAGCAGTGCCTTAACATTAAAAATGTTTAGCAGAAATGCTTCTTTAATACTGACAGGCTTTAATGAATCTGTGTTTATATTTTGAGACCTAAGCCCAGATAATAAGAGCTTAATACCAAGGTAAAGTAGGAAAATAATACCAAAGAGCTTCAAAAAGTTCAGAATATAAGTATTGTTCATTAACAGTTTTGAGATTCCTAGTCCCACTAGTAACCCATGACTTAAAATGCCTAGACCTGTACCTAAAATGACCTTCAGCACCCCTCGAGCACCGAAAATCATGACATTTGATATGTCAAGTGTGAAGCTAGCACCTGGAGCAAGTGCAATTGGAACCATTACTAAGATGAATCCTTCTAAATTGTCCACCTTCTGATGTTTCCTATGTTGGGTGATGCTTCTAATTAAGTGTCAAAGTATCCTTGTATTTAATAAGAAGTCATATTATTTGTTTCATCAATTAACCATTGAATAACTTTTTCTCTAGGTTGATTGTCATTAACAGATTTTAGCGCCAGCAAATGATAAGCGTTATCTGAATTCTTACTCATTGAGGAACAAAGATTCACCAGTTTCCCATCCATTATGTCTTTTTCGACTAAGATGAGTGGCGATAGAGTAATGCCTTGACCATTTATAGCTGCATCAATAGCCAGTGATGTTTGATTAAATTGCAAAATTTTGGCGTCATTTTTACCCTTAGAAAGTTCAAATAAGTAATCCCAATGAAAGTGCGCATCTTGAATCAGTTGCTGATTGAGTAAGTCTAATATATTCGTTATCGATGTGAGAGTTTCTGAATATTCAGGACTACACACAGCACAGAGGTTCATAGGAGCAAGTTGTATGATCTGAAGTTCAGATGAATAAGGTGCTTCTGCGATGCGTATGGCGATATCAACCCCTCCTGCTTTAAAGTCACAAAGCTTGCCACTTGCGACGGTATGAAGGTCAATATCTGGGTGCAATAATGCAAAGTTTGCGAGTCGAGGAACTAACCATTTACTAGCAAAAGAAGGTGTGACACTCAGTGTTACTTGATTATTTTTCTTAAGCAGCTTGTCTGTTGCTGTATCTATTATGGTCAGTGCTCGTTGTATTTGTTGTTGGTATTCTTTACCGCTATGAGTTAGCTCTAACCCTCTGGGACGTCGATAGAATAAAGGTGTTTTAAGTTGAGTTTCTAGGCTGCGTACTTGCTGCGCTACTGCGCCTTGGGTCACATGAAGTTCTTGTGCTGCTAGACGGAAGTTTAAATGACGAGAAGCTGCATCAAACATTTTTAATGCATTTAAATTACCGATTTTCATCGTATTCCTTTTTGAATCAGTAGTATTTCTACAGTCTAAGAGCAATATGGATGATTAGTCAATAGAGATTAGAATGCATAAAATTCAACTAGTTAGTCAGCCCTGAAAAAGTCAGGTTTCTACCTAACTGAGTATCCGTTGGCTTTATTGCTTCAAGAAATAAAGCCAACCGACTTTCTGCTCTCCACCTGCAGCTTGTACGATAACCAAAGCCTGAATG
>CANLRQ010000002.1 GCA_947493575.1 uncultured Marinomonas sp.
ATTCCCACGAAGATCGTGGGAACTAGTAAAAGGTGGATTTAATCAAAGAGGCAGATTTGTCGGCCTGAAGGCCGGACCTACGCAAGCAGAAAAGACGAAGGCTTTTTGCTTTGTGAATAACCCACTGTGTTGTCACCAGCTAAAAATGTTGTCATTCTCTTCATAAAGGAACATTATTTACTCAGCAATATACTCATGGTGAAGTGATGCCAGCTTACGCTGTTTCAGCGGGATAAATTCCTCCAAAACCCAGAAAAGATCAAAAAACATACAGTGATAAGTGGATTTTGACTAATCCACTTCACCGTACTCAGCTTGATGATCGATAGCCTGATTTAAAAGAGCCCCTCAGACGCTATTACCCCCAAATCTATTCCCTATCTGGGGGTTTGGGTTAATTTGTTGTATTGTAATTTTAATTTAATGCGTTTAAGCTTAGTACACATATACAAATTAGCTCTATTACTAATTTGTATTAGACATACAGCCTTTGGCGACTCCTCCCACAATAAGGGAAGTGACGACCCAGAGGCTTTTTCGTTTTTAGGGAGGAATAAATGGCTCAAAGAACCGTAGCTATATTTGTTGACGCAGGTTTTTTCACAAGACTGTATACAAAGATAGCAGATCCAAATATGCAAGTAGAGCCAGTCCGTTTAGCAAAAGCAATGTGGCACTATTGGATTAAGCATGTAGACCGAAAAAATGGCGAGCAACTTTATAGGATATATTTCTATGATTGTCCTCCCTTATCACACAAAGCACACCACCCAATTACAAATCAGTTAATTGATTTTTCAAAAAGTGATATAACAAAGTATAAAAATGAACTTCATGAAGCTTTACTTCATCAGCCTTATGTTGCATGCCGAATGGGGCATTTGAGCTCATCAGATAATGAATGGGGGTTCATCCGTAAAGACAAAGTCCACAACTTCAATAAATTAATTCGTGGGGAAGTTGATCCTAAAGATATTAATCCAAATAATGTTTCATTAAGGCCCAGACAGAAAGGCGTTGATATGAAGTTAGGTGTTGATATCACAAGTGTAGTGCTCAAAAAATTAGCCAATAAGATTGTTTTAATATCCGGAGATAGTGACTTTGTACCTGCAGCAAAGTTAGCCCGAATTGAGGGAGCGCACTTTATCCTTGATGCAATGGGAAGAGATGTCAAAGGTGGGTTAGCTGAACACATTGACGGATTAAAAAGCTTTATGAGCCAGATAAAGCCCCTTTGATCATGCCGCGCTCTTGTTTACACATTTTCTAACACCTTCAAAAAACCCATAAAAAATTGAAAATAAGAAAATTATAAGTTTTTCCACAAAACCAAAAACAGGGAAAACGAGAATGCGGGTTATATCGTTTATCCACAGCGCGTTATTTATGACAAAGAACGATCCATGAATGCTTATGTATTGATACTAAAAGACCTTTGCACGGTAAGACCTCACTCAAACAAAATTCCTAACCGCGCGTTTTTGAGGTATTTAGGCTTATATTTAGACCTTATTACGTCAAATGATATCTATCTCTGGGACAATCGGTGTTTTTTTCGCTCCTAGAGGATTACTTGACCATTACAGGTGCCGCTAATAACATGGTATGAATTCCCACGGAGACCGTGGGAACTAGTAAAAAGACGAAGGCTTTTTGCTTTGTGATGAATACCCCACTTTGTTGCAAACCGCTTCATAATGTCGGAAGGCTCCTGTGGCTTTTCCAATCTACCTGACGACAGTGACGCAAGCAGAAAAGACGAAGGCTTTGCTGCGTGTGATTATTCGGCGTGGTGGTGGTTGAGAGTGCCGTCAGCCTGAAGACTGACCTACGTAAATACTGCTTTTAGAAACGAGAACAAAACAATTTTTGAGTTTTTAATTGACTCTTAATCTTGTATTAGGCAGGATTGACATTCAAATTTTAGAATACAAACATCAAATAATCATGAACTTACTTTCTTATAAACAACCAGCAAAAAAATGTAAGGTGAATAAACCTTGCATCACGGCTGCTCGTTTAAAGTAATCATACTTAACCTCGACAGCCAGCAGGTTGTGAGGAGCCTTATCCCTTTCCTGATTGGCGTCATAATTTATAGGACGAATTTATGTTCCGCGGCGCAATTACAGCTTTAGTTACCCCTTTCATTAACGGTCAACTTGACGAAGATGCACTAAGACGCATCGTACGTTGGCAGATAGAAGAAGGCATCAATGGACTCGTACCTGTAGGTACAACCGGAGAATCTCCCACTCTATCGGAAGCAGAGCATAAACGCGTCATCGAGATTACAGCAGAAGAAGCCAATGGCCGCGTTCCTGTGATTGCAGGTGCAGGTTCAAATAATCCAGTTGAAGCTGTTGAATATTCCCATCATGCACAAAAATCAGGGGCAGATGCCACATTACACGTAGCAGGTTATTACAATAAACCAAACCAAGCAGGCCTGTACGAGCACTACCGTTATGTCCATGATAATTCTGAACTGCCCATCATTGTTTATAATATTCCACCCCGTGCCATTGTCGGTGTTGAAGCGGAAACAATGGCAAAGTTGGCCGAGCTACCAAGAATTGTCGGCGTAAAGGATGCAACAGGGGATTTAACTCGACCAATCCAAGAAAGAGCACTGATTGAAAAAGAGTTTAGTTATTTGAGTGGCGATGACTTAACCTCCGTAGCTTACAATGCAGGCGGAGGCAATGGTTGTATCTCTGTAACATCCAACATTGCCCCAAGACAAGTAGCAGAATTACAAGCTCTGTGCCTTGAAGGAAACTTCTTAAAAGCACAGGCTCTGCAAGATAAACTGTTTGCATTGCACAGTGCGCTATTCTGCGAGCCAAGCCCAGCTGGGGTAAAATATGGCATGTCTTTATTAAACTTATGTTCAGAAGAATGTCGCTTACCCGTTATGCCATTAAGTGAGCAAAGCAAAGCAAAAATCAAAAAAGTCATGCAAGCACTGAATATTATCTAACATCTATCGCCCAATCCTTATCTGAAAACTTTTATCAACTAAAAGCAAATTCATAAAAATTTTACTTGAATCTTCTTTTAGTTGATAAGCACAATATGAACACCACTCATATTGTCGTGATTAAATACCACTTCAAACACATCCACCACTATCAAACTTTTGATATAGTGGAATGACTGTATTTCATACTATTGAACCTTACTCATATAGGATATAAACACCATGTTAGGAATCACGGTTTGGGGACTTGCTTTAGGACAAGCTCTATTAATCACAGGGAATATCTTACTTGTTTCAGTGACCGCACTCATTGGCCATAAATTAGCCCCAAGTTTATCATGGGCAACCCTACCCATCGCCATACAGTTTTTAGGTCTTATGGGAATCACTCTACCTGCGGCATTTATGATGAAGGCATTAGGCAGAAAGAAAGGTTTTTTTATTGGTAACCTAATTGGTGTTGCTGGTGCAAGTTTGGCATTTTATGCCTTACAAAATGCCCATTTCGTCCTATTTTGCCTCTCAACACTGCTACTAGGTATGGCAATTGGTGTGGGCCAACAATACCGTTTTGCTGCCATTGAAAATGCACCAAGTGATAAAACCCCTCAAGCCATTAGCTTAGTTATGGGAGCCGGTGTCATTGCAGCGGTGCTTGGTCCAAATATGGCGATTTGGGCGGAGTATACCTTTCCAGAAACCCAGTATTTGGGAGCCTTCGCCGCGCTATTCGCTCTCTATGCTTTTACCACCTTACTTATCCTAGTTTTACCTCTAAAACAGCCAACAACAGAAGAACAGAGTGGCACACCTAGGTCTTACGCTACCTTGTTAAAACAACCAAATCTTATCGCGGCTCTCACATCGGGTGCGATCGGATATGGCGTAATGACGCTAGTAATGACAGCAACACCTCTGGCCATGCATGGACATGGATTTCATTTTGGCAGCACAGCAACCGTTATCCAATGGCACGTATTGGGTATGTTCGCACCTTCATTTTTCACAGGTAAGTTAATTCAAAAATTTGGCACAACCAGCATTATACAAACAGGTTGCCTGCTATTAATCCTTTGTGTTTTGCTGAATCAATTAGGCACGAGTTATTGGCACTTCTGGATTGCCTTGCTTTTCCTTGGCATTGGATGGAACTTTACCTTTATCGGAGCGACAACGTTACTCACCAAAACCTATCAACCCGCAGACAAAGCAAAAGTCCAAGGACTAAACGACTTTCTGGTTTTCACTGGCGCAACCATAGGCAGTGTACTGGCAGGCTATTGGCAAAACCTATACGGTTGGGAAATACTGAACTTACTGATGCTGCCTTTTATTGTTGCCGCTATGATTAGTGTGTGGATAAGCACAAGAAAACCGCTTTCAATAAAGCCCGCCTAGATTTAAACTAGGCGACCTAAGTTACTAATTGGAAAACAATATGGCAAAGCAAGGTTCTGGCGGCAATGTTCTCGCCGCAATTTTAAATATTTTTGTTCCCGGTCTAGGACAGCTTGTCCAAGGTCGTCTTTTTAAAGCAGTACTGTTCTTTATTGTGGCAGCCACTTGTTACGCTTTAAGCGCAACCATCATTCTATTTTTTATGTGGATTGTTGGGGCACTGGTGCACTTATGGTCTATTATTGATGCGGCAAGATACTCTAACTAGAGTATCTTGTTTTACGGCCTATCTGCACTCATCTTCCACGAAAAACCTTTTTCATCCTCTGCTGTTTCTTTACGAGGAAAAGCCATCGTTAAATTTGGCTGCCACTTTATCTCGACATTGTCTTGGTGGGGATTCACCCACAGATTGCCAATTGCAAGTAGCTCATCATTTTGAAAAATATAGGGCAAATGCTCTCGCCACCAAAGAGGAATTTGCTGATCATTAAACCACTTCTTTAATGATCTATGTTTCCCTGATGGCATGAGCAAGTCTATTTGGTTAGGTCGATCTCGTATCTCTAAACGTCCCTCGGCAATGACCGATAAGCAATCAAAAGCTCGATTTATGCCTTCTCCGGATTGAATGCACATTGTTTCAACAGGCTCATCTTGGGGCAATACATATAAACACTGTCGAAAGCGTTGCAAGCGCTTACCTGACAACTCAATGTTTGGTTGTTGCCCTGCACTTGCCGACATACTAAAAGCCAAGTTTTTTAACTGTTCGTAGGTTCCATTAACGTTTCTATCTCTTAAAAAGGCTTGTAGCCAAAAAACCTGCTCTTCCATAGGTAGAGTTGGCAAATCCGCTAAGCGCAGCCCTCCCCATTTGTTTAATCTCTGTTGAATAAAAGAAGCGGTAAAATAATCCAGCATTTTATAATCGACATTCACTCTCTTTGCCGTATTAGACAAATGCTCATCAATCGAGGGGGACAACTCTCGCAGTTGAGGCAGGACATCATGCCTAATTTTATTTCGACTAAAACGCACGTCATCATTTGATTCATCCGTTACCCATGACAACTCGTGGCGCAATGCATAATCGTAAAGCACTTTCTTTGGAAAATTCAGTAATGGACGCAATAAAAGCCCATTGGAAAAAGCTCTGCTATGTGGAATTCCGGACAGGCCTCTCCCTCCTGTACCTCGACATAGTCGAAATAACAGAGTTTCCGCTTGGTCTCCCATATGGTGCCCAAGCACTAACACACTCCTAGAGGAAACATGTCCTGCAAAAGCCTTATAACGAGCCTCTCTTGCTTTTTCCTCCAAAGAACCCGAGTAAGAATTTAAATCAACATGATGAATATGCAGAGGAACATTAAGTGACTGACACAACTGCTTACAATGAAGCACCCAAGTGTCCGCATTCTCACTCAGGCCATGATGCACATGCACAGCAATGACTTGTTTATTTAATTTAAGCTGAACCAGAGAGTGCAACAATACGACTGAATCAACGCCTCCGCTCAGTCCAACCACAATGGTTTGAACGTCATCCGATTGCAAAAAAACAACATCTTCTTCTTTAAACTCAAAAGACATTCAATGGGTTCTCTCTATAAGGCTTTATTTCAAAATTTGGAGAGGTTAAAAACGAAAAAGCCCCCTAAAAAGGAGGCCATTTTCAGCACAATATTTTATAAACCGTAAGACATTAAACGGTTGTAGCGACGCTCTAATAACTCGTCCATGCTGTATTCTCCCATACGCTCAAGCGCAGCAAGAATATTTTCTTTTAAGTTTTGTGCCATCTGTTCATGGGCAACATGAGCGCCACCCATAGTCTCGGTAACGATAGTATCGACTATACCAATTTCTTTTAGTCGATCCGATGTAATACCCATTGCTTTCGCAGCATCAGAAGCGCGGTCTGCGCTTTTCCATAAAATGGACGCACAACCTTCAGGAGAAATAACAGAATATGTGCCGTATTGCAGCATCATCAGTTCATCACACACACCGATAGCCAATGCACCACCAGAACCACCTTCACCAATAACAGTTGAGATAATAGGTGTTTTTAAACGAGACATAACCGCTAGGTTATATGCAATGGCTTCACTTTGACCACGTTCTTCTGCACCAATACCAGGATACGCCCCAGGGGTGTCAATCAAAGTAACGATTGGCATGTTAAAACGCTCTGCTGTTTCCATCAAACGTAATGCTTTACGGTAACCTTCAGGGCGAGGCATACCAAAGTTACGCAAAACTTTCTCTTTTACTTCACGGCCTTTTTGATGACCAATGACCATGACAGGTCGACCATCTAAACGAGCTATTCCTCCAACAATGGCTCTGTCATCAGCATAATGACGATCACCGTGCATTTCTTCAAAATCAGTAAATGCGTGTTGAATGTAATCCAATGTATAGGGACGTTTAGGATGACGAGCAAGTTGTGATACTTCCCATGCACCCAAGTTACTAAAAAGGCTCTGCGTTAACGCGACTTTCTTTTCTTCTAGACGACTGATTTCATCGCCTATATTAAGCTGATTGTCATTGCCAACTAATCGAAGTTCTTCAATTTTTTGCTCAAGTTCAGCAATTGGTTGTTCAAAAGGTAAATAATTTAAATTCATGGTATACACACTGCTGCATGGTTCATTGAGAACAAAGAAAGCACAATACTTTATACTTCCCTTGCTATCCTTACTGCTACGATACTGTAGCGCTCTTATTCTGAATAACGATAAAATTGCTTAATTATACACGAGCTGGACATTTTGTTTACCGTAATGTTTCTGTAGTTCGTGTATTAATTGATCATCTGGCATAATTTTCCACTGCGGACCTAAGCGAATGTCCCCTTGGGCACGTTCTGTGGTTAAAGTTACAACCACATCACAACCATCACCAACATAAGGTTTCATACATTGAGATAAAAGACGAACATCGTTTTGCGTTACTTCATCTTTTAACCAATTGATTCGTAATGCTTCTACATAACGTACTCTGGCTTGAGGGAAGTCCAACACTTTTCGAGCAATGACTTTTTGCCCCCCTCGAAACTCATCGACACTGATCTCACCTTCAACCACCACAACTTGATCTTTGACAATCACAGAACGGAACTCTTCATAAGAGTCAGGAAAAACTGTGACTTCAATACGGGCAGATCGATCATCCAAGGTAACAAATGCAATGTTGCCACCCTTCTTACTTTTAGTAATTCGTAAATCAACGATCAGACCCGCTATAACTTGCGCTTCTCTTTTGGGTTGCAAGTCCACAATTTTTGAACGGGCAAAACGTCTAATTTCACGTTCATAATCATCAATCGGGTGGCCCGTTACATACAGGCCCAATGTGTCTTTTTCTCCATCTAAGCGCTGACGACTTGGCCACTCGACTTCAACACCAGATTCGTCATAGGCATCGTCTGTTGCTTCTTCCACAGCGATACCAAATAAATCCATCATGCCTGCATCTTGGCTTTTTGCACTTTGATCTGCACGTTTCAATGCATCAGGAATGCAACTAAATAAAGTGGCTCTGTTTGGGCCAATTGTGTCGAACGCACCAGATCGGACAAGCGCTTCCATGACTCGCTTATTAACCTTACGACCTACTCGTTCACAAAAATCAAAAATATGTTTAAAGGCACCGTCTTTTCTTGCTTCTACAATGGCTTCAATTGGGCCTTCACCCACCCCTTTGATTGCACCTAAACCATAGACAATTTCATTCGCCGGATTAACCGTAAACTTGTACATGGACTCATTTACATTGGGCAATTGAAGTGTCAGTTTCATCGCTCGACATTCTTCAATGAAAATAACGATTTTATCCGTATTTTGCATATCTGCCGATAACACCGCAGCCATAAATGGCGCTGGATAATGATTTTTCAGCCATGCGGTTTGATATGAGACAAGAGCATAAGCCGCCGAGTGAGATTTGTTAAATCCGTATCCGGCAAACTTTTCCATCAAATCAAAGATATTACCTGCTAAATCTTTATCAACACCATGTTTGCTGGCCCCTTCCATAAAGATTAAGCGTTGTTCAGCCATAACCTCAGGCTTTTTCTTACCCATTGCCCGGCGCAGAAGATCGGCTCCGCCCAGACTGAATCGAGCCAAGACTTGGGCAATTTGCATTACCTGTTCTTGATACAAGATAATGCCGTATGTGGGCTCAAGAACTGGAATCAGATCATCATGCTGATAATCAACATGCGGGAATGCTAACTCTGCTCTACCATGCTTACGGTTGATAAAGTCATCAACCATGCCTGACCCCAGAGGACCCGGACGGTATAAGGCAACCAAGGCGATAATATCTTCAAAACGAGAAGGCAGTAGCTTTTTAATCAGCTCCTTCATTCCCCGTGACTCTAATTGGAATACCGCTGTGGTTTCCGCCCTTTGGAGCAAATCGTAAGTGGTCTTTTCTTCTAAGTCGATTAGGCTAATGTCTAGATCTGGTTTGCCATCAAACGCATTAATTTGATTAATGTTTTTAACCGCCCAATCCACTACGGTGAGCGTTTTTAGACCCAAGAAGTCAAATTTAACCAACCCAGCTTCTTCAACGTCGTTTTTATCGTACTGTGTCACTAAGCCTGAGCCGTCTTCTTCACAGTATAGCGGCGCAAAATCCGTCAGCTTAGTTGGTGCAATCACTACCCCACCAGCATGTTTACCAAAGTTACGTACGACGCCTTCCAATGAAAATGCCATTTCCATAATTTCAGCAGCATCTTCATCTGAATCAATAAACTCTTGTAATGCGGGCTCTTCAACTAACGCTTTTTTCAGCGTCATACCAATTTCAAAGGGAATCAGTTTGGAAAGTTTATCGCCTAAGCTGTAAGGGCGACCTTGCACCCTAGCCACATCTCGAACTACCGCTTTTGCCGCCATAGCACCAAAGGTAATAATCTGAGAAACCGCATCTCGTCCATATGTTTGGGCGACATAATCAATAACTTTATCTCGATTTTCCATGCAAAAGTCGATATCAAAGTCGGGCATGGATACACGTTCTGGATTCAAAAATCGTTCAAACAGTAAATCGTATTCAAGAGGGTCTAAGTCGGTAATATTTAGTACATAAGCCACCAATGAGCCTGCACCAGAACCCCGTCCCGGGCCCACAGGAATGTCATTGTCTTTAGCCCATTGAATAAAGTCCATCACGATCAAGAAATAGCCGGGGAACCCCATTTGCAAGATGATGTTAAGTTCAAACTCCAAACGATCCAGATATTCTTGCTTTCTGTCTAATACTCGTTGGCCGTATTTTTTCACCAAGAAATCAAACCGTACTTTCAAGCCTTCATGGGATAATTGACGAAAGTACTCGTCCATTGTCATGCCATCAGGTACAGGGAAATCAGGTAAAAAGTATTCCCCAAGTAACACATCAACATTACATCGCTTTGCTATCTCTATGGTATTTTCCAGTGCTTCAGGAATGTCCTCGAATAAGGCGCCCATTTCATCAGCAGACTTCAAATATTGCTCTTCCGAGTAACGTTTTAGGCGTCTTGGGTCATCCAATGTAACACCATCATTAATACACACTCGTGCTTCATGAGCTTCAAAGTCTTCCCTTTTTAAGAATCGAACATCATTCGTAGCAACCACTGGGCAGGCAAACTCATCCGCAAGCGGAACAACTGAATGAATATAATCTTCCTCCCCTTTACGGCCAGTTCTTTGCAACTCGATATAAAAACGATTGGGATAAACCTTCATCCAATGTTGCAATTGTTGTTTTGCTAGATCAATTTGATTTGTTTCTAGATATTGGCCAATATCACCATATTGAGCGCCTGAAATCGCAATAACATCGTCACTGTGCTGCTCTAACCAAGATACTTGAATGATAGGTCGCCCTTGGTATTGACCCAATTGATAGCCTTTTGAAATGACTTCAATAATATTTTTATAGCCTTTATTGGTCATGGCCAATAAAGTAAAACGCGAATTGCTTTCTAACCCATCCTGAGCCGCAACCATAACATCCGCACCACAAATCGGTTTTATGCCAGAAGACATAGCACCTTTATAGAAACGAACGAAACCACATAAATTATTTTCATCAGTCATAGCGACTGCTGGCATATTTAGCTTTTCGGTATCACTTAATAAACCTTTGACCTTAACTAAACCATCAACCAAAGAAAATTCAGTATGTACTCGTAAATGGATAAATGAACGACTCACAGTTTTACCTTTGTAGAATTTTTTTAACGGGAGAAAAACTATTTCTATGTATTGGCGTTACTCCCAATGTCTCAAGAGCTTGCAAATGTTGTGCTGTTGGATAGCCCTTATGCTTCTCAAAACCATAACCGGGATACACCTCAGCAGCAGCTACAATTTCGGCATCCCTATGTACTTTGGCTAAAATAGATGCGGCTGATATAGAGGCTTCTCTTGCGTCTCCTTTAACAACTGTTTCAGCAGAACAAGGTAAGTTTAAAGGTAAACGGTTGCCATCAATTAAGGCATGTTCAGGCGTAATCGAGAGACCGTTAACGGCTCTTGTCATTGCTAGCATACTGGCATGTAAAATATTTATCTCATCAATTTCAGCAACACTGGCAAAGGATATGCAATAAGATAATGCCTTTTCTTTAATCTCTTCTGCTAAGGCAAGGCGCTTTTTTTCTGATAACTTTTTTGAATCTGCTAACCCTAAAATAGGTTTATTCGGGTCAAGAATTACGGCTGCTGCAACCACATTTCCTGCTAAAGGCCCCCTTCCGACTTCATCTACTCCTGCAAACATATGGCCGTCGTAAACGTCACTGACAAAAGGCTCCATTATCATTGTTCTTCACGCTTTTTTTGTTCAATTAGATTCATAATCGCATTCGCAGCCGTTTCACCAGCTTGTTTTTTCAGCATCAAATGCAAATCTAAATATATTTTTTGAATGTTTTGATCTGCTTCAAAGTCTTTCCATGTACTTAACAATGTTTCGGCTAAACGGTCTGGTGTTGCGTCATCTTGAATTAGCTCTGGAACCAGCAATCTATTCGCCAATAAATTAGGTAGCGACACATAAGGTACTTTAATCATACGTGACATAATTGCATAGGTGACTTTTGTAAAGCGATAAGCAACAACCATAGGTCGCTTAACTAACATGGCCTCTAAGGCTGCGGTTCCCGATGCTAATAAGATCGCATCAGAAGCAATCATAACGTCTCTTGATTGGCCATCTACAACCATTGCTGCAACCTTTGCTTCCGACAGCAATGCGGTAATTTGTTGTTTACGTTCATCATTAATAGCTGGAATAATAAATTGAGCGTTTGGCTCTTGCTCAAGTATTTTTTCCATCGATGAAATAAACAGTGGCGCAAGTCGCTCTACCTCTCCTCGCCTCGACCCCGGTAAAATAGCAAACAATGGCCCTTTAACAGAATCAGCTCCTAGCTGTTTACGAGCTAGCTCTCGATCACATTCCAAGGGAATTTCATCAGCCAGTGTATGACCAACACATTCAACTGGAATATGATGCTTTTCATAAATGGGCATTTCGAAGGGAAAAAGAGACAACATTAAATCTACGGATTTTTTAATCTTAAAAATACGCTTTTGACGCCACGCCCAAACAGATGGACTCACATAATGTACTGCTAGAATGTTTTTGTCTTTTAGCTTACGTTCTAAAGGTAAGGTGAAATCTGGAGAGTCGATACCAATAAACACTGTCGGGGGTTGTGCAATACAATGCTCATAAACACGCTTTCGGATTTTTAACAGCTCTGATAAGCGGCCAAGTACTTCTACTAGCCCCATTACAGATAACCTATCCATCGGAACCATGCTTTGAAAACCTTGAGCCTCCATTAAAGGCCCACCAATGCCTTCAAATATTGCATTTGGGCATTTTTTTTTCAGCGAAGCGATTAAATTCGCTCCCAATATATCACCCGAAGCTTCACCTGCAACAATAACAAACCGAGGCGTTAACGCATCACTACTCATATACTAAAACACTCTTCCATAGATTTTAAGAACGACCGAACTTGATCGAAATAAAAAACCCCAGATAAACTGGGGTTTTTAAGTTGCCATTCTATCGAATGACACCTCTTTTTGAGAGCCTAAACGATTGCACAAAAGCAAACACTTCTTTGAAATCTTTCGCCAATCCTTGTTCTAACTCGGTTAGAGCATCATCCAATCGAAGGCCTTTAAGATAAACCAATTTATAGGAATCCCTAAGCGCTTTTATCACAGCAGAATCCATGCCTCTTCGTTTCATACCTTCAAAGTTCATACCATGTACACTTGAAGGATTGCCGGAAACCATTAGATACTCAGGCACATCTTTCGTCACCATTGAACCCATTCCACACATACTGAATGAACCAACACGACAGAATTGATGAATTCCAGTATAACCACCTAGCAATATTGAATCACCGATAATAACGTGACCGGCTAAAGCGGCATAGTTAGCCATAATATTATTATCACCAACAATACAATCATGACCAATGTGAGTACTGGCCATAAACAAATTACCACTGCCTATCATAGTCACGCCATTATCTTGAATCGTACCACGATGGATTGTGGCATTTTCTCTGATGATGTTACGATCACCTATAATTAGTTGAGTTGGTTCATCTTTATATTTTTTATCTTGATTAACCTCTCCAACAGAAGAAAACTGATAAATCTCATTATCACAACCAATGGTAGTATGACCATTGATAATCGCATGAGATTTAACAACTGTACCGGCACCAATTTTAACATTAGGCCCAACAATCGAATAGGCACCGATTTCAACGGTGGAATCTATTTCAGCATTTGAATCAACTAAAGCAGTAGGGTGAATACTCACTAAACTTTCCTATCAGCGCATAAGATTGTTGCAGAACAGGCTAACTCACCATCAACAGTGGCTTTACATTCAAACTTCCAAATGCCACGTTTCTCAGTAAGAATTTTAGCTTCTAGTTGTAAACAATCACCAGGAACAACAGGACGCTTAAATCGTGTTTTGTCTGAACCAACAAAGTAATAGATAGAACCGTCTTCTGGCGTTTTATCCATTGTCTTAAAGCCCAAAACACCAGCAGCCTGAGCCATTGCTTCGATAATCAAAACCCCCGGCATTACTGGATGATCTGGAAAATGACCATTAAAATAAGGTTCATTTATAGTTACGTTCTTATATGCAACTATTGATTCGCCTAAATTAAGTTCAACCACTCTATCCACTAATAAGAAAGGATATCTATGAGGTAAGTATCGGCGAATTTCATTCACATCCATCATTTAACATTGACCTTTTAATTTGACTTGTTTAATTGTTTATCTAATTGAGTAACTGTTTTTGCCATTTCATCAATTCTTCTAAGGCGAGCAGCAGAGCGTTTCCATTTGTCAGTAGAATCCAGTGCGGTGCCTGAAGAATAAGACCCAGCCTCTAGAATAGACTTAGAAACTAAACTCATTGCCGTTATATGCACTTTGTCGACTATATTCAAATGACCGATTATTCCAACGCCTCCGGCAATCGTGCAATGTTTGCCAATTACCGTACTGCCTGCAATAGCAGCACAACCTGCAATAGCGGTATTGTCTCCTATCACAACATTATGAGCAATTTGTACTTGATTATCTATAATAACACCATTAGCGATTCGAGTATCCTCGATTGCACCACGATCTATCGTAGTATTAGCACCTATCTCAACATAGTCACCAATTTGAACCGAACCTAATTGGTGTATTTTTTGCCAACCGTCTATTTTCGGAGCAAAGCCAAAACCATCAGCTCCAATAACAGCACCACTGTGGATAATACAATGTTTTCCAATAACGACTGAATGATAAAGCGTGACATTGGCATTTAGTTTTGTACCAGAACCAATGGAGGAATTAGCGCCAATAACACAACCGGGACCAACGACTACATTGTCTTCTAAGGTAACATTATCTTCGATCACAGCATTTGGGCTTACTATGACATTCTGCCCTATAAAAGCACTTTCTGACACCGTTGCACTGGTGTGTATATTCGACCAAGATGAAACAGCAGTATCGAATAAAGCGGATAGCTGAGCAAACGCTAAATACGGATCAGGTACAATAATCGCATTTTTAATTTGCTCTGCTTGAAATTGGTCTTTCACCAAAACGGCACCAGCAGCAGTGCTATCAAGTGCAGACAAATACTTTGGATTTGCAATAAAAGACAATTCATTGGGTTTTGCCGAATCAAGTGTCCCAAGGCGATCAATCAGTTTCGATTCATCCCCTTTTACATTCCCATCTACGTATTCAGACAATTGCCCCAAAGTATAAGACATTATTATTTAGCCTCATTTAACCTTTTAATAAATTCAGCAGTTAAATCAACATTAGCACCAGCATACAAGCTAAGTTGACGATTTAACACTAAATCCAACTTTTTCTCAGCAATCAAGGCTTTTAGTATCAGTTCAGCATCTGGAGACAAAGAATCAATTAATTGTTGTTCCATTTGCTTTGCTTGACGTTGCATATTAGCCGCCATATTACGTATGCCCGCATCTCTTTGGTTAAGCTCTTGGATGCGTCTTTGATATTCTTCAGGAGCTAAGGTTAACTCTTCTTTTTTTAACTCTTTAGCAAAATTGTCCAATTCCAGCCTAGCATTATTTAACTGAGATTCCATGTTTCTCACTTTTTCACGGGGCTCAACTGAAGCAGCTTGACCTCTTTCACTTTGCAGTAAAGCGCCTCTAAAATCAATAACGGCTACATTGGTTGCAAAACTGGATAAAGAAAACACAATACCAAAAAACAGAACTAGAATTTTTTTCATTTATCTTTCCTTAAAAAGTAGTACCTAATTGAAACTGGAAGAAATCGGTAGAGTCACCCGTTTTAGAATTAAGGGATTGAGCAAAATTAAATGACAATGGAGCAATAGGAGTAATCCATGTCCAATTCAAACCAACGCTATAACGTATTTCATCAATATTTACTCCTTCACTGCATTGGCTGTTACCCGGTAAACACTGATCGGTAAAAACATTACCCGCATCAAAAAATAAAGATGTTCGCACAGATTTATGATCTTCAACCATAGGTAATGGGAAAATAAATTCCGCCGTGGCCGCCATTAATATATTCCCACCAATTGCGGAAGGCAATTCCGTGCTACCAGTTGGATACGAGTTTTTTGGTCCTAAAGACGCGGCATCAAATCCTCTTACAGTTGAACTGCCGCCTGCAAAATAGTTTTCAAAGAAAGGTAGCTGTTCAGTATCACCGTATCCAAACCCATAACCCAATCGACCTTTAAATCTCAACAGCCACAGATTTGACTCATTAATATTCCAATACTTTTGGCTTGTAAGGTCTACTTTTCCATATTGCTGATCCCCTGCTGGTAAAGCAAGATTAAAGTTTAATTTTGTTGAATAGCCATCAGTCGGTAAAACACCACCGATTAAATCATTATCAGTCCAAGTTAAGTTAACAATAAAATCATCGTAAGCATCACCATGATCCGCAATATATTGGGAAGTTTCATTTGATGGGTTAGAACCTAAAGTAACCGTAGTCTCTTTAGCTGTTACTCCAAAACTTAATCTTTGCGTGTCTGATAATGGATAACCAAAGCGAACACTACCTCCAATGACATCTAAATCGTAATCTTCCACATCATCATCAGCATGATCACTAACCTGATAGAATAAATCGAACCCACGGCTTACACCATCTACAGTAAAGTAAGGGTTATCATAAGAGATATTGTATTCTTGTGATTGGTCCGTTCGACTCGCATTAAAAGCCAGCTTATTTCCTGTTCCTAGGAAATTTCTTTTGGATATACCAAAACCTAACACAGTTCCACTTTCTTCAGAATAACCAACACTCGCCTGAATACTACCTGACGCTTGCTCTTCAACTGTTATATTCAAATCTACCTGATCTGTGGTACCAGCAACAGGTGATGTTCTCAAATCGACCTTGCCAAAAAAGCCTAACCTTTCGAGACGACGCTTAGAGGATTGAATTTTTGAATGGCTTGCAAGACTGCCTTCAAACTGAGTCATTTCACGTCTTAACACTTCATCTGTTGTTTCATTGTTACCACTAAACGAAATGCGTCTTACATAAACTTTAGGCCCAGGGGTAATATGATAAGTCAGTTTTAACCGATGATCGCCCAACTTCTCTGGAATTAAGTTCACATTGGTAAATAGATAACCTTCATCACCTAACAAGGTAGAAATACGTTCCATAGTTGCAGTAACTTCTTTTCGAGAAAACAGAGCGCCGGGCTCTTGCTTTATTTCCTCAAATATTTTTTCCTCGGTCACAATCAAACTACCATTCAAGGTAATATCTTCGATTGTATAAGGTTCGCCTTCTTCTACGTTAATAACGATATAAACATTCTTTTTATCGCTAGATAAGCTCACTTGACTAGAGACAAGGTTAAAGTCTAAATAACCACGATCCAAATAAAAGCTACGAAGTTTTTCAAGATCACCTTGGATTTTTGGTTTTGCGTACTCATCTGCACTACTGAAAGGGTTAAAGTAACCCGTTGCTTTAGACTCAAAGAAGCGAGTCGCTTCCTCATCGGTAAACGCCTTATTACCTACTAAATTAACATGAACAATTTTAGCGGTTGTTCCTTCGGAAATATCCACTTCAACCTTGACTCGATTACGTGGCATTGGAGTGACGTTTAACTCAACTTTTGCACTGTATCGACCAAGTGCATAATATTGTCTTTGCAGCTCTTGCTCAATTTGATTGAGAGAATTTGGTTGATATATTTCTCCCACATCCAGACCTGAAGATTTAAGTCCTCTCTCTAGCTCTTCAAGAGAAATCAAATCGTTACCATTGATAACCAGCTCACCAATAGAGGCACGTTCAACGACATTAAATATCAATATGCCGTTTTCCTCTAAAACATCAATATCACTGAAGTAACCAGTTTTAAATAATGATTTAATCGCTTGGTGAACCTGATCAGAACTATAGACTTGACCTTGCTCAAAACCGATTACTTCGAATGCCCTCGAAGGAAGCATTTTCACCAAACCATCAACTCGAATATCTTCTATATTTTTTGACAGGCTATGTGCACTTAATACGCTCAAAAATAACGCAATAAAAAACTTCACCAACAACCTCTCTAAAGTCGCGCAATATCATTAAAAACGGCTACTGCCATTAATGTAAATAAAAGGGATGCACCTATTTTATAGGCAAAAATTTGAACACGTTCAGATACCGGTTTTCTGCGTATCGCTTCAATACTAAAAAACAACAAATGACCTCCATCAAGCATAGGAATCGGTAATAGATTCAAAACGCCAAGACTTACACTTAAATACGCTAAAAAGGTTAAAAAAGACTGAATACCCGAGTCGGCTGAAGAACTAGCCACCTTTGCTATCGTAATTGGGCCTGATAAATTCTCAATGGATATCAGCCCCTTTAACATTTTGATAACAGAAGAAAAAGTCAGTTGAATCATTTCACCTGTTTTAGCAACACCGTAATATGCAGCAGCACCTAGTGAATAATCAATTGTTTTATACCACTCTTGGCTTAACTCTATTGGTTCAACAGCAAGTCCTACATACCCAACTAAGCCATTCTCACTTTCTCTTGAATCGGGCACCAAAGTTAAAGATACCGTTTCGTCCTGCCTCAAAAGCTGTAACTGTATATCGATATTAGGGCTCATTTGAACTACATTTACAAAATCTAGCCAATTCTTTACGGATTGTTCATTTGCTGAAAGTATTAAGTCGCCTTTTAAGATTCCTGATCGGTAGGCAGCTCCATCTTCAATAACTTTATCTATCTTAGGAGGAATAATAAATCTACGAGGCATAAATCCAAAAGAGCGAACTAAATTTGATATCTCTCCACCCTTGAGCCACTCATTAAGATTAACTTGATCCCTCATTACGCCTTGTGTATCGCGGTCAATATATTCAACTGGAATATTGCCACTGTGGCCAATCAATGAAGCAAGAGCAAGATTCACTTCTTCCCATGAGCGAGTGTCTTGACCATTAATTTTAACTATTTCGTCACCCTCTCTTATGTTTATCAAAGAAGCGGGGGAATCAGGCGTAATGCCTCCCACAACAGGACTAAGAGATTGAATACCCAGTAAAGCAACACAGAAGTAAAAGAAAACAGCTAGGATAAAATTCGCTATTGGACCCGCTGCGACAATAGAAATACGCTGAAACACACTCTTTCTATTAAAAGCTAGATGCATCTCCTCTTTCGCCACACTCCCTTCTCTCTCATCTAGCATGCGAACATAACCCCCCAACGGGATTAAGGCTAATGAGAATTCGGTTCCTTCCTTATTTACATAAGTATAGATTGGCTTGCCAAAACCAATTGAGAACCTAAGAACCTTAACCCCACACCGACGAGCAATATAATAATGTCCGAATTCATGGAAGGTAATAAGAATACCAAGAGCAACAGCAATAGATAGAATGGTTTGAATCACAGGTTGTTCCCAACTAATATAATACGTTTAGCTAATTCACGGGCCATTTTATCCCCTTCGAACACACCTTCCAAATCAACGATAGCAGTGGCAGGTAATTGTTCTAAAACTTGTTTATTTACCGTCGCGATATCCAAAAAGCCAATCTGTTTATTTAAAAAGGCTTCGACAGCGATTTCATTGGCGGCATTTAAATGAGCCATTGCGGTACCGCCCAAATGCCACGCATCCGCTGCAAGCTTTAAGTTGGGAAAGCGCTCTAAATCTGGAGCGGAAAAGTCCAGTTTAGCGACATCCATTAGATTTAATTGAGGGACTTTGGTTGTAATTCTTTCAGGCCAAGACATGCCATAGGCAATTGGCACCTTCATATCAGGAACTCCCATTTGCGCTATCACAGAGCCATCTTCATAAGAGACCATGGAATGAACAATACTTTGAGGATGAACCACTACTTCAATATCTTCAGGAATCATATCAAACAACCAACAGGCTTCTATCAACTCTAAGCCTTTATTCATTAAACTGGCCGAATCAATAGATATTTTTTGCCCCATAGACCAATTAGGATGATTACACGCTTCTGCAGGAGTCACTTTCTTCATATCTTCCAGCGACCACTCTCTAAAAGGGCCACCAGAAGCCGTTAATAGCAATTTAGAAACATGACTTTTTTGAAAACCGAAGTTATCTTGAGGCAAACACTGAAAAATCGCGTTATGTTCGCTATCAATTGGCATTAAAGTAACTTGGTGTTTAGCTACTTCATCCATAAAAAGTCTTCCTGCAGTAACAAGAGACTCTTTATTCGCTAATAAAATACGTTTTTTAGCGCGGATTGCTGACAACGTAGGTTTTAGACCAGCAAACCCCATAATGGCAGCCATAACTTGGTCGACCTCTGAAGAGGAAGCAATAGAACACATCGCCTCTTCCCCCCAGTCAAACTGGATAGGTAGCTCAGAACAAAGTGTGGCTAATTCATCCCGAGCCTCCACACCTCCCATGACAGCCACCTTCGGTAAAAATGTTCGACATATCTCTGCCATTTTTTTCACATTGGTATTCGCAGCAACGGCAAATAGTGAAAACTTATCTGGATGCTGAGAAATAATATCAAGCGTGCTGTCTCCAATAGAGCCAGTAGCACCCAGCAAGCATATTGACTGCTTTACAACCATCCAACAATCCCAAGCAATAGAACAAAAATAGGAGACGCTGATAGCAAGCTATCAACCCTGTCTAACACACCACCGTGCCCGGGTATCAAATGGCTTGAATCTTTAATGCCAGTATGACGCTTAAAAAGACTTTCTGTTAAATCACCCAACACAGATACCAACACTGTTACCAAAGCAATAACTGCGAGCGTTAGCCATGATGCAATAGAAAGACTTTCAAAAGTACTGAATAAAAATACGCCGAACTGAGTTAATAAAATACCACCGATCACACCTTCCCAAGATTTTCCTGGGCTAACATGTCGAGCAAGCTTCCTTTTACCAAAACGCCTTCCGGCAAAATAAGCCCCTGTGTCGGCACCCCAAATAAGTCCCATTAGAAGTAAAATCCATGTGACAAAATGAGTTTGATCTTTTAAGACAATAAATGCAGACCAAGTTGTTACTAAAATGGCAAGGCCAAATAATAATCGTATTATAGGTGTTTTCCAAAAAGATAACTCAGGGTAGCGCAGCACCCAGAAAAAAGCGGCAGCCCATAAAATAGGAGTTATATATAAGAGGCTATTTTGTAACGAAAAGAGATAAACACCATACAAAATGGTTCCTGTTAAACCTGCAAAAGACAAGCGCCCGGTTTGACTCGTAATGTCGGATAAACGAGCCCATTCCCATGCGGCAACGGAGACCACACAACCAAGGAACAACATAAAACCAATTTTATCTAAAGCAAACAAACCAAATATAAAAACGAGAGCCATCGCTATAGCACTCAAAATTCTCGGTAATAGCATAGTTAACGTCCACCATATCGACGTTGGCGGCCATGATAGATTGACAAAGCCTCATCAAAATGAACTTTATCAAAATCAGGCCAAAGTACAGGCAAAAAGACAAACTCAGAATAGGCGGTTTGCCAGAGTAAGAAGTTACTTAATCTTTCTTCACCTGATGTTCTAATAAGTAAGTCTGGGGGAGGTAAATTGGCTAACTGAATATGTTCTCCAATTTTGGTTTCATCTATATCATCAATCGAGAGTTCGCCATTCAATACAGTTTGACACATACTCTTAGCAGCCTGAGTAATATCCCAACGACCACCATAATTAGCAGCAATTACCAATGACATTCCAGAGTTTGATGATGTCTCGGACACAGAAAGTTGAATTTGTTTTTGCAAAGCTGGGCTAAATTTTGATAAGTCACCAATTACTTCCAGCCGAATATCGTGCTCTTTTAATCGCTTCACTTCTTTTTTTAAGGAGCGCATAAATAGAGACATTAAACCTTCAACCTCTACTTTAGGCCTTTGCCAGTTCTCACTTGAAAATGCAAATAAGGTGAGTACTTTTACTCCAGATTTAACAGCGGCTTCAACCGTTTTACGAACAGCTGTTGCTCCCGCTTTATGACCCGCTAAACTTGGCAAATGTTTTTTCTTTGCCCAACGATTATTACCATCCATGATGATAGCAATATGAGCTGGAGGAGGAAGGGGGACGGATTCATTCGCCGAAGTTTGAGACATACTGTTACCTAATCAGATACAAAGTCCGGGGAAGAGAGTCTTCCCCGCCACTAATGCTAGATTGCCATTAGATCTTTTTCTTTCAGCGTTAGGCGCTCTTCAATATTCGAGACAAATTTATCTGTCATTTTTTGAACTTGATCTTGCCCTCGACGCTCTTCGTCTTCAGATATCTCTTTTTCTTTTACTAAATCTTTTAGATTGCTGTTTGCATCGCGACGAATATTACGAATTGCAATACGGCCATTTTCAGCTTCAGCTTTCGCTTGTTTAATATAATTCTTACGAGTCTCTTCCGTTAAAGCCGGCATAGGAATACGGATAAGACCACCTGTTGTAGATGGGTTTAGTCCTAAATCAGACTTCATTATTGCTTTTTCAATTTCAGGGATCAAATTACTTTCCCATGGAGAGATCCCCAAAGTACGAGCATCTTCTACAACGATATTAGCCACTTGGCTTAAAGGTGTTTCAGAACCGTAGTAATTCACTTTCACTGAGTCAAGAATACTCGGATGAGCACGACCTGTGCGAATTTTTTTAAATGCAGTTTCCACTGATGTTACAGCTTTAGTCATTCGACTTTCTGCGTCTTGAAGAATCTCGTTAATCATAACAACCTCACTTAATCACTGTACCTTCATCACCACCAACCATGATGTTAATCAATGCACCAGGTTTATTCATATTGAAAACACGTACCGGCATATGGTGATCCCTTGTCAAACAAATAGCAGTTAAGTCCATGACTCCTAATTGTTTTTCTAAAACCTCATCATAACTCAAAGTATCATATTTTACAGCATCAGACTCTTTCATTGGGTCAGCAGAATAGACACCATCAACTTTTGTTGCTTTTAAAACAACATCTGCGTCAATCTCAATGCCGCGTAAACAAGCTGCCGAATCTGTTGTAAAGAATGGATTACCTGTACCAGCAGAGAAGATTAATACATCACCTTCTTTCATCAATCTCATTGCTCGACGTCTATCGTATGGCTCCACAATTCCCGTCATAGTAATTGCTGACATTACGCGAGTGGCGATATTAGCCCTTTCAAGTGCATCTCGCATAGCAAGAGCATTCATAACTGTTGCCAACATCCCCATATGATCGCCTGTTACACGATCCATACCAGCTTCGCTTAACGCCTGACCTCGGAATAGGTTGCCCCCTCCGATAACAATCCCTACTTCAACACCGATCCCTCTAAGTTGACCTATTTCAAGAGCAATACGATTCAAAATTTTAGGATCTATACCAAACTTTTCATCCCCCATCAAAGCTTCACCACTGAGTTTCAATAGGATTCTTTTATATTGTGCACTTTTATCTTTCGGCATTTTTAACCTCTGATTGGGAATCATTTAACGCTAGCAATCAATACCTAAACAAATAGCTAGGCAGTAATCATAAAAAGGGGCAGTCGAACTGCCCCTTTTAATAAGACGAATCAATTAAGAATTAGCCTTTAAGTTGCGCTGCAACTTCAGCTGCAAAATCAACTTCTGCAACTTCAACACCTTCACCAACTTCCATACGAACAAAAGAAGCAACATTAGCACCAGCATCTTTTACTAGCTGACCAACTTTTACTTCTGGGTTCTTAACGAAAGGTTGCTCTACTAAGCTGTTTTCAGCCAAGAACTTCTTCATACGACCAACAATCATTTTGTCAACGATTTCAGCTGGCTTACCAGCCATGTCTGGTTGAGCACGAATAATTTCTTCTTCTTTAGCCAATACATCAGCAGGCATGTCATCACCACGAACAACGCGTGGAGAAACAGCAGCAACATGCATAGAAACATCTTTAGCTAATTCTGCATCACCACCTTCAAGCTGAGTCAATACAGCAATTTGGCCGTTTCCGTGTAGGTAACCACCAACTAAACCACCTTCAACTAGCTCAATACGGCGAGGTGAAATGTTTTCACCAATTTTCTGAACAAGAGCTTCACGCAATTGACCAATTTCACCTTCAAGTAAAGTTGCAACACTTGTTTCTTTAGTTTCAAAAACAACATCAGCTACTTTATTTGCAAATGCAACAAAACCTGCATCACGGCTTGCAAAGTCTGTTTCAGAGTTAATTTCAACCAAAACACCGTAGGAGTTATCTTCTGCAAGACGCAAAACCATAACACCTTCAGCAGCAGTACGACCAGCTTTTTTAGCTGCCTTCATACCACTTGTTTTACGAAGTTCTTCAATTGCTGCTTCGATATCACCACCAGCTGCAACAAGTGCTTTTTTACACTCCATCATGCCAAGACTGGTACGCTCACGTAGCTCTTTTACTAATGCTGCAGATACTGCGGCCATATTCAACCCTCTCAAATACGAATTCAAATTTAAAAAAAGGGGGCGATGCCCCCCCTTTCGAAACTAGAGCAAACTATTAATTAGCTTCTACTTCAGCAGCTTCGTTTACTTCAACAAACTCATCTGCTGTACCAGCCGCTTCACCACGACCTTCAATAACAGCATCCGCGAATGCAGTAACGTACAACTGTACCGCACGAATCGCATCGTCGTTTGCAGGAATGATATAATCAATACCATCTGGGTTACTATTAGTATCAACGATACCAATTACTGGAATACCTAATTTGTTTGCTTCTTTAATTGCAATGCGCTCATGATCAACATCAACAACAAAAAGAATATCAGGTAGGCCACCCATATCTTTGATACCACCCATAGAAAGCTCAAGTTTTCCAAGCTCACGAGTACGCATCAATGCTTCTTTTTTAGTTAACTTTTCAAATGTACCGTCGCTCACTTGAGTTTCAAGTTCACGCAAACGCTTGATAGAAGCACGGATTGTTTTGTAGTTAGTCAACATACCACCTAACCAACGGTGGTTAACGTATGGCATAGACGAGCGAGAAGCTTGCTCTTTAATTGTCTTAGATGCTGCACGCTTAGTACCAACAAACAATACTTTGTTTTTGTTCTCAGCCATTTTTTTAACTAATGCCAAGGCATCGTTAAGAGCTGGAACAGTGTGCTCCAAGTTAATGATATGAATCTTGTTACGAGCACCAAAAATGAAAGGCTTCATTTTTGGATTCCAATAACGAGTTTGGTGACCGAAGTGAGATCCAACCAATAATAGGTCGCGCATAGAAACTGTAGGCATTTTACTATCCTTTAAATATTTGGGTTGTTATCGCTTACCAACTAAAGACTCCAGCCAGACAAGGTTTAAAATAACCATTGGCACCCTAGAAGCCTTACTCAACAGTGGCAAGATCGTTAATGTAATGTTTTTAGCTTTCTTCTGAGTTTTTACATTCTTCACAAAGCGGGCGTTTTATACCATAACTTCGACCAAATCAAAAGCGCTAGAAGCAATATATCAAGTATCTCTGCACTTTTTCTATCTAATAAGGAGGACTCTCTTTTCTAACTCATGTAGAATGGCTCTCATCTTTATTTCAGAATCTATTTATTTAAAAATTATGAGCAACGATATACTAAACAAAGTTAATGAACTCACAAAAAATGGGCGAGTGGACGTACCTAAATCGACACCTAAATCACCTGCGACACGCTTTACTGACATTTCAGATATAGAAGGAATGCGCTTAGCAGGCAAATTAGCTGCTGATGTTTTGTTAATGATTGAAGAATATGTTATCCCTGGCGTCACCACAGACCAGCTGGACATTATTGCTCATAACTATATGGTAACTGAACAAGGTTGCATTCCCGCACCTCTAAACTACCACGGTTTCCCTAAGTCCATTTGTACATCTGTAAACGATGTTATCTGTCACGGAATTCCAGCCCAAAAGTCTTTGAAAAAAGGCGATGCTGTCAACATAGACATTACAGTAATCAAAGACGGATACTACGGAGACACCAGCAAAATGTTTTTCGCTGGCGATCCAGCCCCTCATTTAAAGCGCCTATGCAAAGTAACACAAGAATGCCTTTATTTAGCGATATCAATGGTAAAACCAGGCACTCGCATTGGCGACATTGGTGCTGCTATCTCAGCCCATGCCCATAAAAACAATTATTCCGTAGTAGAAGAATATTGCGGCCATGGCTTAGGCACAACATTCCATGGAGAACCTCAAGTACCTCATTATGGCAAGGCAGGCACCGGATACATACTTGAGGAAGGCATGACATTCACCATAGAGCCAATGATTAATGCCGGCAAGAAACAAGTTAAGCATTCTGGGCAAGACAATTGGATAGCTAAAACAAAGGATGGCAGAATGTCCGCTCAGTACGAACATTCACTCCTAGTAACAAGCGATGGCGTTGAAGTCTTAACAAGACGCCCAGAAGAGACATTTTAAAGATAAAATTAACACTAAACTTGGTGCGTCTAACAAATTAGTCGGGCGCACTGACTCTTTTAATTCAAAATATAATCACCCTTAACTTATCTAGAGGTTTCTGCATGGATTTTCCTGCTTTTCCAGATACACCTCCACTATTGACACCTGAAGAGAAAACCGAGCTTTCCAACCCTCTTTGTACAACAAGTCGATACAAGCAAATCATTGAGTCAAAAACAGCTATTTACAACAATTTATTTAATTCTCTGTATCCGATTGAGAAATTAGTAAAAGGGCTAGCATCTCTCATTGACGAAGTACTCAAATCCATCTGGAGTGCTAATGGCTTAGATAATAAAGACAACATCAGCTTAATTGCTGTTGGCGGTTATGGCCGCGGTGAATTGCATCCAAATTCAGATGTGGATGTACTTATTCTATTAAAAGAGAAAGATTTCTCACTTCACGCTCCTCTGGAATCCTTCATCACTTTCTTGTGGGACATTAATTTAGACATTGGCCACAGTGTTAGAACAATTGATGAATGTGTTGCGTTAGCCGAAGAAGACATCACCATTATCACCAACCTTCTTGAAGCTCGCCCATTAAATGACAGGCACAACTTATTAGCAGAACTGCAACCCCATATAGACACCAGTAAAATGTGGGATGCTCACTCTTTTTATAAAAGTAAGCTAGATGAGCAAGCACAAAGGCATGCAAAATATCAGAACACGGCCTACAACCTAGAACCTAACCTCAAAGAATGCCCTGGAGGATTACGAGATGTTCAGGTCATAGACTGGGTTGCAAAGCGCCTTTTAGGAACCCGAAGACTTAGCGCTCTTATTGAAAAATCATTTCTATCCGAAGATGAATACTTACAAATAAAAGGTGCAGTCAGTAACCTTTGGCGTATTCGATGGGCCCTGCACACCATAACAGGCAGAAAGGAAGACCGACTTTTATTCGATCACCAAAGAACACTGGCGCAACTTTTTGGCTTTAATAGCGACGATTTAAAACGCAATGTTGAACGCTTTATGCAAGGCTACTATCAAAGTGTTGCAGCAATACAGCAACTCAATGACCTGCTTTTACAACATTTTGAAGAATCATTTCTAGACCTTAATGAAAAAGAAAATATTGTTCTTATTAATGATCGCTTCCAGACACTTAATGGACAATTGGAAATCCGAGACCCAAACATTTTCTCAGCATCCCCTTCCTCGATGCTTGAAATCTATGTCATTCTAGGATCTTTGGAAGAAAATAAAGGCATTCGCGCAAGCACAATGAGAGCACTACGAGACAATCTGGATAGAATCGATGATGATTTTAGAAACTCTCCAGAAAATACCTCTCTATTTATGGACATAATCTCCAGCCCCAAACATTTAACAGCGCTATTGCGATCCATGAAACACATTGGACTATTAGGCCGTTATTTACCTGAGTTTGGCACTATCATTGGCCAAATGCAGCATGACTTGTTCCATATTTATACCGTAGATGCACATACACTTCATCTAGTAGAAAATCTTCGAAAACTACTCTTGCCTGCAGCAAAACAGCAATTCCCTATATCTTCTCAAGCAATACGACACCTCTCCAAAGTAGAACTCCTATATATCGCAGGTTTATATCATGATATAGCGAAAGGTCGTGGTGGAGATCACTCAATTTTAGGTTGCGCTGATGCTGAAGCTTTTTGTGTCAGGCACGGTCTAAACAAACAGGATACAGAGCTGGTCGTTTGGCTTGTACTGCACCACCTAAAAATGTCGGTCATTGCCCAACGTAAAGACATATCTGATCCCGAGGTGATCTGGGAGTTTGCTAGCTTTGTTAAAGATCAAGAACATTTAGACTATCTATTTATTCTTACTGTCGCAGACATTAATGCAACCAATCCAACTATGTGGAATAGCTGGCGAGCTTCATTAATGCGCCAATTGTATCTGGAAACTAAAAGAGCGCTAAGAAGAGGACTAGATTCACCTATCGATGCGGAAATGCTGAGTGATGAACACAAGCAAAGAGCACTAGAATTACTAATTGAGCGTCATGTCGATATCAATGATGCCGAGCAAATATGGAGCAACATAGAAGAAGAATATTTTATTCGCTCAAGTGGTGATGAAATTGCGTGGAATACGGAAGCTATCCTACAGCACTCTCCAAGTGAAAAACCACTTGTTGCAATTAGCCCTCTTGGCGGTAGAAACTTCTCTGGGGCGAGCAAGATTTTTGTCTATACGGCATTAACCAATCATCTATTTGCCGTTATCGCCGCAACGTTGGAGCAACTTGGGTTAACAATATTAGATGCAAAAATCAGCACCTCAAGCACAAAATACAGTTTAGATACGTTTGTCGTAATGGACGACAACGATAACACTCCTAATCTATATTTAGATCATGCTCGTATTGAACTTATTCGAGAGACGTTAATTCAGCAGCTTAAATCCCCGTCTTTATTTGAGAGCCTTATACAGAGATACACACCAAGAATATTAAAAATATTTAATACACCATCAAGCGTGAGACTCATCAGCGAACCTGAAGAAGTTTGGTCAGCACTTGAAGTCATCGCTCCAGATCGTCCTGGACTATTAGCTATGATAGGGCAATTTTTTATGACTCATAATATAATGCTGCATAAAGCCAAAATAGCGACATTAGGAGAAAGAGTTGAAGATACTTTCTATATCACTGAGCGGAATGGTTCATTGATTCTAGAAGCAGAAAGAGTCAATACTATCTGCTCCCAGTTAAAAGAAAAAATCGATCAATTCTCGCAAGTCAATAAATGAGAAAACTATGAATCCATACATTCAATCATTACACCCCTACCCTTTTGAAAAGTTGTCAGACCTATTATCTGACATAAAGCCGAACCCAGAAAAAGAGCTTATTAAGTTAACGATTGGGGAACCACAGCACGAAGCACCGAAATTCGTTTTAGACTGTTTATCTCAAAATTTAAACGGGGTCAGCAAATACCCCCTTACAAAAGGCGATCCAGCTTTAAGTGAGTCAATTGCTCAATGGTGTAAACAGCGTTTCTCTCTAAGTGAATTAAATCCAAAAACACAAGTTATTCCAGTTACAGGGACAAGAGAAGCGCTATTCGCAATAACGCAAACTCTAATTGATAGCCAAGGTGACGACATAATCATCAGTCCAAACCCTTTTTATCAGATATATGAAGGGGCAGGCATTTTAGCAGGCGCACAACTACACTTTTTAAGCAGCGACGCAGAAAACAATTACCAAGTTAATTACCGTGATGTTAAGGATTCCATTTGGGAAAAATGCAAAATTGTATTTGTTTGCTCTCCAAACAATCCATCAGGCAGCGTGATGACCTTAGAAGAGTATGAGTTTTTACTGAAAAAAGCCAATGAATTTAATTTCACCTTAATCGCTGACGAATGCTACTCAGAAATCTATTTTGATGAAAACAACAAGCCATTAGGACTACTAGAAGCATGCCAAAAGCTTGGCAATCAAAGCTATAAAAACTGCCTAGTTTTTCATTCTCTTTCAAAACGATCGAATCTACCAGGGTTAAGGTCTGGCTTTGTAGCGGGTGACGCTGATATTTTAAAAGCATTCCTGCTTTATAGAACCTACCAAGGTTGCGCCATGCCTCCTCACCATCAAAAGGCATCCATCCTTGCATGGCAAGATGAAGAGCATGTTTTACAAAATCGTAACCTGTATAGAAGAAAATTTAGCGCTGTACTCGACATACTCTCTCCTGTTATGCAGGTATCCCATCCAGAAGCTTCATTTTATCTCTGGCCAAAAACAGAATTGGATGACGAAACCTTTTGTCGAGAGCTCTATCAGCAAGAATCTGTTCTCGTACTACCTGGTCGCTATTTAGCACGCACCGTAAACGAATTTAATCCAGGTGAACATCATGTTCGTATGGCATTAGTCGCGGAAGAAGAGCAATGCACTGAAGCCGCTCTTCGCATTAGAAACTTTATACTAACTCATTCTAAAAACATATAACCAGAGAGCTTTGCACGAAGTCATGAGCGCTGATAAGGCGAGGCAAAAACAGACGAAAAAGCGAAGTTTATAAATTATAAATGCGCATTTTAAATCTGTTTTTAACAAATTATTAGCAAGCGTAATAGTCGTGTAAAGATCTCAATCTTACTTACTGATTTTTTGGAGATATCAATGACAACAAACATCTTTTCTTTTGGTCTCGGCATTGGCACACAAAACAAAGACGGAGATTGGCTAGAAGTATTCTACCCTAGCCCAGTTACGAACCTAACAAGCGCGACATTCAGCGCACTAACAGAAAACACCAATTACACAAACTTAAACGCAACATTAATCTTAGATGAAAGCGATTTAAACCGCTTACACATGGGATTACTAAAAGCAGGTAATATAGAACAAGCTGAACTTGCCTCTAAATTAAAGTCTTCTACACAACCAATTGTATTATGTGTTCTTGAAGAAGATTCAGCACCTGAGTCACCAGCAGATGTGTATTTAAAGCTTCAACTAATTTCTCATAGACTCGTTAAGCCGCATGAAATCAACCTAACAGGTATGTTCGGATTATTAATCAATACCGCTTGGACTAGCGAAGGCCCAATTGATGTTCGTGAACTTGCTGATCGTCAGTTAAACGCTCGCATAGAAGGCAAAACGATCGAAGTATTCAGTGTCGACAAGTTCCCTAAAATGACAAACTTTGTTGTACCAACAGGTGTTCGCATCGGTGATGCTGCCCGCATCCGTCTAGGAGCACACCTAGGTGAAGGCACCACTGTAATGCATGAAGGCTTTGTTAACTTCAATGCAGGAACATTAGGAACTAGTATGGTTGAAGGCCGAATTTCAGCAGGCGTCGTTGTTGGTAACGGCTCCGATCTTGGTGGTGGCTGCTCAACTATGGGAACCCTTTCTGGCGGTGGAAACATTGTTATTGCAGTCGGTGACGAATGCCTAATTGGCGCCAACGCAGGTATTGGTATTGGCCTTGGTGATCGCTGTACTGTTGAATCTGGTTTATATATAACGGCTGGCTCCAAAGTGACGGTCCTTGATGAAAACAACGAGACTGTGACCGTTATAAAAGCACGTGAACTGTCAGGTCAATCTGATTTACTATTCCGTCGCAATTCATCAACTGGTGCGATTGAGTGCAAAACAAACAAATCTGCAATTGCACTTAATTCTGCATTACACGCCAACTAGTTAGTAACATAAAACGCACTAAAAAGATCGTTGATAGCTCATTCCAACAGAGCTATCAACGCTTCTCATTTAAATAGGAGTACTTATCTAGTGGTTCAAATTTATGGTATTAAAAATTGTGACACTATGAAAAAAGCCTTTAAATGGTTAGACGATTCTCAAGTAAATTATCAATTTAATGATTATAAAAAAGGCGTTTTGAATGAGGAGCTGGTCCGTCAGTGGATAGAGCAACTTGGATGGGAAGCGTTAGTCAATAAAAGAGGGATTACGTGGCGTAAACTTGAAGATACATTAAAAAACAATATGTCTAATGAGTCGGCCGTTGATATATTACAAAACTTCCCCTCATTAATAAAACGCCCATTATTAATTAACGAAGGCAATATAACCCTTGGTTTTAAAGCAGAAGAGTATCAACAGCTCTTCAGTGAAACTACTGGATAACCGGGGCATAAGTTGCATGATTAACAGTTTGGCCAGCACCTACCGGAGAGCTATGTTTGGGTCGATCCGATATTTGCTGAACTTTATTATGCTGTGACTGAGGCATGACATCAGATTGAACTAATGGCACATAATATACACCTCTTTGAACGACCTGCTCATTTGATGTTACCGCACAACCCAACAAGACAAGACACATTATACTTAAAAACCCAATTTTCATATTCACTGCTCTATTATGGTTGAAGTTAGCTAAGATAACCAAATAGACCAAAAAGGTAAAGAATGACCATGACTTCTCCCACTCTAGAACTCGCCATAGATCTTATGTCACGTCCATCAGTGACCCCTGAAGACGCAGGCTGCCAAGAACTTATGATTAAACGTCTAGAAGCAGTTGGCTTTACAGTTGAAAAAATGCCATTTGGAGACGTTAAAAACTTTTATGCTAAAAGAGGCTCTTCAGGGCAAAATTTATGCTTTGCAGGACACACAGATGTGGTTCCAACAGGGCCCTTAGATCAATGGAATGTTCCTCCTTTTGAACCAGAAATTATTGACGGCATTTTATACGGTCGCGGCGCAGCGGATATGAAAGGCAGCCTAGCCTCAATGATCATTGCTGTTGAGAATTTTATTGAAAAGCACCCTAACCACGAAGGGCAAATATCCTTTTTAATTACTAGCGATGAAGAAGGCCCTTTTGTTGATGGCACAACAAGAGTTGTTGATGCCCTCATGGAAAGGAAAGAAGTTGTAGATTGGTGTATCGTTGGAGAGCCATCAAGCACCAACCAACTTGGAGATATCATAAAAAATGGCCGTCGTGGATCCTTTAGTGGAGATCTAACCGTGTACGGTAAGCAAGGCCATGTGGCGTACCCTCATTTAGCACAGAATCCTATTCACTTAGTTGCTCCAGCGCTGGATGAGCTAGCCAATACTCACTGGGATAATGGCAACGACTTCTTCCCACCAACGAGCTTCCAAGTGTCGAATATTCAATCAGGAACAGGAGCAACAAATATCGTCCCGGGAACTCTGAATACACAGTTCAACTTTCGCTTTTCTTCTGAACTAAACTTCGACATGTTAAAAGAAAAAGTTATTGCCATTCTTGACCGTCACGAATTAAATTATGATATTAATTGGACTTATAATGGCCTGCCATTTTTAACTCGCCCAGGGGAGTTAGTTGATGCAATGGTTGAGGCAATTCAAGCTGAATTAAACATAACGCCAGAACTTTCTACCAGTGGGGGCACATCAGATGGTAGGTTTATTGCTAAAATGGGAACACAAGTCGTTGAACTTGGACCAATTAATGCAACGATACATCAAATCAACGAACATATAGATGCTGAAAGTCTAAATCAGTTATCACGAGTTTATGAAGGCATACTCACAAATCTATTTACAAAAAAATAACTCAATGAAGAAAGAAAACCGATTTCACACTTTAGCCATGAAGCTAGGAAACAATCCTAAGCAAGCTTTTGCCCGCCTAATTCAAGGCGGGCTATTGTTTGTATTCGGTAGCCTTGTATTGATTATGTCCGACCGAATCCTTGCCTCGTCTTACCAGCAAGAAATTCTTGCACTTTTTGGGATAACCATCGCTTCGATTGGCGTTTTTTGGACACTCGTTGGCTATTTGTCGATGAGTGTTCTACGCATTTACCACATGATAAACAGCAAGAGAAAAAATAAATGACTCAACCTGATATTGAAATCTACCTACTCTCCTGTAAAACAGAATCTATCCTAAATTGGCTAAATTCCCGATTCACAGTAATCAATGAACCAAAGCAGAATGCTAAAAGCACCTATGTAACAGTTCAACACAAATCGCACGAAATAAAAGTTGTCATTTTAGAAGAAGCAGCAGGGAAAAAATTCACATCAGTATGGTTTGACTCCTCTCACACACCTTGGGAAAATGATGTCGAGTGTGCAAAAGAAGTATTTTTGTCACTGAATTGTGAAGTCCGATGTATTCATAGTGGATGGTCTGAAGAAGACAACCCTGATGACTGGTGGGTTATAAACAACTTTAAAGAAGGTCCATTTATTTGGAAATGATAGAAAATTTTAACAAATCACTTAGTATGACCAACTTATAAGAAAAAGTGGTCATGCTCATAGCTTTATTTGATTATTGCCAGCAGTCACTAAACAAACTCAATAATTCTCAACATACTCGATAAAATCTTCAAATGGTACTGGTCGACTAAAGAAATATCCTTGCCCTAACTGACATTCTTTTGAGATCAAAAACTCTCTCTGATATTCATTCTCAATACCTTCAGCAATCACTTTCATATTCAATCCTTGACTCATATTCAGAATAGCAGCGACAAGCGATTGATCAGTTACATTGGATTCACACTTAGCAATAAAAGCACGGTCAATTTTCAACACATCAATCGGAAATTGATTTAAATAGCTTAAAGCAGAATAACCGGTTCCGAAATCATCAATTGCCAACTTGCAGCCTAAAGCGTCTAATGAATTTAAGACATTATGACTTTGTGAATTATTTTGAATAAGAAGACTTTCAGTTAATTCAACCAATAAAAGCTCGGGGGGTAATTTAGATTCAGTTAAAATATCTTCTACAGTTTCAGCTAGGTTACCCTGTTGAAATTGTCGATTAGAAAAGTTCACACTGATATAAAAGTCTTGTTTAAATTTATTTCTTAAGAACTGAATATCTTTAACTGCTATTTCTAATACTTTTTTACCTAACTGAAGAATCAAACCTGTATCTTCAGCAATAGAAATAAATAAATCAGGGAAGATAATGCTACCCGCATCAGGGTCTTTTATTCTCACTAAAGCTTCTGCGCCAATAATTGTATCTTTACTCAAATCAATAATTGGCTGGTAATACACCAATATCGTATCCTCTTCTAACGCCCTCCTAAGAATCACTTCATATCGTGCTTTTTCTGTGATTTCATGCTGCAAAGCCTGCTCAAAGAAATATTCTGTGCCTCTTCCCATTTTTTTTGCTCTATACATTGCTATATCAGCATTTCTTAGCAATTCATTCACAGAAGAAGCATCTTTAGGATAATAAGAAATCCCTAATGATCCAGATAGATTCATTGTCCTTTCTTCTATTAAAATAGGCAAAGACAGGCAGCTCAGAATACCCTTACAGACATGAGATATATTTACATTACTAGCTGTACCTATTGCTTTATCCTTAATTAACACGGCAAATTCATCACCACCTAATCTGGCACAGACACTTTCAGCAGGGAGGTAGCTTATAATTCGTTTTGATAATATCTGAATAATGGAATCACCAATATGATGACCAAAAATATCATTAATAGATTTAAAGTGGTCAAGGTCAATCATAATTAATGCGTAAGCATCAGATATAGAACTATTGCTTAGCACTTTTTCAACTCGGTTTTGAAACCCAAAACGATTCAACAATCCAGTTAATAAATCATGTGTTGCCTGACGATCTAGCTCCTTTTGGGTAGTAACTAAACCAGATATGTCCGTCATCACTGCCAAAACTTTCTGCGTATTATCTTCAATATGAAGCCTTGCATCTAAGAGAACAGAACGACTCTCACCTCCAGCATTAATCATAACGAATATTTCATGCACTTCATTATCAACTAATAATGGGTGAAGGACATCTTTATGTATATCAAATTCCTTCGAATCAACAAAATTCAAAAACTTTTGATTAATAGCACTGTCTCTAGAGAGTTTAAAATAATCTATAAAGTAATCATTTACTTCAATAATAACTCCATCAAGAGATAAGCTAAATAGAATGGAAGGTGTCGTATTATAAAGCGTTGTAATCCTTTCTCCGCTCTCTTTTAAGTTTTGGTGCTGAACCTGTAATCTTTTTTGCAAATTATTGTACTGACTAATCACTATACCAAATTCATCATTAGCAACATGATCAATATTACAAAAACGATCATCACCTCTTGATTCGCTAATAGCAAATAAAATAGCATCTAGAGGCCTAGAAACCACATATTTTACAAATAACCACGAAGCAATTGATAAAAGAAAAAACACACCTATAGACAAAGATATTAAATCAAAGAGTGTGTCTTTTCGTTTTTCAATTAAAGAGTGGTTCCCAATATCAACAACCAAACGGCCGATGTGCTTACTAATATTAGAGGTAGTAAAAACAATAGGGAGGGAATAGCTAATAAGCACTTCATGGTGACTGTTTAACGTAGGCAGGTATAAAATCTGATCATTATTATCATCCAATACAGAAACATTAATAACGTCTGGCTGGCTGATTAAAATTGATAAGATACTTTTGACGGTTTTATAGTCAAACCCCCATACAGGGTCAGATATCAAATCAGCGTACACTTTAAACTCTTCGTCTAATAGAATTAAACGATTATCATACTCAGTGGTTGCACGTTTATCCGCATAGAAATACGAACCCAGTATAGCAATAAACAGCGCAAACAAAAGCATAATAGCAAGCTTACCAGCAACTTTTATTGATAATGTTTTTTGCATTTTATTGGACACCAGTGCTACATATTGAGCCTAATAAGAAATGTAAGAAAATATTCTTTGTGTTTTTTATTAAGCATATAGCCTTTAAACCTTGTTATTAAGTTGAAATATTGTTGATCGGTAATGTCAGTAAGCAAACATAAAAATTGTGCTCTCACTGACATTACACGCTTCAGTAATAAAAACTCTATTTAAGACGAAAGGTGACCAAGCACTGCATCATAATTTGGCTCATTTGCAGTTTCAGCAACTTGTTCGACATATGAAACAATACCACTTTCATCAATCACAACAATAGATCGAGATAACAACCCAACCAAAGGACCAGTAGCAAATCCTACATTATAATCCGTGCTAAAAGTACTTCTAAAAGAAGATACAGCTTCTACATTTTGGATGCCCTCAGCACCACAAAAACGACTAATTGCAAAAGGCAAATCAGCAGATACACACACTACTTTAACACCATCAAGCGCAGCCGCTTTTTCATTAAACTGGCGTACAGACGTAGCGCACGTTGGCGTATCAATAGAAGGAAAAATATTTAATACGACTTTTTCACCTTTATAATCATCCAAAGCTGCTTCAGAAAGATCAACTTTAACCAACTCGAAATTGGGCGCTTTAGAACCAACTACTGGTAACTCACCTATAGTCTCAAAAGCATTACCTTGAAGTGTAACCGTTGCCATATAAACCTCATCCATTTATTTTAAATAATTAAGCATTTCTTATAATCGAAACATTTTCAGCTTGATTGCCTTTTTCACCTTCAGTAACATAAAAACGAACTAGCTGACCTTCAATAAGGAAACGACGTCCACGCCCCCTGATCGCTCGATAATGAACAAAAACATCTTCGCCATTTTCACGAGTTAAAAAACCAAAGCCTTTCGATGAGTTAAACCATTTAACAGTTCCTTCTTCCCTATCATCATTTTCATCATCCTCTTCAGGTTCTTCATCTTCATTCACTTTAGAATCAGCAACAGCAGGATTTTGACTTAATAAAGAACCTAAATAAGCCGATACAAACGTAAAAGCAAAGTAAACTAGAAAATTTGAACCTAAATCTTCACTCAATATTGCAGCCATTAACAAAGGAGCTACTAGGGCAATTATAAAGCTGGCAATTAAAGCTCGGACAGAAAATAACGATGCTTTATTAGTTTTACGATCAACGTCATGGTGTTCAGTCATAAAAAATCTCTTTATATAAAAACATTATTAATAATAACAACAAACTTACCCGATCACTGGATAGTAGGTTGTTGTAGTATAAGAATAGCCTAAGTACAAGCATAAAAAAAACACTTAACAACTATACATAGAGCAAAAATACACGCACTATTCATTTCCTAGAACATAGTGAAATACGTTATACATTTTAAAACGTGAAATAAACACTACTAAGAAACAGCTATAATTTAAGATTAACACACAGACGGTATATATGAACACCACAGAAAGCAATACACGCATCAATGACATCGAGTTTAAGCTACAATATCAAGAAGATATTATAGAAACGCTAAATATCGCACTTTCCAAGCAACAAAGAGAAATAATGCTATTGGAAGAAAAGCTAGCCTTGGTAGTCAAACTTGTTGAATCTTATCGCTCCCAGCTAAGTGTCAATGACAATGAGCCACCACCACATTATTAAGGAAGGCAAAAATTGCATGTTTTTATCCACAAACTAAAGCAAGAGAACTTATTCTTGCCTTCCCTATCGTCTAGTAGTGTTTAAATTCAATCCAGAGTCTTATTAACATAAACATCAAACCGTCCTGATTTTCCTTCAACCTGATAGGTTGGCGGTTCATTGTTTAAATAAGGAGCGCCTTTAGGCCGTTTAACAACAACTCGATAACTGGCTATTTTCTTAGCATGCTCTAATAAATAGTCAGCGTCATCATCAAAACCAATTAACTCTCTAAAAAACGCCATTTCCTTTTTTACTGCTGCCGATTTCTCTATATGAGGATACATAGGATCTAAATACACGACGTCATATTTATTTTCAGTTTGACCAGAAATATCTCCATCAAGAAACGTCATTCTATGAATTATTCCTGAGATGTCTTCTGATAATGATGCCCGTAGCAAACCGTTTTTAAGTAAAGCCCTTACAAAAGGCACTCGCTCCAACATTACAACATCACACCCAAGAGAGGCAAAAACAAAAGCATCTCTTCCTAAACCAGCCGTCCCATCAAGCACACTCAGGTTCGAGCGCTTATTAAGCCCAATCGCTTTTGCAATATCTTGCCCTTTCCCACCACCAAACACTCGACGATGCGCTACCGCACCACTAACAAAATCTACTGAAACAGGGTTAGGAGCCGACTTACCTGTTTTGGCAATGGAAAGCCCTTCGTCTGTAAGTAACAATAAGTAATCGAACTCTGAATGCTTTTTTAAAGGTGTGTTTAATTGGAAGTGAGGTAAATTAAGGTCTTGAGAAAGTGTTTCTGCGTCACTTTTATAATAAAAGTCCCTATACGCAATAGATAAGCTACTAGGCATAGACATCCACGCCAACTAGATAATCTCTTGGGCTATTTATTCCCAAAGATTGATTTTTTGAATACAAGTTCAATGCGTCTTGGGTGAACCTATCGACACTTTCTACTTTACTAAAAGAAGCACCGTCATTTGCAGAGAATACAGATTCAAAATGTGATTGATTACTAGGCACTACAAATGAGTTTCTTGCTTCGCTAGATACTGTCTCCACTTTCTGAGAACGAGATCCTGCAAGACTAGAATTTGAATTATTACTAATGACAGGAAAATGCGACCCAATATTCATCATTACAACCTATATATTCAAATAACTTATACTCAGTAAAATAACACCAAGTAACAATCTATAAAACAAAAAAGGAACAAAGCCTATCTCGTTAAGCCATTTTAAAAAGAAATGAATGCATGCATAGGCACTCATAAAAGACAAAAGCACACCAGATGCAAGTCCCCCCCACTCAACATGCACATCCAATGAAAATGATTCAACAAATTTATATAAACCTGCTGCAAGTATTAAAGGTATAGACAATAAAAAAGAAAAACGAGCAGAAGCTTCTCTATTAAAGCCTAAAGCTCTCGCAGCCGTCATTGTTATACCAGAGCGTGAAGTTCCGGGGATCAAAGCAACAGCCTGAGCAATGCCGATTAAAATAACATTCGATAGTGTTAAATCATACTCCTGCTTCTTTTTTGAGGAAAAAGCATCAGCACACCACAATAAAATACCAAAACCAATTGTAGTATAAGCAATCACATTGATAGATCGAAAGTTTGCTTCGATAAAATCGTTAAAGAAAAAACCAGCCAGTACCGCTGGAACACTAGCAACAATTACCCACCAAGCCAATTTACTGTCCTTGGAAGAGTTTGAGGAAATTAATGAAGTAAACCAAGCAAACAGCAGTCGCTTAATGTCTTGTCTAAAATACAAACTTACAGCCAACAGAGTACCAACATGAACGGCAACATCAAACAATAATCCCTGATCTGGCCAGCTTAAAAGCTCCGAAGGTAAAATAAGATGAGCAGAACTTGAAATTGGTAAGAACTCGGTAATTCCTTGAATTACCGATAAGAAAACAACATGAAACCATAACATCCCTAGCGCTTACCAATTTTGGGGGGCTGCTTCTCCCATGAGATTTCATCTCGAAGATATGTTGGCATAGCGTCGTAAACAGATACCATTTCTTTTTTATCAAATGACGTTTTAGCTAGTTCTCCAATAAATAGAGCTCTTGGTGAAATTTCTTGATCAACAAACTCAATTGGAGATGTCATTTTAGATATCAATACATCTTTGTAACACCATCCAGATCCAACACCACAATAAGGCTCACTAAGCATACTAAGGACATCTGGTTTAATAACTCTTTCAGATAAAATGGTTTCAACAACAGTAGAACCCGATGATTCAGAAACTAAAAAGCCACCTGTATAAACTTCTCCCATACGGGCATCTAATGTCGATAACCAGTAACCTCTATCGTATTTTCGGTACCCTTCTAGAGCCATAGCTTCCAGTGTAGATACAGGTATAACGGGTAAATCTGCACCATAAGCCAGTCCTTGAACAACACCCGCAGCAATACGCAATCCTGTAAAAGAGCCCGGCCCTTTACCAAATGCAATTGCGTCGACTTCTTTCAAAGACAGCTCAGCCTGAAGCAACAACTGATCAATCATAGTTAAAATTAAATCATTGTGCATCCTAGGGGCTAATCGGAAATCCTCCAATAATACCCCATTAATATCCAACGCCACTGAACAAGATGGCGTTGACGTATCTATTGATAAAATAACACTCATTGATTTATTAAGCCTTTAATGAGTTTAATAGACCCTTTTTAATTTCATTTAAGTCACCAACACCATCAATTCTTACATATTTAGGCGCTTCTGCAGGAGACTCTGTTGCCCAATCCGTGTAATAACCAATCAATGGCGCAGTTTGGTCATGATAAACAGCTAAACGGCTTCTTACAGTTTCTTCTTTATCATCAACTCTCTGTACTAAAGTGTCGCCTGTAAGATCGTCTTTACCTTCCTCTTTTGGTGGATTATAAACAGTATGGTAAATACGGCCAGATGCTTCATGAACGCGACGACCACTTAAACGCTTTACAATTTCTTCATCGGCCACATCAATTTCAACAACATAGTCAATTAGTACACCCGCTTCTTTTAAAGCGTCAGCTTGAGGAATGGTTCTTGGGAAACCATCAAACAAGGCACCATTTTTGCAATCATCAGCCTGTACACGCTCTTTAACCAAACCAATTATAATATCATCAGATACTAATTGACCTGCATCCATTACAGCCTTTGCTTTTAAACCCAATTCAGTGCCTGCTTTTACAGCGGCTCTTAACATATCGCCAGTAGAAATTTGAGGAATACCAAACTCCTCTGTAATAAATTGAGCTTGTGTTCCTTTACCTGCACCTGGTGCGCCTAGCAAAATCACTCGCATGTACTTTCTCCAATAATAATTTAATTCGAAATTGATTTGGATTTTCTTTTATCTTACAGGTTGTAGATATACTTAATGTTTACCTTGTAAAAGAAAATCACTCGTAACAAAAATAATGGTCGCATAGGATACCCATGCAACCATTAAATATGCAAACCTATAAGGAAATATTCATCATTTCCGACACATAAAACACATTTTTTGTATGATTTAGATCACAAAAACTCTTAACCAGTATTCTGCATCCCACTTGCTATCCCCGCCATGGTAATCATAAGTGCTTTATTTACAGCTCGATTATCAGGAGACCTACGGCTTCGATATAAGAGCTCCGCTTGCAAGTAATGTAAAGGATCAATATAAGGATTACGAACATCAATTGATTGTCTGATCGTTTTATTATCTTCAATTAAGCGATCTTGTTGCTTCAATTGTTTTACACACTCACCAACTTGACTCAGCTTCTTACGAAGTAACAAACCTAAACTCGTTAGATCTTCGGGTACTAAACGTTTTTCATAATACTCTGATATTTCAGGCTCCGCTTTTGCCAATACCATGTCTAGCATATCTAAATACGACCCAAAAAAGGGCCACTCTTTATGCATTTCTTGTAAGTTTTCTAAATGCCCAGATTCAATTGCCTGAGATAAAGCACTTTCCGCACCTAACCAAGCAGGTAACATCAATCGAATCTGCATCCAGGCAAATATCCAAGGAATGGCTCTTAGGCTCTCCACTCCCCCATCCATTTTTCTTCTTGCAGGCCTAGAGCCTAAAGGCAGTTTTGCCAACTCTTGCTCTGGAGTAATTGCTCTAAAATAGGGGACAAAATCCTGATGACCACGAACAATACCTCGGTACTGATTCATACCAATTTCTGCCATCTCATCCATAATAGCCCGCCACTCTTCTTTTGGGGATTCTGCTGGACTCAAACTGGCTTCCATAACAGCAGCACAATACAGTTCTAATGAACGAACTGCAATGTCAGGAATACCAAATTTAAAACGAATCATCTCTCCTTGCTCTGTTACTCGAATACTACCATTCACAGAACCCGGAGGCTGAGATAATATCGCAACATGAGCAGGGCCACCACCTCGCCCAACAGTACCGCCTCGGCCATGAAACAATGTAAGGTGTATTCCATGCTTTTTACATAACTTCGTTAGAGCTTCTTGAGCTCTATATTGACCCCATGTTGCAGCAATTTGACCTGCGTCTTTAGCCGAATCGGAGTAGCCAATCATAACCTCTTGTTTTCCATCAATATAAGCTTTATACCATGGCATAGAAAACAGCTGCTCAATTATGGGTTCCGCATTATCTAAATCTGCAAGAGTTTCAAATAAGGGGGCTATTTTCATTGGAAAACTAACACCGCTCTCTTTTAGCAGTAAAGCCACAGCAAGCACATCTGAAGGAGCACTTGCCATTGAGATCACATATGAGCCAAATGAGTTTGGTTTTCCTTTGGCTATCATTTTAAAGGTATCAATAACCTCTTGAACATTCTCTGATGGAGCCCATTCTAATGGCAACAAGGGCCGTTTAGAATTTAATTCTGTCAACAAAAACGCTTGCCTAGATGCCTCGTCCCATTCTGCATAATCCCCTACGCCATAAAAGCGAGTAATCGCAGATAGAGCCTCTATATGACAAGAGGCATCCTGCCTTACATCTAGTTTTACAAGTGTCACACCAAATGTTGCAGCGCAACGTATTAGGTCTAACAAAGAGCCATTTGCAATCACTTTCATACCGCATTCTGTAAGTGACTGATAGCAAAGCATAAGATCATCAAGTAATTGATCGCTGTCTAAAAGAATATTATCTGCAGACGACTCTTCTCCATCTAATTTAGCTTTTGCCCAAGCCCGAGTAGCGATCATCTTATTTTCTAAGTCTCGAAGAATTTCTCTATATGGCTGAGTACTTTCTCCAACTCTTGATCTTAATGCATCATTACATTGAGTCATCGAGAACTCAGAACGAAGCATATTTAAATCTTTAATGTATAAATCGGCAGCCATCCAACGAGCCAATAAAATAACTTCTTCTGTTACTTTATGCGTTACATTCGGGTTGCCATCCCTGTCTCCACCCATCCAAGTCGCAAATCGTATCGGTGACATATCAAGAGGGATAGAGTCGACACCAAGAACTTTATTAAACTGCTCCTCAAGCTGTCTAAAAAATCGAGGAACAGCATGCCACAATGATTGCTCCATTACAGCAAACCCCCATTTGGCTTCATCGACAGGTGTTGGTCTTTGCTCCCGGATCTCATCCGTATGCCAAGCTTGAGTAATAATCTCATTCAGTCGCCTTATATGAACAGTTTCCTCTAGCGGCAAAATGTTATCTTTATCAAGAGACTCTAGCTCTGTAGAAATATTGTCATATTTACGGATTAATGAACGACGAACGACTTCAGTTGGGTGAGCGGTTAACACCAAATCAATAGATTGAGTTCCAAGCGCGTCCATTATTTGTTCTGTTGTAAAGGACTTTTGCTTAAAGCGCTTAAGTAAATCACCTATCGGATTCTGATAAACCCCCAAGCTTTCATTAGTACGCCGACGATGAACTCGATGGTATTGTTCTGCAATATTAGACAGGTTAAGGAATTGATTGAATGCTCTCGCGACTGGGACAATATCGTCATCAGCCAATTCTTCTAATGCCTCAATCAAAGCTGCAGAGTCGCCTGATTGACGGCCATTTTTAGACAACATGCGAATATTTTCTACTTTATCTAAAAACGCCTCACCAAGGTGGTTACTCATTGTCTCACCGAGACAATCACCTAATAGACGGACATTTTCACGTAAGGACGCTTGACGATCGCTCAATTTACCCTCTCCTAATCCAAATATCAGCACACGTTTTAATAAAACGCATAGTATAGATTATTACTTCTTGTATTCTGCGAAAATATATCAGGATGACTGATGCAGATAAACATAATAAGCTCTTTCCTTTGATACTAACACGTTTATCTACAAACCGAGTTGTTTCGCTTGTTCCCAAAATTCATCTAACTGTTCCAGAGATAAAGAAGATATTTTTTCACCCTTATCTCGAACGCAGGATTCAATAAAAGCAAAACGACGACGAAATTTCAAATTTGTCAGGTTCAAAGAAGCTTCAGGGTTTAACTCAAGATGCCTCCCTAAATTAATCATGCCAAACAGCACGTCACCAAACTCACTTGCTATTTGCTCTTGGCTAGAAGCGTGAAAAGCCTCTTCAAGCTCGTCTATTTCTTCACGTATTTTATCAAAAACAGGGGGGATATCATTCCAGTCAAAACCTACTGAGGATGCCTTCTTTTGTATTTTGGTTGCCTGTATAACAGGAGATAATCCATTAGAGACATCATCGAGAATACTTACTAGAGATGTGTCATTAGATGAAGATGATGCTTTTTCTGTTGCTTTAATTGCGCCCCACTGTTTCTTAAGTTCTTCCTCACTGACCTCAGATACAGATATCTGCCCAAAACTATTAATCGTTCCATCAGGAAAAACATGAGGATGCCGACGAAGCATTTTTTGTTTCAGTGTTTCAACAACAGAATCAAAATTAAATTCATTGTTTTCATCGGCCAATTGGATATAAAAAATAATTTGAAAAAGTAAATCTCCCAATTCTTCTTGTAAATTAGGCATATCATTACGCTGAATTGCATCACTCACTTCATATGCTTCTTCAATAGTATATGGAGCAATCGTAGAGAAATCCTGCTTTTTATCCCATGGGCAACCATGCTTTTCATCTCTTAGGCAACGCATCAAATGCAGCATTTCATCCAAAGAATGGCTCAAAACTCTCTCTCCCTAAAGACATTAATAACATTAGGAAGTTGATTAATTCGGTGCAGCAAGCGGCTTAAAGCACTCAATTGATCAATCTCAATAGTAAATCGAATAGAAGCAGAATGGCTTTCTTTGGTAGATAAGGTGTTCATCGATAATAGGTTAGTTTTTTCATTGGCCAACAAACTGGTTATATCACTTAATAGACCCGTTCGATCATATGCTTCAACTTGAATGCTGACAGGAAAAAGGTTTTCAACCTCTTCACCCCAGTTGACCTCAACAATTCTTTCAGGCTCATCTAAAGTATGTTGCACAACATTTAGACAATCTTGGCGATGTATCGATACACCTCGCCCAAGCGTAATATAACCAACAATATGATCTCCAGGAACAGGAGAACAACAACGAGCCATATTGGTCAACAATCGACCAACACCTTGAATCTTAACATCATTATGAAAACTTCGGCCCGAACTCTTTTTCAGCCTAATCGTGCGCTCTTTTTCCTTCCCATCAAGCCCATATATATCTTCAATTACGTGCAATACTCGTGCAAGCTGAACATCCCCAGAACCAAGAGCAAAAAAAACATCATCAGAGGCACTAAAATTGCACTTTTGAGCCACTCTATCAAAATCAATCGCAGAGTCACTCATTCCTAATCGCTTGAGTTGCTTCTCTAGGATTTGCTTACCCGCTGGTATACTTTGCTCTTTTGTTTCCTTACGGAACCAATTTTGAATTTTTGCTCGAGCTCGACTTGTTTGAACATATCCAAGAGAAGGATGTAACCAGTCTCTACTCGGTTGGCCTTCCTTAGTTGTCAATATTTCTACTTTATCCCCAGTTTTTAAACTAGTCACTAAAGAAATAATTTTACCGTTTACTTTTGCACCTCGACACCTATGTCCGATTTCAGTGTGAACCCTATAAGCAAAATCTACAGCGGTTGCATTCATTGGAAGATCGACAACATGCCCTTCTGGAGTAAACACATAAATACGATCTTGCTCAATGTCACTGCGTATTTGCTCTGCTAAGGTATCATGATCACCTTGAACCTCATGAAAATCTAAAATAGTTCGCAGCCACGCCAATTTTTCTTCATAGCTAGAACTGTTAGATGATAAATCCGTTCCTTTGTATTTCCAGTGCGCACATACACCTAGCTCAGCATCTTCATGCATTGTATGAGTACGAATTTGGATTTCTAATACACGACCTTGAGGACCAACAACTGCCGTATGGAGTGATTGATAACCATTTGATTTTGGATTACTAATATAATCATCAAATTCATTGGGAATGGGTTTCCATAGGTTGTGAACGACACCTAGAACCCCATAACACTCCATTGTTTCATTAACCAATATTCGAACAGCCCTCACATCATACACTTCATCAAAGCTAATGTTCTTACGCTTCATCTTTCGCCAAATGCTGTATATATGTTTCGCTCTTCCCATCAAGTCAGCATTAATATTAATTTCAACAAGCCTATCTTTCAGAAGATTTATTACATCTTCAATAAAGTGCTGCCTATCAAGTCTTTTTTCATCCAACAACTTGGCAATACGTTTATAATCTTCAGGGTATAAATATCGAAAGGACAGATCTTCAAGTTCCCACTTTATATGACCAATTCCCAATCGATGAGCTAAAGGCGCATAGACACTCTGCACTTCTAGTGCAACAGCAGTCTTCCTCGCTTCATCTTGGTGCTTAGCCTCTTTAATGGCACATGCTCGCTCTGCTAATTTAATCAGTACAACTCGTACATCATCAATAATGGAAACCAACATTTTTCTTAATGATTCAAGTTGGTTTTCATGACTGCCAAGAACTTCAATTGCAGTATCGGCAGAAAGGTTTTTTGAGACTTCTCCCATACGAATGACACCTTCAATAAGTGACGCAACTTTACGCCCAAAGGTATCAACTACTTTTTGAATAGGGAGTTGATCTTCTCGCACAACACGATATAAAGCAGCAGCAACTAAAGAGTCCTGATCGGCCCTAAAACCAGATAAAATCTCAACCATTTCTAAGCCAGCTTGAAAAGTACTTGCTTGAGGACCCCAGTAGGAAGCTTTGTTGAATTGAGTCTCTGCTTGTCTTGCTATTTCACACGCCATTCTTAATGGTACGCGAGAGCCGCTATCAATATCATTGCTGAATTGATCCATCCACAGATCAATATCAACAGAACCATCTTCCAATACTGGGTGGTCTTTCCGAACTGTAACCATCTTTTTACCTTTTCTGCTTTTTGCTTTTTTGCAATAGCATCATAGTTTCAACATGTGCCGTTTGAGGAAACATTTCCATCAGTGACACCTTCTCCACCTGATATCCATTTGCCACTAAAAATTCTGCATCTCTTGATAAAGTAGATACGTTGCAAGAAACGTACAAAATTTTCTCTGGCGCCAATTTTATTATATTTGGTAAACAATCCATTGCCCCTGATCTTGGAGGATCTAAAAATACCTTTGTAACACCTGATGGGATTAAAGAAGCCGATTCTATTTTTGTTAAATCAGCCGCTATAAAATGAATATTTTCTAAACCATTTACACCTTGATTTCTTGTCGCATTTTCCACCATGCTTGGCAGTAACTCAACGCCAATGACTTTTTTTGCCGTTTTTGCAAAAGCAAAAGAAAAATTCCCACCGCCACAAAAAAGATCAAGAATAATGTCTTTTTCTGAAAGATCAATCCAAGACAGTGCTTGATCCAGCATTTTTTGATTCACTTCAGCATTAACTTGGATAAAATCCTGAGGATGAAAATGTATCGCTGTATTATTAACCTGATATTGCCTAAGTTCAGACGCAGGAAGTGCTAATCTATCTTCTTTTGCCTCTTGCCAAAATAAAGAAAAGTTATGCAGAGCAGCAAGTTCTTGCCAACTTTCTTTTATTAATATATCGAGCGTACCCGTTAAACGTACAATAACACTTACACCTAGATCGTCTTCGAGCAATTCAATATGGCCTATTTTATCAGGCTGAGAACATGTTTTAATAAATTGATTTAGAGGAAGGATTAAACGCTCTAAAGAGTGATTAAGAACAGGACACTGCTTAATATCCACGATAGTTGAAGAAGACTGTTTACGAAACCCCACTTCAATGGATGTGCCTTTTACTTTTACCGATAAACGAGCCCTTCTACGATAACCAAACTCACTACCAGTCAGAACAGAAATATCACCTTGAGAATAAATACGCCTTAATTGGTTTTTTAACCAGCCCAGCTTCGACACAATTTGCTCTTGATAAGACAAATGCTGAAAACTGCACCCTCCACATTGTCCAAAATGAGCACATTGCGGAACAACACGCTCTTCAGAGGTAGATAATATAGAGACCAATTTCGCTTCATCAAATCGCCTCCCAGGTTTCGTAACCTGAGCTGATACAATTTCAGAGGGTAATGCTCCTTCAATAAAAACAACTTTACCATTTAGACGGGCAACACCTTTAGCCTCATGGGTTAACCCCTCAACAACATACTCTTGTATTGGACTAGACAAATTAGCTTTCACTGTAGGGCGACGATTGTTTCTACGTTTCAATTGGTTCTCTCAATTTTATATTTGATCATCAAAGCGACATTTTAGCTTATCTAATCGAAGACACATAGAGAGCCAAGAGAACAGTTTCATATTACCCTGTAAATACACCTGTTGATAAGTAACGATCCCCTCTATCACAGATAATCACAACGATTGTCGAGTTAGTTACCTCTTCAGATAATTTTAATGCCGCTGAGACTGACCCACCAGACGATACGCCGCAAAAGATTCCTTCCTCTTTAGCTAAACGCCTCATAGTTACTTCGGCATCATTCTGAGCAACATCCATAACCCGATCAACTCTAGTTTCATCGAAAATGGTTGGCATGTATTCTTTAGGCCAACGACGAATTCCTGGAATACTTGACCCTTCTTCAGGTTGAAGACCAACAATTTCAATGGCCGTATTTTTTTCTTTCAAATACTCAGACACACCCATAATTGTTCCTGTAGTGCCCATAGAGCTCACAAAATGCGTCACCTCACCATTTGTTTGCTCCCAAATTTCAGGCCCAGTAGAAACATAATGTGCATTAGGGTTATCTTGGTTCGCAAACTGGTTCAATACACGACCCACACCTTCTGACTGCATTTTCAGAGCCAAATCACGGGCTCCTTCCATACCATCTTCTTTAGATACCAGATGCAATATCGCGCCATAGGCGGACATAGCTGATTTCCTTTCTTGACTCATATTATCCGGCATAACTAAATGCATTTTGTAACCTTTAATAGATGCAGCCATTGCTAGAGCAATCCCCGTGTTACCACTTGTCGCTTCTATTAAACTATCTCCGGAAGAAATTTCTCCTCTTAACTCAGCTTGTACTATCATATTAAGAGCGGGACGGTCTTTAACCGATCCTGCAGGGTTTTGCCCTTCAAGCTTCAAAAGGATAGTGTTACTCGTGTTTTTATTAAGCCTTTGAAGGCGGATTAGTGGTGTCTGACCAATTAACGATTCGATAGTAGGATATTGATTCATAATAACTTCATTGACAATTTTGAATAATGGATTGAAACTTAACTAGGTTGTTAGCTACTATTAGAAAGCACTTACGATAATTAATACAATACAAATCTGTTATAAACTTAGTTGATAAACTTAAATCAAGAGTATATTTATGAAATTCATCAACACAGCGGGCATTTTACTACTTGTTTCGGGGCTAGCTGCATGCGACATGTTTAGCAACCCCTCAGCAGAAATTCCAGACTCTGAGCTACGCTCTAAGTGGAGAGAATGTAAATCACTTAGTAACCCTTCTCGCACAAAGGCACTTGCTTGTGACAATTATGACCGAGAATGTGACCGTAGAAAAGGTAAAGGGAATTTAGCATGTTATTAAATGCAATGGAAAAGTGATCAGTTTGAAAAAGAGTCTCATTTCTCATAAAACAAGGGCTTTTTTTACCGCTTTTATTCCTGTAGCACTTGCATCTCTTTTATTGACATTGATATATATTGAACAAAGATTCAATGATTTAGATACTTTATTTAAAACACAATTAGAGCAAATCAATGATACGTTTTCAGCAACAAGTGAATACGCCATTATTTTTTCTGACAAGGATGTCTTATCTAGATTAATGAAAACCGTCTTAGAAAGACCTATAACCACGTCTATTCATGTATACGACACAAAACAAAGAATGATCGCCGAGCTTGGAAGCAAAACAAACACCCCTCAAACTGAAATATTCCCGATAAAAAAGCAATTTACAGAAACAGACAATGAACTAATCATTATCAATCCTATTTATTCAGAAAGCATCGAATTTCTTTCTTCCTCGGATAATGCCCCCGACTTCATAACCCCCAAGAGCCAACAACAAATCTCTGGATGGGTAAAAATTAAAGCAAGGAAAGATAAAACACTACTTGAAAAACAACAGATTATTTCTTTTTTGTCCATTACAGTTCTATTTTTCAATGCGCTCTATGCTTTATTACTGTTTAGATTAATACAACACTTTCTGACACCATTTTACATTATTGAGAAGATAATCAATCAGCTTGCGACAGGCAAATTTCCTCAGGTCAAAATCCGTGATTTACCACTTTCATTCCATCAGGTAAATCAAGATATCCACAATATTACAGACAAGTTAAAAAACTATAGAGAAGAAATTCAGCTTAGTATTGAACAAGCAACAGAAGACATTCGCAGGAATATGGATAGCATAGAAGAAAAAAGTGCTCAACTTCATATTGCTAATAAAGATGCAACTGAATCCAATCGTTTAAAAACACAGTTTTTAGCAAACATTAGCCACGAAGTAAGAACGCCATTAAATGCAATATTAGGCTACACAAAAATTCTTCAAAAAGACATTCTAGACAATCAGCAGCGCACTTATGTAAATACGATCGAGCAATCTACAAACAACTTATTAGCAATTATTGGTGATATCCTAGATTTTTCCAAAATAGAAGCAGGAAAACTCAATCTTGAACAAACGGACATCAACATTCGAGACCTTATAGATGATGTTTTTCAAATTTTAAGCGCGAACCTACTTGCAAGACGTAAGCAAATCGCCTTAATTCCTGATATAAGCAGCAACGTACCTGAATGGATTATAGGAGATCCAATTCGCATCAGACAAATTTTAACTAATCTAATAGGGAATGCGATCAAGTTCACTGAGCATGGCTTTGTACAAGCAAGAGTCACACTTTCTAAACTCGAAAAAGATAAAATAACTCTCGTATTCCAAGTTATTGACAGTGGAATAGGTATCGCAGATAACAAGCTTAATCGACTTTTTAAGCCCTTTTCCCAAGCAGACACAACCACCACTAGACAATTTGGAGGCACAGGACTGGGACTTGTTATCACTAAAAAGCTTGTGGAACAAATGAAAGGGAAAATTACCGTTACCAGTGAATTAGGTAATGGGACGAATTTCAGGTTCTCCATCAATATACGCCCTTCTCAAAAAGAAGTTAAGCCACTGCAAAAGTTAAAAAAGCGTATTATTTTATTTGAACCTATCGATACCTATCGTCAATACATTGAAGCGGCGTTATCAGAAATTGGTGTAGAATGTATATATTGCTCTTCAATTGAGCACATTATTACTCGCTTAAAGCCCTCTATAGAACACGAAAAAATTGATGCCCTGCTTTTAAGTACCGATCAAGAAGAAAATGAGCTTTCTGATGCCTATGAATTAATCTATTTTGTGCGCAATACCTATAACATTCCTTGTATTTTAATGACTCAGCCACCGAGTAAAATCCCACAACTCCCTGAATTGCAAAATCTAGCAAGTGACATTCTATTAAAGCCAATAAGTTACAAACGACTGCATCAATCACTGAATAAATTGTCTTTTATTGATCAACCAAAAGCACCTCAAAAGAAAACACTACAAGGGCTAAAGATCCTTGCCGTCGATGATAACTCAACAAATTTACAATTGATTGAACACTGGTTAAAGCCAAACGATCTGGATTTAAGCCTTGCTTATAGTGGCTACCAAGCACTGGAAATGTCTGCAAAACATAAGTTTGACTTAATTCTTATGGATATCCAAATGCCAGGAATAGACGGCATGGAAACAACAAAAGAACTTAGACAAAGAAAGACGTATAAAGACACGCCGATTATTGCTCTGACAGCTCATGCTCTTAACTCTGAAAAGCACCAAATCATGGAGTCAGGCATGAATGCCTATTTAACAAAACCTGTCAGTGAAAGTACTTTGCTGGATACCATTCACAATTGGTGTAAAGGAAAAAAGGTAGAAAATACCCCTATCGATTTCAGTCAAATTTTTGATTTAGATTTATCTCTCTCTATAGTTAATAACAAAGTAGAGGTTGCATACGAAATGTTCACTATGCTTATTAACTCTCTGGAGTCTGAAAAGAAGTTAGTACAACATCACTTTAATGAGCAAGACTGCCAGAAATTAATTCATGTTGTACACAGAATCCATGGCGCCTCTAAATACTGCGGAACCCCTGAGTTAACAAAGCATGCAAATTACCTAGAAACCCACTTAAAGGAACTGGAGCTGGATGATGTTGAGGAGGTACTAACGGACTTTATTCATGCCATTGAAAATTTATTAGATGCAGAACCTTATATTAAGTGGCCTCAACAATTACAAACGCTTGAGCATAATGCTCCTCATCAGTAAGGCTTAGATGCCATTTGGCACCGGTAGGTAAACGCTCTTGCACACTTGGATCAACTTGCAATACAGGTTGACCACTTTCCAAATTCACTATTTCAAAATGCTGAAAACTTACACCTCTTCCAATTCCAGTTCCAATAGCTTTCGATGCGGCCTCTTTAGCCGCAAAGCGCTTTGCAACAAATGAACAGGATTTATCCTTATTTGTTATAGTGAAGTAATGCTTAATTTCATTCTCTGTCAGAACTCTTTGTAAAAAACGCTCTCCAAGGCGTTCTAGAGTCGCTTTCACTCTGCTAATTTCTACTAAATCCGTCCCAATACCAACAATCATGTTACTGCCTTCTATATAGAAAATTTAGGTACGCCATAGAGTCTATCGCCTTTATAGGACTGTTTCGGCAGTAAGCGTCTCGCCTCTATCGCTTTACCGCTTAATAAGTAATCTAACCAATTGCGATGCAACTCCTTTGACATCATCAATACATCCTTATTAGACCATTCTCCTTCCATGTATTTAGCAGCAAGAGCGCCATCAACAAACATCATTGGACGCTGTTTAGGCCTACCTCCAAGAAAGGGTCTCAACCCAAGTTTAAAATCAAACAAATACAACTGAGATGGCAATACAGCATCCCCATTCCCTGTATAAGCCATATTGATAGACATGCCAAGCTCTTGAAACAACCCTGATTCAAAACGCCTTAATAATGGTGCTATAGGAGCGCCTAACTGAATACTTTTAAGCAACCACTCATACAGAACAAACAAATCTGGAACAGGAACAGCAATAGTAACAAGTCGACTAAGAAGTTCATGCACATACAAGCCAGTATAGAGCTGCAGGCCATCAAAACGCATTGGAGGTTGGCAGGACTCAATTGCAGAAATCGATTTTAATTCTGTTCGTCCCTTCAACTCGACCTCATAACGAACAAAGGGGCTCGGTACAATCCGGCCCCCTTTTTTTGGCAAACGATAAACAGCGCGTAATAAACCAAGCTCTAAAGAAAACAAATCCAATAAAATTTTGTTTTCTTGGAATGGACGATTATGGACAACATACGCAGTTACACGCATCAGCCAATCTTACTCCTGGTAGCCCAGACTCGCCAATGCTCGCTCATCATCCGACCAGCCAGATCGAACTTTAATCCATAAATTAAGCATGACTTTTGAATCAAACATGCTCTCCATATCAATTCGAGCTTCTTTACCTATTAGCTTAATCTTCTCGCCACGGTCACCAATGATAATGCGCTTTTGACCGTTTCTTTCTACTAAAATAAGCGCACTTATATGAAGTGTTTCCCCTTCATAAGCAAACTCTTCAATTTGTACTGCTACTTCATAGGGAACTTCTTGACCCAATTGACGTGTAATCTTTTCTCGAACGATTTCAGATGCCAAAAAGCGAGAACTTTTATCGGTAATTTGGTCTTCAGGATAGAATTGCCCCCCTTCAGGTAAAACGCTTTCCACCAGACGTTCAAGACGGTCAAGGTTTTTACCCTTTAATGCTGAAATTGGGACAATTTGTGCGAAGTCCATCATTTCAGCATAACGAGATAATTTAGGTAATAACGTGTCCTTTTCGTCCAATTTATCCACTTTATTAACAATCAAAAAAACAGGGCAACGGACATTCTTAACTTTTTCTAATACCGATTGATCTTCTTCAGTCCAACGCTCTGCATCAATTAAAAACAAAACAGCATCGACATCAACCATTGCATCAGCGGCCGTTTTATTCATAAAACGATTCATAGCTTTTGTAGAACCTAAATGCAAACCGGGCGTATCTACATAAATTGCTTGAATTCCATTTTCCGTTTTAACGCCTAAAATTTGCTGACGTGTTGTCTGAGGTTTACGAGAAGTAATACTAAGCTTTTGCCCTAGTATGTGGTTCATTAGTGTCGACTTACCTACATTAGGTCGTCCGACAATAGCCACATAACCACAATGTGTTATATCGTCCGACTCACCTGAACGCAATTCAGCCAATGATGCTTCAAAATCAAAGTCATCGACAGCGTTGTCTTGTTTTGAATCATTCACTTTTTGCTTGCTCCAAAATGTTTAATGCTTTCGTAGCCGCTTTTTGCTCAGCTATACGTCGGCTGTTTCCCTTACCTTCAATCGCTTCGGGAATAATATCAATAGTGCAATGAACAAAAAAAGTTTGATCGTGAGGATCTCCTACAATTTGTACTACGTCATACTGAGGAAGAGCATGCTTTCTTGCCTGCAAATATTCTTGCAAACGTGTTTTCGCATCTTTCGTTACCACTTTTAAAGAAGTTGCATCTAAACGCTCTTTATACCAATTCAAGATATGTTCACGGCACACATCCATACCAGCATCTAAATACATACCACCAATGATCCCCTCTACCGCATCAGCTAATATAGAGTCTCTTCTAAAACCACCGCTTTTAAGCTCTCCGGCGCCTAACTTTAAACACTCACCTAATTTAAACTCACGCGCCAACTCTGCTAACGTGTCGCCTTTAACTAAAGAAGCTCGCAATCTGCTAAGCTCCCCTTCTTTAGCTTTAGGGAAACGGTGAAACAAATCTTCAGCAATGACGTAATTCAAAATAGAATCGCCTAGAAATTCAAGGCGTTCATTATTTTTCCCACCGTAGCTACGATGAGTTAACGCTAATTCCAACAAACCTAAATCAGCGAAAAAATACCCTATTTTGTGACAAAGCTTTAAATACAATGCACTCAAAATATCTCCAAATTTTTATTCAATCAAACCACTATTTTTAAAATTAGGCAGACTGAAGAAATCATTCCAGTGTAACCAAACAAAAAACGCACGCCCTTTCAAGTTTTCTTCTGGAACAAAACCCCAAACCCGACTATCAGAACTATTATCTCTATTATCGCCCATCACAAAGTACTGACCTTCAGGTACGATCCACTCCCCTTCCAATCGGCTATCTCGATAGCTTTTATAAACTTGATGAGAAACGTCACCTATCTCGACTTCATGCAAGCTAACCGGCTCTTTACTTGGGTTTAAAGACACTTGCAATTCAGCCAACAACTCTTCTTTAACAGGTTTGCCATTGACCATTAAATTTTTATTTTGGTATCTGACAACATCACCAGGCACACCAATTAAACGCTTAATATAGTTCAAATTCGGCTGTTGTGGGTATTTAAATACCACAACATCACCACGCTCAGGCTCAGTTGTTGGAATCAAGACCGTATTAAGTACAGGTAAACGCACACCATAATCGAATTTATTCACCAGAATAAAATCACCAATTTCCAATGTCGGTAACATGGAACCAGACGGAATTTGAAAAGGCTCTACAATAAAAGACCTTAACCCAAAAATAACCGCAATGATCACAAAGTAAGACTTAACTTCCACAACCCACTTGGGCGTATCACCAAAACCATCTTTGACGGACTTTGGCAAAGCACTGCAAGCTTCTTCAGTTAAATCGCTCAACATTGCCTTACGCTTAGGCAAGAAAACGACTCTGTCGTATACCCACACAGCACCGGTGACAAAAAAAGCAATCGCGAGAATCAACTCAAAATCAAAATTCATTTTTTCTCCAAAAGGTTGTTTTTGATAACAACCTGAGGGTTAACAGAGTATTGTATTTTTCTAGCTATCTACTTTCAAAATCGCAAGGAAAGCAGATTGAGGCACTTCAACATTACCTACCTGCTTCATACGCTTTTTACCTTCTTTCTGTTTCTGTAATAGCTTTTTCTTACGGCTCACATCACCACCGTAACACTTCGCTATAACATTTTTACGCAATGCTTTTACCGTCGTCCTAGCAATTACTTTAGCGCCCATTGCGGCTTGGATCGCAACATCAAACATTTGCCTAGGGATCACTTCTTTCATTTTTTCGCATAATAAACGTCCTTTATATAAAACGTTATCTTTATGCATAATTAAAGCAAGCGCATCCACTCGCTCTCCATTAATCAAGATATCTAGTCGAACCAATGGAGCCACTTCAAAACGGCTAAAACTGTAATCCAAGGATGCAAAACCACGACTACAAGATTTCAACTTATCAAAGAAATCCAATACGACTTCATTCATAGGTAATTCATAACGCATTGATACTTGATTACCAATAAATTGCATATCTTGCTGAATACCACGTTTCTCAACACATAAGGTAATAACATTACCTAAATATTCCTGTGGCACCAAAATATTAGCGACAACAAGCGGCTCTCTCATTTCACGAATACGGCCTGGATCAGGCATTTTAGAAGGGCTATCTACATTAATAACAGAGCCATCCATTAATTCAACTTCATACACCACCGTTGGAGCAGTGGTAATAAGATCCATATCGTATTCACGTTCAAGACGCTCTTGAATAATTTCCATATGAAGCATTCCAAGGAAGCCGCAACGGAAACCAAAACCTAAAGCATCGGAACTCTCAGGCTCGAAGAATAAGGAGGCGTCATTCAGTGTCAACTTACTTAATGCATCACGGAAATCTTCATAATCATCAGAACTAACTGGAAACAATCCAGCATAAACTTGAGGTTTTACTTTTTGGAAACCATCAAGCTGATCAACATCCTTGGATGATAAGTGTGTGATTGTGTCACCTACAGGTGCACCGTGAATGTCTTTAATCCCAGCAACTACATAACCAACTTCACCCGCACTCAAAATACCAGTTTCTGTACGTTTTGGAGTGAAAATACCGACCATATCAACAGGGTGAATTTGCTTTGTAGATTTAATGAAGATTTTATCTTTTTTACGTAGTGTTCCTTGTTTAATACGAACCAAAGAAACTACGCCTAAATAGTTATCAAACCATGAATCTATAATTAAGGCTTGTAAAGGCGCGTCAACATCACCTTCTGGTGGCGGAATTTCTTCTACCATTCTTTCTAAAACATCTTGAACACCCAAACCCGTTTTCGCAGAACAAGTAACAGCATCTTCTGCATCGATCCCAATAATGTCTTCTATTTCTGTAGATACGCGTTCTGGTTCAGCTTGAGGTAAATCGATTTTATTCAATACGGGCATCACTTCTAGCCCTTGCTCCAAAGCGGTATAGCAGTTAGCTACTGACTGAGCCTCTACTCCTTGAGCCGCATCAACAACCAGTAAAGCGCCTTCACATGCCGCTAGAGAACGAGATACTTCATAAGAGAAGTCAACATGCCCAGGGGTATCGATAAAGTTAAGTAAATAAGTTTGACCGTCTTTTGCAGTGTAATTCAAAGTAACGCTTTGCGCTTTGATAGTGATACCACGCTCTCGTTCAATATCCATTGAGTCAAGAACCTGATTATTCATCTCACGAGCACTCAAGCCCTCACAAAACTGAATAAAGCGATCTGCTAAGGTAGATTTCCCATGGTCAATATGGGCAATGATTGAGAAATTGCGTATGTGCTTTAAGTTATTTTCCGACACTTCTTACTCACAATAAATAAAACCGTTATTTACAAGCACCTGTTGATAAATCCACTATATTATCCACTTAACTAAATTAAGGAATTTACTCACAGGTTCTCAAGATGAAATTTTGACGAGCATTCTACAGAAAATGAGCTAAGTACTCCATTTTTATTCACACTATTAAGAGTAAGCAAAGAGCAAATATATGATTATTTATCCGCTCTTCCCTAAGGGAATAAATTTAGCTCTCTTAGCCAGCTAAATTCCCTTAAAATAAAAAGTTTAGGGTGAGACCTTTGCACCAAGTATTAGCGAGCGTAGTCGTCATGCAAAGGTCTCAAGGTAAAACAATTCCACGCTGCTTTAGCACTCTTTCAACGGTATCCACTGTTGCTTGTGTATGACTATCAATTTCTAAATTAACTTTATCCCCTAAAGCAAGTTCGCCAAAAGTAGTCACTTTCAATGTTTCAGGAATCAAAGAAACTTCAATCCAATCGTCTCCGATATCGCAAATAGTTAAACTTGCACCATTTAATCCAATATAACCTTTGTCAAAAAGATATCTTCGAGTAACAAGATCATTGGATTCGAGAGAAAAACGAATGTGGACGCTTTCTTCTTGCTGTCGAATATCGCTAACAAGGATACATGTCATAATATGACCAGACATAACATGCCCTCCAACTTCATCTCCCATACGAGCAGCACGCTCATAATTGACTATCGAGCCCTGAGACAACAAACCAATATTGGTTAACAACAAGGTTGTATCAATCACATCAAAGCTCACTCTGTCTTGATCCACTTCAACAACAGTTAAACAGACACCATTAATTGCAACGCTTGCTCCCAGTTTCTGCTCTGTCATAGAAGCTTCTGGAAATTGAATTTTTAAACGTTTGTTACGTCCGTTTGTTTGACTCTCAAGTACTTGCGCCATACCCTGAACAATACCAGTAAACATAATGACCCCTAATAAATTTAAAAGACTTTCAAATAAGAAATTGTGTATTTCTGGTCTATTTTGAGTAATTGGGGAAGAATTAAACATCTTCTTTAAAACTCAGGTAATACGTGTCTTTGCGACAGTTATCACATGGTCACCAATAGGGTTATCCACAACTTGCGGGGATAACATAAAAAAACCACGAGGAAACAACACTTATGAAAACCATTATTAATCATTTTAAATTTATAAGCATGTTTTTCCTACTTTTATCTCCCTTTACTCATGCTGAAGAAAACGACCAAGCTTTTTTATGGAAAATACAAAACCGACATATCACGGTGTATTTGGCAGGCTCGATTCATGCATTAAACGAAAGCCATTACCCTCTACCAGAAGCCTACCTTGAAGCCTACAGAGACTCACAGAATCTCGTTGTTGAACTGAATATAAATACTCTTGAGCCTCTCTTTTCTCAGTCATTGGTGCAATCAAAAATGTGGTTACCTTCGAACCAAACACTTGAAGAACACTTGTCTATAGAAGCATTAAAGTCACTCAAATTATTTAGTATTAAGAGTAAAAGCAATTACCAACAACTCATAAAAATGCGCCCTTGGATGGTAATTGAGCAACTCACTGGATATCAATTAATGCAGACTTCTTTTAAAGCAGAGCTTGGACTGGACCAACATTTTTTACAGCTAGCGGCACGAGACAATAAACCCATTCTAGAATTAGAAACACTCGATCAACAAATCAACGCTATTGCGAACAGTCCATTTGGATCTCAAATTAAAGGTTTGGAAGTATCCCTAAGCCAACTAGAAGATAAAGATTATTTAGAGGAAATGGTCAATTATTGGAGATCAGCAGACCCGAAGGGATTGTTTGATTTTGTCTATCAAGACGTGAAGAACAATCCTAAGCTAGCGCCTATGATGGAAAGTTTACTTGATAAACGAAATAAAAACATGGCGGACATTATTACTCTATATCTACATCAACCAATCAGTAACAGAAATAATTATTTTGTTGTTGTCGGAGCCTTACATCTAACAGGCCCAAACAGTATTCAGGCACACCTGACAAGCAAAGGCTTTTTTATTCAACCTATGTTTATTCCCAATAGTTCACTGAAATAATATCGCTCATGACTTCGTACTAAGGTCACAGGATAAATAGTTAGAAGCAGATAGGAAAAGTGGCACAAAATACGAGGTTTCAATTATTCCGTGCCGCTTCATATTTATAGAGACCTTTGCACTAAGTCATGAGCGATGATAAGTCTTAGCAAGCGCAATAGTCATGCAAAGGTCTCTTATAATAACTAGGTGAACTATTCGTTATGGATTAGCTTTTCAATCATAGATTGTGTCACTAATGTAATACCATCTTCATTTCGATAAAATCGTTGAGCATCTAGCTCAGCATCTTCACCAATAACCATTCCTTCTGGAATAGTACAATCAGAATCAACAACGACTTTATTTAATCGGCAGTGCCTCCCTATATCCACGCGCGGTAATACAACGCATTTGTTTACATGAGAGAAAGAGTTTACTCGCACATTATTAAACAAAATGGATTTTTCTACGGTAGAGCCTGAGACGATGCAACCAGCAGATACCACTGAATTTAATGCAGTCCCAATACGTTCTTCATAGTTATAATTAAACTTTGCAGCTGGACGTTGATATTGAGTCGTTCTTATCGGCCAGTCATCATCATATAAATCTAACTCAGGTAATAAACGAGTTAAATCCATATTAGATTCCCAGTAAGCCGTTAAAGTCCCTACATCACGCCAGTATGGCGTATCTGGGTAGCCTTCATTTTTAATGCAACTATTCCCAAAATGGTGCGCCTTAATATTGCTTCGCCCAACAAAGAAAGGGATCAAATCTTTACCAAAATCATGGCTTGATTCATCATCTAATGCATCCGATTTCAGATGTTCACTTAAGAATTTTGTACTAAAGATATAAATTCCCATACTTGCCAAAGAAACCTCTGGGTTGCCTGGCATAGTCGGTGGATTTTTAGGCTTTTCTTCAAAGGCAATAATATTATCATCGCCATCAACGTGCATTATGCCAAACTGATCCGCCTCATTAACAGGAACTTCAATACATGCAACCGTTACATCTGCTCCCGTTTCCATATGTTCCTTCAGCATCAGGCTGTAATCTTGTTTATAAACATGATCTCCAGCTAGAATCAAAATGTATTCACTATCAAGTTCATCGATCATTTTCAAGTTTTGAAAAACCGCATCGGCAGTACCTTGATACCACTCCTCTCCTGTTTGCTGTTGCGCAGGCCACAGTTCAATAAACTCATTAAAGTCTGAGCGTAAAAAGTTCCACCCCCGTTGGACATGTTGGTTTAATGTGTGCGATCGGTACTGAGTCAATACAGCAATTCTACGTACACCTGAATTCACACAATTTGATAAGGGAAAGTCAATAATTTTATATTTGCCAGCAATAGGCACAGCAGGCTTTGAACGATAATCTGTCAGCTGTTTTAACCGAGATCCTCTTCCTCCTGCTAAGATGATTGCTATCGTTTTCATACATGCAGTATTAAGATCCATATTCCACCTTTTGACTTTTGTTATAATTTTATATTAGCTTTGCTTACTTAATTACAGGCCGTATTTAGGTATACTCCGATCAATAAACTAAATCAACAAGATAACAATATGATGAACATTCTTTTTGTCGCGTCCGAAATTTATCCACTGATCAAAACAGGCGGTCTTGCCGATGTAGCAGGAGCCTTACCTGTCGCTTTACGAAAAAAAGGTCATGATGTTCGGCTACTAATGCCTGCTTATTTTGGAATTTTAGATAAAGTAGCCCCAATTCAAAATCAAATAAATTTGGGAAACCCTTTTAATGTTGGAGATTTAATTCTTTTAGAAACTCAAATTATCGAAAACGGCACTCCCATCTGGTTACTTCAATGTAAAAGTTTATTTGAAAGAGAAGGTGGTCCGTATTTAGATACATCAGGCCTGGACTTTGAAGATAACCACATTCGTTTTGCTGCACTTTCATGGGCAGCAGCAGTACTCGCTTCTCATGGAAATTTAATGGGATGGCAAGCAGATATTTTACATATTAACGATTGGCAAGCAGGATTAAGTGCAGCCTATCTTAAAAGTTGGAAAATGAATCACATCCCTATCGTAACCACAGTACATAACCTCAGATATAACGGCAGCTTCCCACTTAAAAAATGGCATGATATCCGACTTTCAAATGAACTGCTTTCGCACCATGGAATAGAATTTTATGGGCAATTTTCTACCTTAAAAGCAGCCTTAGTTTATGCTGATGCAATCACCACGGTGAGCCCTACCTACGCCAAAGAAATTTTAACGGAAGAATATGGAGACGGCTTAGATGGCACACTAAGAGCCCACCAGCACAAACTCTACGGTATATTAAATGGCGTTGATTATGATCAATGGTCTCCCACAGCAGATTCTGAAATACCTCATAAATACGACATTACATCCCTTAATCAGAAGCAAGAAAACAAGCTAGCTTTACTAAAAGAAAACCAACTTGATGAAGACCTTAGTCAGCCAATATTCGGTGTAGTCAGTCGATTAACTGAGCAAAAGGGTCTAGATCTCGTACTTGAAGCAATGCCAAGTGCCCTAGATCAAGGAGCGAAACTGATTCTTCTAGGCTCTGGAGATAAGGAGCTTGAACAGGACTTCCTAGCGTTACAAGAGCGCTATCCTCAACAAGTAGGCATACATATTGGCTACGATGAATCTTATTCTCATCGGTTACAAGCTGGCGTGGATGCTCTGCTCATTCCATCACGATTCGAACCTTGTGGCTTAACCCAATTGTATGCCCTTAAATACGGTACTTTACCTGTCGTTAGAAAAACAGGAGGGCTGGCTGATACGGTGTTCGAAGAAGGAGCCGATCCAAATGGTTTTGTTTTTGAACAAGCAGATACTCCTTCATTAATTGAAGCAATGAGTAGATGCATCGAAACATACCATGATTCAAACACATGGCAGGAGCGACAAAAGAACGCCATGCGATACGATTTTAGCTGGGAGAAAACGACAGATCATTGGATAACCTTGTATGAAAGCTTAATAAAGTAATAGGGAAGGTGCGAATAAACTGAATTTTTTCAGACCTATTCGCACCATCCTTAACCATCACAACGATTTATTAAGCTTAAACATGATTTAGAACAATCATTTGCCAAGTTTTTTCCTTGCTATAACTGAATTCTATAATCTATTCTAAATAGTGAATTAAAAACAGAAGGCTACAAAGCATGGAAATTCAAGACTTATTAAATCAAACATCCAAACTTCCAAATGTACCTGAAGTCGTTCGAGAACTTATTCAAACTCTAAATTCTGAAAACGCAAACTATAATGACGTTGCTTCAAAAATCGCAAAAGACCAAACACTTTCATTAAAAGTATTACGCCTAGTCAATTCAGCTCAATTTGGCCTTTCAAGAAAAGTCGCATCCATTGATGAGGCGGTTGTCATTTTAGGCATGGAGAAACTAAAAACACTGGTTATCGCTTCAGGCTTTGCTGGATCGGTTTCTGATGTTAAAGGGTTGGACACAAAAAGCTTTTGGAAAGATTCTTTCCAAGTTGCATCCTTAGCCAAATGGCTTTCGTTAAGAACAGAGAAGGTTGATGCTGACAATGCATTTACAGCTGGAATTATTTATAACATTGGGAGGCTATTACTTCACCTTGCTGAGCCAAATAGAGCTAAAGCCATTCAATCATTGATAGAAGAGTCAAAAGTAAGCAGAACAGCAGCTGAATTGGAAAGACTGGGGTTTACCTCTCAAGAGGCAGGAAAAGCTCTGTTAGACTTATGGAAGTTTCCAGCCGAACTGTCTGATGCAGTTCAACAATATAAAAAGCCATTGGCTTTTGATCCTGCATCTCCATTAAGCGCCATTATTAACTTAGCCTGTTACTTAAATGCTTCAATAAAAGAAGACAGGGACCCTGATGTGGTCAAAGAGTTTATACCGAAAAAAGTATTAGAACTTGCAGGAATTGATCCTTCAATTATAGATGAATTAGATGAAGCACTGCATCTAGAATCAGGACTGGATGCCTTAGCAGCATAAGTTCACAAGTTTAAATTAGGGTGTATCAAGTCTAAAAACATTAAATATTTTTAGACTTGACTTTGAATATTAAGAAAGTGTTGAGGATTGCTTAGTAAAAACTTTCCAGTCTAACAAACTTTGCTCTAATGCTTTCTCAGTAAAGCCTTCTTCGCTCATTGCTTTTAAAGCATCATTTAATTTTTGCTTCATTGCAGAAGTATTACAAGAAGAGTGCTTTGAAATGGTTAAAAATAGACCTTCGCTACTGATCGAAGCTAATGAAATAACATCAGTATTCATACCTAATAGATTTAGATACGCAGTTCCGGGGGACTTTTCATAAATAGCATAGTCAACCCGTTTTGCTATCAACATTTTAAACGCCTGTTCAAGTCCCGAGACAGAAATAATATCAAGATTTCTTTCAGCAAAATCATCAAAATTTTGACCAAAGCTATTATTAATGACCGTTACACCACGCTTACTAATTAAGTCTTCTTTTCTTTTGTATTTTAGTCTTTGACCCGTTCGCTTCCAAACAACACTGCTCGTATGCAAAAAAGCGGGGGATAGATAATCCATATAATTTGTTCGTTCATTCGTATAAAAAGCGCCTGCCATTAAATCAACTCGACCGGATTTCACTTCTAATTGAGCCCTTGACCATGGGCCAGTGTGCCTAAGCTTGATAGGTATATTTATACGATTCGATATTTCATCGATTATTAATCGATTCGCACCAAGTAGCACTTCTGAATTAGCCCCCTCTTTCCACAAAAAAGGAGGATACTCGGAATTCCCAGTTGCTGTCATTGATGCGCATTTCATCCCTGTATCTGCCTGAGCCTGTACGAAAAATGCAAAAAGGCAGTAGAAAAGCATACTAAGTTTTGCGTGATGACTAGGAAAAAAGCACATAAATATCTCAAAAAATTAGTTGTTTAACATTTTCATTATATTTCAAAATTTGAAAAAACACATTTTTATAAAAAAAATCAGAAAAAATGAACTTTATATCAAAACAATCATCAAAAGTTTTAACTTTCCAAAGGAGACTGATAATGACAACTATCTCATCAAATATACGTCTAGTATGTAGGACTTTTGTATTAGCGTTTTTATGGTTATTCAGCTTACAAGCACTAGCAAATGCTGAGTCTAACTTAAACAAAGAAGGCATCGCTTTATCTGGCTATGACCCAGTCAGCTATTTCATGGATGCGCCTATGAAGGGCTACCCTGCTCTAAAATATACGTTCGAAGGCTCTATTTATCAGTTTGAAAATGAAGAAAATAGGCAGGCGTTTATTAAACAACCAACAAAGTATGCTCCTGCATACGGTGGCTGGTGTGCGTGGGCTATGTTAGATGGAGAGAAAGTTAAAATAGACCCTTTAAGTTATAAAATAATCGACGGTAAAAATTACGTTTTCTATAACGGTTTTTGGGGTGATACTAGAAAAAAATGGAATGATAAAGCCGCCAAGGATACTGAAGCATTATTAGTTAAAGACGCAAACTCTGAATGGTCTAAGTTGTAAACGAATCTACTTAAAAAGGCCACAGACAAGAGGCCCTTGTTTGTGGTTCTGTTCCTTGTAAAAAACTAAGCGTTTCTTTATTTTTACAGCGATCTGCGGCAAGACTATGATCATCGAGATTAATTTGAAAGCGTTCAGCTCCTTTAGGCAAGCTATTAGAAAGTGATTTAGGGTTGAGTTGTTGCATTAAATCAATCCAAACTCTCTGAGCACCGGTTCCTCCTGTGATACTAAGAGATTTATTCTCGTCATCTCCTAACCATACTGTTGCTGAATAATCCCCTGTGATACCAACAAACCAACTGTCTCTTTGCCCATTTGTGGTACCGGTTTTCGCAGCAAAGAGCAAATTCGGAAACTCTGCCTGAGCTCGCTTTGCCGTCCCAATACTTGCGACCTTTGTCATTCCATCTAGAGTTGTTGCCAAAACAGCATCGGGAAAAGGTACAGAGTTTTGAGATGTAAATTGCTTCAGCACCTCACCTTGAGAGTCCAATACTCCTGCGACAATACCTAATTGAGAAGACCTTCCCATTGAGGCAATAGGTTGATAAAGCTTTGCGACTTCAAATGGAGACAGCTCTAATGTACCCAAAGCAACAGCAGGTCTCATGGTAAATGAGCGTTTCACACCAAGCTGTCTTAAACCTTCACCTAGACGCTCAAAACCTAGCTTTTCAGCCAAGTCTAATGTCGCTAAGTTATAAGATTTCGCTAAAGCATAATACATAGGAACAGCACCATGTTCTTTTCGATCATAATTTTCTGGTTGCCAAATTTCACCACCAATTTTATAAGACTTCCTTTCGTCATCTAATAAAGAAAGCCAAGTAAACTCCCCTGTTGCAATTGCCATCATATAAAGAGGTGGTTTTACTAATGATCCAATAGGTCTTACCGCTCCTAAGGCTCGATTAAAACCAGAATAAATAGAGCTGCTCGATCCAACAATGGCTTTCACTTGACCATTTATTGAGTCCGTTACCACAATTGCGCCTTGTAGCCCCTTTAGCTTTGCATCCTGTTTTTCAAGTAATGTAACTTGTCGTCTGATAGCCGCTACCGCAGCCTTTTGTGCACGAATACTGAGCCCTGTATACACTTTAAGATTCTCAGTTGCTAAGACACTCTCGTCAAAATCTCTTGCCAACTGAAAAGACACCAAATCCAAATAATCAGCAAATAAGGTTCTGGATTTACGTTCACTGATGGTTTTCAAAGGAATGTTTTTCGCTTTGTTATACAAGCTCTGGCTCAGCAATTGCTTTTCATAAAGCACCCTTAAAACAGTATTACGACGCTCTTTCGCTCTTTTAGGATTGCGATTAGGGTTATATAAAGAAGGGCCTTTCACCATACCAACAAGTAAAGCGTATTCTGCAACATTCAGTTCATTGATCGGGCGACCAAAAAAATGTTTACTCGCCGCTGCAAACCCATGGATGGCTTTATTACCAAATTGAGCTAAATAAATTTCATTCATGTAGGCGGTTAGTATTTCTTCTTTGGAGAAACGATACTCCAACAAAATAGCCATAATGACTTCTGTTAACTTACGTGTATAAGTTCTTTCAGAAGAAAGATACATATTTTTAATTAACTGCTGAGTTAAAGTACTCCCCCCTTGTCGGCGCTCACCTTCAACAAAGTTAACCCATACAGCACGGGCGATTCCTGAAATAGAAATACCAAAATGCTGATAATAGTTTTGGTCTTCAATGGCCAATAACGTGGTTATAAGAGTAGGAGGTAATTGTTCATAGGTAAGTATTTCCCGCCCTTCCGTATTACCACCGTATAAATGACCGATTAACTGAGGTTCCAGAATTGCTTGAGAAACTCGATCCCCTGCGACGGTTTGTATTTCTAAACGCCCATTCGGAAACAAAAATATTCGACGAGCACTTTTATGCTCACCAGTATGATCTCTATACGGCCTCAAATAGGCACTGATTTTTGTTTTACTGCGGGCAGCCCAACCCACTTCTTGACTATTTCTACCAAAGCGGTATCCCGATTCAGACAAAAGAACTTCTAAATCTTTTTTCACCCATGGGTCGCCTGCTTTTAAAACAATCGGAGCACTATATACTTCAGAAGGCACTTGCCACTTCTTTCCAGAAAAGGTCTCAACCACTTCATGATCAAGCAACCAAACCCATAAAGCGAACGGAATTGATGCAACAACACCGAGTACAAAACACCATTTAGCCATTTTCAAGGTTAAGCGTTTTAAAAAAGCAGAAATGCCTTTAGTTTGCTTTTTAGCGGATTTTTTTTTCCTAGAAGGTCGTTTTTTAGGCGCACTGCTCTTCACTGCTTTTTTAGCCGAAGCTGTTTTTTTAGTCGGAGTGGCTTTCTTACCAGCAGTTTTTGCTTGATTCGTGGTTTTTTTTGTCGTTGCTCGACGAGTGTTTGTAGGCTTCTGTGTTGTCATGGCAGGCAGTATAAAGAGGCGAATAAAACTTGGCAATCACTCTTAGTTTATAAAGTATAACTTGATCCAATTCACTTCAACTTCTACATAAATAATAGGTAAACTGAGACCTTTGCGCCAAGTATGTTTAAACTCTACACTATAATATTCAGATACCATTAATGAGCGCCCCATCACACTATGAATAAGCACTATTTATGTTCAACCTCAGCGTTAGGTGACTCGCAAGCAAAAGGTATTTCACTACATAAAGAAAACCAATCAGATGTGAGTATCATAGTGCTAAAACAACAAAATGAATTTTATGCTTATATAAATCAATGCCCGCATAGGAATATTCAACTTGAATGGAATAAAGACGAATTTTTTGATGAGTCTGGGACCTTCTTACATTGCTCTACTCATGGAGCATTGTTTTCCCCAAAAACAGGAGAATGCATTGCTGGTCCCTGCCAATTTCAATCATTAGAAAAAGTTACTATTTTCATTGAGGATAATTCCATTTTTTGCGACTTAGACAGTTTTTAACATGAATCAATTCAAATTATTAACCCTAATCATCCTTACTTGCCTATCTATTTCCCCTAGTCAGGCTCATGCAGATAATGCCCTAGTCGCTGTCGCCTCAAACTTCACTTTAACGATGAAAAAACTAGTCACTCAATTTCACGAGGAAACGCCACACACTTTAAGAGTGTCTTTTGCTTCATCTGGTAAATTCTACGCTCAGATTAAAAATGGCGCTCCGTTTGACCTTTTCCTCTCGGCAGACCAGCTAATTCCTACAAAACTTCTCTCCGAAGGTTATGCAGTTCCCAATACCCAAGCTACTTACGCCATAGGTAAGTTGGCACTTTGGTCTTCTGATCCAAATAAGGTTGACCCAATGGGCAACATACTCAAATCAAAAACCTTTAATAAACTTGCTCTAGCCAATCCTAAACTTGCCCCCTATGGTTTTGCCGCCATAGAAACACTAGAAAAGCTCAATCTCATGGAATCCACCAAACCGTTATGGATTCAAGGAGAGAATATCGGCCAGACCTATCAATTTGTCAGAACAGGTAACGCTGACATTGGTTTTGTCGCTCTTTCGCAAATTCAAAACCATCAAGAATTAAGTACCGGCTCCATGTGGGAAGTACCTAATGATCTTTATTCTCCCATTAAACAGGACTTAATCGTATTAAAACATGGTGAAAATAACGCAGCAGTCCAAGCCTTTTTAAACTATCTAGCCTTGCCAAAAACACAAAAATTAATCCAGAGCTATGGTTATCACACTGAATTTAATTAATGTAATATTTAGAGAGGCCTTTGCACGAAGTCATAAGCAATGATAAGACGGGTCTGTTTTTAACAAAGTATTAGCAAGCGTAGTAGTCGTGCAAAAGTCTCTTAGATTTAAACCAACCACAACACGGACACAATAATGTTAACCGAAACAGACTGGAGCACCATTACGTTAACGTTACACCTCGCCAGTATTGTAACTGTTTTACTATTAATAATTGGCATTCCTGTCGCTTGGTGGTTAGCCAGAACAACATCTGCTTTTAAAGGCATAGTCAGTGCGTTAGTGGCTCTACCGCTTATTTTACCTCCCACAGTCATTGGTTTTTATCTTTTGCTATTACTCGGACCAAATGGGCCTGTTGGGCAATTTATGCAATGGCTTGGCTTGGGGTTATTGCCTTTTACTTTTGAAGGACTCGTTGTAGCCTCGCTTTTTTACTCATTACCTTTTGTCGTTCAACCTATTCAAAATGCCTTTGAATCCATTGGCTCTCGACCACTAGAAGTTGCAGCAACGCTAAGAGCCACACCATGGGAACGCTTTTTTTACGTGGCATTACCCTTAGCAAAATCAGGCATACTTACTGCTGCTGTATTAGGTTTTGCCCATACCGTTGGAGAGTTTGGAATCGTTCTCATGATTGGGGGAAATATTCCTGAAGAAACAAAAGTCATATCGTTGCAAATTTATGACCATGTAGAAGCTTTAGACTACACACAAGCTCACTATTTAGCTGGAATAATGATGCTATTCTCGTTTATTGTTTTATTTGCGTTATACAGCCTGCCTAAAAATCGCCCAATACGGTACGGAGCATAGATGCACAATAATGCAGCCCCTAACTCATTCAAGGTACAATTTGAGCTATTACTGTCAAATAGTGTATTTTCTATCGACTTAGATTTACCAAATAAAGGTGTCATTGGCATTTTTGGAGAATCAGGATCAGGCAAAACCACCTTACTCAGAGTCATCAGTGGGCTCCAATCCATAGACAATGGCCTAATACAGATTAATAATGCAATCTGGCAAAATAACGCTTTCCACTTACCCATCCATAAACGATCAATTGGCTATATTTTCCAAGAAGCCAGTTTATTTCCCCACTTAAATGTTGAAAAAAACCTCGCATTTTCACAAAAACGAGCTTGGGTAAATAAACAAAGTGCAGACAGCACACTAAATCAAACTGAAATTTATCGTCTACTTAATATTGAACCTCTACTAAAAAAGTGGCCTCATCACCTTTCTGGAGGCGAGCGACAAAGAGTTGCCATAGCAAGAGCCTTGATGATTAACCCAAGCGTTTTATTGATGGATGAACCACTCTCTGCTCTGGATTATTTTCGAAAGCAAGAGATCTTAAGTTATTTAGATAAACTTAAAAAAGAACTGCAAATTCCAATTCTTTATGTGAGTCATTCTTCTCGTGAGTTAGCAAGGTTAGCGGATTACCTTGTGGTATTAGAGAAGGGGAAAGTCCGCGCCCAAGGAGAGATTAATCAGGTTCTCACCCAAACAGATCTTCCCCACTATTTGCAAAAAGATGCAGGGGTCATTGTATCTGCTTGTGTGATCGAAAAAGATTCTCAATGGTCACTACAAAAGGTATCTTTTGGTGACAACTCTGACAGTGCAGAATTATGGGTTCATGACAATGACACAAAACTCGGAGATTATTTACGAGTACAAATATTAGCCAAAGACATTAGTATCGTGCTATCAAAACCAATTGACTCCAGCATAAATAATATCCTTCTAAGTTCCATTGTATCCATCCAAAAAGACAATCAAAATATGATGCAGATTCAACTTAGAGTTGGAAAAAACACGCTATTTTCTACCATAACTCAACGTTCTGCCAAACATTTACAACTTGAAGTAGGTATGAAGGTTTGGGCGCAAATTAAATCTGTTGCTTTAATCGCTTAAAGAATTATAAAAAATAAATTATCTTAGTAAGTACTTAAATAATCATTTATGTACTATATTTTAAAACATCCCTATTTAAAGAGGGTGCACTCAACAAAAGGGTACAATGTATCTTATAGGAAAAAGGATGCTCTCTTTCAAACGCGAAATCATTCAACTGCTTCATGAAATTTTCAATATAACTTTTACCCTTTTTAAAGTCATGATTCCAGCGATTATCATCGTTAAAATCTTAGTTGAGCTTGGTATCGTTCCCTACATAGCTTGGGCTTTAGAGCCATTAATGAGCATTGTCGGCTTGCCTAAAGAAGCTTCTATTATTTGGGCCGCCACTATGCTGACTTCAAATTACACTGGCATGGTGCTGTTTTTCCAATTCTTTGAAAATGATCCCATGACAATTGCTCAAACAACGGTTCTCGCTTCCATGATGCTAATGGCACACAATATGCCAACTGAGTGTGCTATTACCCGTAAGGCTGGCGTAAAGGTTCTTTATGTCGTGATTTTGCGTATTGGTTCAGGACTTTTAATGGGATGGATACTTCACCTTTTATATTCAACAACGGGTATACTACAGGAATCAAATCAACTGATCTGGACACCATCAGAAGTAGATGACAGTTTTTCGGGTTGGGTTTTGCAGCAGCTTGAGTCACTTTTTTACATCTTTATTATGATCGCTGGACTTGTTATTGGTTTAAAAGTACTTAAGGTAATTGGAGTTGAAAAACTTCTAAGCATCATACTAAGTCCATTTTTAAAGATAACGGGCATCCACAAAGATGCAACCAGTTTCACTTTGATTGGCATGACGCTTGGTCTTGCATTTGGTGGTGGACTATTGATTAATGAGGCAAAAAAAGGAGTTATTACCAAGAAGGACATTTTCCTCAGTGTTTCTCTATTATGCCTATGTCATAGCCTAATTGAAGATACCATCCTCATGTTTTTACTGGGGGCTGACCTCATCAGTATTTTATTATTTAGAATTGTTTTTTCTTTTGCTCTTATGATTCCTATTTCTCTTTGGTTTATGCGGTTACCAGAACACCAACACAAACACTTTGTGGTTCCCGTATCGAATAAAACATAAACAAAGTAACGCGAACTAACATTCAGAAAGATGCATATTCAGAAAAGTGCATACTTTGAATTTGAAATGTTCACTATGAGAGTTTTGCACGACTATTAATTACACTTGCTAATACTTTGTGAAAAACAGATTCAAAGTGCGCATTTATAATTCATAAATTCCGCTTTTTCGTCTTTTTTTACCTCGCCTTTTTTGCTTCGTTTTACCATCGCTCATGACTTAGTGCAAAGGTCTCACTGTGTTTTATTTTCTTATCTTCTATTCACACACCGTCTTCCAGCCATTCCATTACCTTCTAATAAACCTTCTATCTTTGGCATGGTGCATGCAGCTCTGCGATCAATACAAAAATGGTTCAATAAAACCCATTAAATAAAGCAAAAAGTGACTCTTGATTACTTTTCGCTCAATTTCAGTGCAGACAAAAAAAGAAACGCTTCATTTTGTCTCTAACTGACAGATAACTCACAGCCACTCTTACTAAATTAGAAAAAATATAATGGCCGCTTCACAAAAAATATTTAAAGTTCGACGATACTATAATCGTTGGGTTGCAGATCAGACTTTAGAAGATTACTCATTGAGGTATACAGCTCAGTCTGGTCGTCATATGAGTATCAGTCGTGTAGCAAAAACCGCTTTAGGAGCAACGGCTTTTCTAGCTTTAGAAGGGCTCGCGGCCGCAGTCACTTTAAGTTATGGCTTTACAAATGCCATCACTGCCATTTTAACAGTGCTATTGGTCTTTTTTATCACGGGTTTCCCCATTGCTTATTACTCGGCCAAGCATGGATTAGATATTGATTTGCTTACCCGTGGAGCAGGTTTTGGTTACCTTGGTTCCACCATTACTTCCCTTATTTACGCCTCATTTACCTTTATCTTCTTTGCTATTGAGGCCGCAATTCTTGCATCAGCACTGCATGTTTTATTCGCCATACCTTTGGCTATTGGTTATTTACTCTGCTCTATTTTTGTTATCCCTATTGTCACCCATGGCATCAAAACAATAAGCAAATTCCAAATTGGAACTCAAGGTCTATGGCTGGTTTTACAATGCTCAGCTTTATTCACAGTCCTATTTTTTGAATACGACAAGATTGATGATTGGAGTAATTTTTCTGTTGAGGGCGTTGAAAACAGCCAACATTTTGACGTACTTCTTTTTGGCTCCGCTGCTTCCGTTTTGTTTGCATTAGTTGCACAAATCGGAGAACAAGTCGATTACCTTAGATTTATGCCTGCAAAAACAGAAAATAACAAAAAGTCTTGGTGGTTTTGGCTTATTTTGTCAGGTCCCGGATGGGTTTCGATAGGTGCGATAAAAATGTTACTTGGCTCTTTTTTAGCCTACCTTGCAATACAACAAGGTATGTCGATTGCAGAAGCAGCCGATCCAACACACATGTACCAAAGAGTCTTTCAGTTTTTAACCAATTCTCCTCAGCTGGCCTTAATTCTAGCCGCGACAATGGTGTTCATTTCTCAAATGAAAATTAATGTCACCAATGCTTACGCAGGCTCTATTGCATGGTCCAACTTTTTTTCTCGGCTCACTCACAGCCATCCGGGACGTGTGGTTTGGCTCGTTTTTAATGTCACTATTTCATTATTACTAATGGAGCTAGGAATTTATCAAGCTCTAGAAGCCGTCTTAAGTGTATTTGCTATCAGCGCTGTCAGCTGGCTGGCTTCTTTATCAGCGGACTTATTAATTAATAAACCTCTGAAGTTAAGCCCTTCTTATATTGAATTTAAGCGTGCGCACCTATACGACATCAACCCTGTTGGTACGGGTTCAATGCTCATAGCCACAGGACTTGGCTTAATTTGTTACCTCGGAGCTTTTGGTGACATTATAAAAAGCTTGTGTCACTTTGTTAGTCTATTAACTTGTTTTATTTGTGCTCCATTAATTGCTTGGCTAACAAAAGGCAAATACTACTTAGCGCGTCAATCGCCTGAGCTTATCCCCTATATCGAGCAGGAAAGTCAAAACACCCAATATAAGGTGCTCACTTGTGGTGTTTGTGAAAATCAATTTGAACAAGAAGATATGAGCTTTTGTACAGCTTATATGCAGCCCATTTGTTCTTTATGCTGCTCTCTAGATGTTCGTTGTTTAGATCACTGCAAACCTCAAGCAAGGGTGTCACAACAAACTATTCAATTTATGCACCTGTTTATGCCTTATAAATTTGTCAAACTCATCAACTCCAGATTGGGGCGTTTTATAAGCTTACTGTCCGCAGTAAATTTAATTAATGCGGCATTAATGTCACTTATTTATCACCACATGCAACCAAGCACACCCACCGAAACACTGCTACTTCAAGAAACAATGTGGGCTTTGTTCTTTACTTTATTAATTGTTTCTGGGGTTTTATCCTGGTTATTTTTATTAGCACATGAAAGCCGAGTTGTTGCCCAAAAAGAATCCAACAGACAGACAAGAAAACTCATAAAAGAGATTGAGGCGCACGAAAAAACCGATAAAGAGTTACAAAAAGCCAAAGAAACCGCAGAAAGCGCCAATGCCGCTAAAAGTCGCTACCTAACAGGCATTAGTCATGAGTTACGCACACCTTTACAGTCAATAATCGGCTATGCTCAGTTATTATCCCAAAAAACAGAAACGCCAAAGCAACATCAACATGGACTGTCTACCATTCAACGAAGTGGAGAGTATTTAACGGATCTAATTGAAGGGTTGCTGGATATATCTAAAATAGAAGCGGGACGTTTAGAACTCTACCGAAATCAAGTTAATCTGCCAGAATTAATCGAACAGTTAGCAAATATGTTTTCCATTCAGGCCACCAGCAAAGGCATTCAATTTCATTACCATGTGCTCTCACCTTTGCCCCAATTTGTCATTACGGATGAAAAACGTTTACGTCAAATTTTAATCAACTTACTCTCAAATGCAGTCAAATACACGAAACAGGGACAAGTACATTTTAATGTACGCTATCGTAATCAAGTGGCAGAATTCAGTATTCAAGATACTGGCCCGGGCATTTCACAGCACTTACTAGATCGAATTTTTGATCCTTTTGAGCGAGTCAGAGACGAAAATACCGCTAATTTACCGGGGACAGGATTAGGCTTAACCATAGTTAAGCTGTTAACGGAGATAATGGGGGGGGATTTAAATGTAGACAGCAAACTTTCCTCAGGTAGCCGTTTTGATGTCAGCTTAATGCTTCCGTGGGTTGCTGTAGAAACGAGCCAAAGTGATCTTCAAAAACACATTGTCGGTTATAAAGGCTACCAACAAACTCTATGTGTGGTTGATGATGATCCTATTTTAAGGGGATTACTTTCGGACTTGTTTGTCCCCATTGGCTTCACTGTTCTAGAAGCTCATAATGCTGACGCATGTTTATCCATCATAGAAAAGACATTACCTGATCTTTTTTTATTAGATATTTCAATGCCGGGAATGTCTGGCTTAGAACTCGCAAAAGCACTCCGCTCTCAGGATATTAATAAACCCATTATTATGCTTTCCGCCGACGCACAGGAGAATCATCACGTAAAACACTCTCAGACAGATTACGACGACTATTTAGTGAAACCCATTAGCAACATCAAGTTGTTAAATAAGATTTCCGAAGCTCTTTCACTAAACTGGGTGTATCAAGAAGATTCAGCGGATTTAACTCTCCCCCTTACAAATATAGAATCAAACACGATTAACCAAACAAACTCCGATAAACAATCAGAAACCAATTCTGTACTTAGGGTACTTATTCCGGATGACCCTCTTATTAGGGAGCTAAAAGCTTATGCTGAAATGGGCTATAGCCGTGGCGTCAAAAAAACGCTACAAACAATCAAAAGCAACCAATTATTAAACTCACTAACATTACAAAAATTGCAGAATTTTGAGCAAAGTTTTGCGTTCGAACAACTTGTTCTTTTTATTAACCAACACTGTCCCCCTTCATAAAGGAGCCTTCATAGAATGAACTCTATTACTCGTCGCGACATTGCCTTAGTTGTTGATGATTCAGCCGATGCATTGAGCCTAATTAATGACACACTTGAAGACGCAGATATGGATGTTTTGCTTGCTCTAGAAGGGAAACAAGCCCTTACCATTGCTAGAAGGATTCGTCCAGATATTATTTTATTAGACGCCATTATGCCTAATATGGATGGTTTCGAAACCTGTTTAGCTCTCAAAAATGATTCCGAATTGGCCTCAATTCCAGTGATCTTTATGACAGGTCTGACAGACACAGACAGCATTGTAAAAGGATTAGAGTCGGGGGGCGTTGATTATTTAACTAAACCCATTACTCCCAACGAATTATTAGCCCGAATGAAGGTGCATTTAACAAATGCTCGCCTCACTAATAGCGCCCAATCAGCCTTAGACAGTACAGGGCAACATCTAATTACCGTATTAGAAAATGGCCGTATTCAATGGGCAACACCGCAAACCTATGCTCTTTTCGCTAAGGCTAACGCTTCAAAGTCATGGCAAGATATTCATTTTTCTCAACAAGTCCAACAATGGTTAACACATCATCCAACCGCAGGACATCAGTTAACATTAACAAACTTGGCCTATCCTCTAAAAGTCACATGGGTTAGCCGCAAGTCGAACGGCGATCAATTAATTCGCTTAGAAGATGGGCTAAAACCTACTGGAGCAAGCTTACTAAAAGAACAACTTGAACTTACCGAAAGAGAGTCCGAGGTATTAAATTGGGTAGCCAGTGGCAAAAGCAATCGAGAAATCGCTTTGATACTAGAAATGAGCCCACGGACAGTAAACAAGCACTTAGAGCAAATCTTCCCTAAATTGGGAGTGGAAAACAGAACTTCTGCCGCAGCAGTGGCACTTAAAGTTATGGCAACACATTAATGTTCACTTTTCCATAGAGTTTATCTTTTGCTTCTTCGAAAAGAATCAAGAGAGTAAATAATCAATCCAAACCAAATAAAAGCAAAGGTTAACCCAGTTTCAAAATGCAAAGGTTCGTCATAAGCTATGATTGCCAAGCAAAAAATCATACTAGGCGAAATGTATTGCAAAAAGCCCAATGTGCTTAATGAAACCCGTTTCGCGCCAGCCGAAAACAATAATAGAGGTAAGGTCGTCACAGGCCCTGCCAACATAAGAATGAACCACGTAGACCAGTCTCGATTAGCCAGATGACTTTCTTCCCCTCCACCACTCTGAAATACATATCCCATAATAATGAAGGCTAACGGTAATAACATTGCCGTTTCTAAAAAAAGCGAAGTAAAGCTATCCGTTGGTGTTTTCTTATGCAAATACCCATAGACACTAAATGACAAGGGCAATGCGATGGAAATCCAAGGCAAATAACCTAGTAAGAAAATTTGAATAGCAACACCAATAACAGCAGAGCCCATTGCCACATACTGCAAAATGCTCGGCCTTTCATTAAGGAATAGAATCCCAATAAGGACAGTCATTAAGGGGTTAATATAATAACCTAAGCTTGCGTCTAACATACGATCAACACTAATCGCATAAATAAAAACCAACCAATTAGTTCCAATCAAACTGGTTGTTCCCATCAAGGTAAGTAATACTCGACGAGAAGAAAAAACAGCTTTTACTTTTGACCATTTCCCCATAACGCCAATGATAATACCAAGAAGAATAGCCGACCAAAGAACACGATTGGCTACCACATCCAACGGATTTTCATCGGTCAGTAATTTAAAATAAACGGGGGTCACACCCCACAATAAAAAGGATAATATCGCAAAGATCACGCCTGCTTTCGGAGATGAGGTCATCCATAACGCCTTTTATAAAAGAGAAGAAAAAACAAAAGAAATGAGTGATATGAACTAGATTCGTAAGAAATGGATTCTCGCATAGAGAGACAAGTAAAAACAACTGCCTAATCCATTGACAATGTGACTATAAGCATTCATTATCACTGACACAGTAATCAGTCTTATATAAGACTGAAAAACAAATAATAGAAACTCTAAACCCACTTCACATCCATAAAAGGAAAACAATAATGTCTTCTACTATCCCTGCTGTCGGTTTCGGCCTTTGGAAAGTACCAAACGAAGTTTGTGCTGAAACAGTTTATCAAGCAATAAAAACTGGCTACCGTCACATCGACAGTGCTAGTGACTACGGCAATGAAAAAGAAACAGGTGAAGGCATAAAACGAGCAATTGAAGATGGCATTTGTACTCGTGAAGAACTTTGGATTACTACAAAGCTTTGGAACACATACCATAACCAAGAAAACGTAGTTCCTGCTCTTGAGCATTCATTAAAAGAACTGCAATTAGACTATGTGGATCTATTCTTAATCCATTTCCCAATTGCACAAGAATTTGTTCCTTTTGAAACACGCTACCCTGCTGCATGGTTCTTTGACCCAGAAGCAGAAAACCCAGAAATTAAATTGGCTCCAGTCCCACTAAGTGAAACATGGGCAGGTATGGAAACAACTGTAGAAAAAGGTTTAACTAAGCAAATTGGTGTATGTAATTACACGTCTGGCCTATTACACGACTTGATGAATTACGCTAAGATCAAGCCTTCCGCACTACAAATCGAATCGCACCCATACCTAACACAAGAACGTTTAATTCGTTTGGCAAAACACTACAATTTAGAAGTAACCGCATTCTCTCCATTAGGTGCTTTATCTTACCTTGAATTAGACATGGCTGGCGCTCAAGAATCTGTACTTGAGCAAGCTGCGGTAAAAGCGGCTGCTGAGCGTGTTGGTCGCACCCCTGCACAGGTTGTTTTACGTTGGGGTGTACAGCGTGGTACATCAATCATTCCTAAAACTAGCAAGCCAGAACGCATGATCGAAAACCTATCTTTATTTGATTTTGAATTAAGTGAAGATGAAATGACGGCTATCTCTGCACTAAACAGCAACCGCCGCTTTAACGATCCAGGCCATTTCTGTGAAGCTGCGTTCAATACTTTTTACCCAATTTATGATTAAGGAATAGAGTATGTCTACGACTATCAACTTTGCGCAAGTAGAAACACAGCATCAATATGATGGGTTTGATTTTCCTCGGATTGTTACAAACAAAGACCAAATACAGTCTGTTGATCTAGCATGTGATTGGGTAACGTCTAACCTGACACAATTAAAAAAAGAGTTGTCTCAATCTGGCGTAGTATTGTTTAGAGGTTTTCCTCTTCATAGTGCAGAAGATTTCGATAAGTTTTCAGCTGCATTTGGTTTTGAAGGCTTTACTTATAAAGAGTCTTTATCTAATGCCGTTCGTATTAATTTTACTGAACGAGTATTTACAGCCAATGAAGCACCTAAAGAGGTAGAAATTTTCTTGCATCATGAAATGGCACAAACGCCTATTTCACCAGATAAATTGTTCTTCTTTTGTTTATCACCAGCAGATCAAGGTGGCGCAACACCCGTTTGCCGCTCTGATCGTCTATTCAAAAAAATGCAGGAAGTTGCTCCTGAGCTAGCTCAAGCAATGGAAGAAAAAGGCTTGAAGTACACGACAACCATGCCAGGTGAAAATGATGAAAACTCTGGCCAAGGCCGCAGCTGGAAAAGCACCCTCGACTGTTCAAGCGCTGCAGATGCAGAAGAAAAACTGCGTCAGCTAGGTTATTCATGGGTGTGGTTGGCAGATGGAAGTCTAAAAGCAACAACTCCTGTTTTACCTGCGGTAGTTGAGCTAGAAAACGGCATCAAGGTGTTTTATAACCAACTAATTGCAGCCTATATGGGCTGGAAAGGCGTTCGTGAAACACCTTCTAAAGCCATCACATATGGTGATGACAGCTTTATTAATGCAGCAGACCTTGACCTTATTAACAGCTTGTCTCATGAGTTTACTTTTGATGTGGAATGGCAAGCGGCTGATATGGCTTTAGTTGACAACCATATGGCGATGCATGGTCGTCGTCCATACAGTGGTGAGTCAAAAAGACAAGTCTTAGTAGCCCTAGGGAAAAACGACTAACGTTAATTTTTTCTTCCAAAATTTCGATGCCATTTAATCACACATAATTAAAAGGCATCGAAATTTTCTTAACTTTAACACTCTCAAAATACTCTCTTCATAAAATACATGTTTTGAGTTTTTCTTCTGAAAATTTAACCTCATTTATACGATCCTTCTTCCTGCATTACGTTATTTCTCGTTACTTCTCGTTACTTCTCGTTATTAATCATTAATACCCACTTAACCCGAGGTTGAATATCTGCTATGTTGATTTTATTAGATAAGGTGCGAACAAGTCCTCTTGTCTCAGCATGTGGATAAAAGCCTGTTATTCGAGGCGTGTATCAAATGTGAATAGTTGGCCTATTTTCGAGATGCTCAACAAAGAAGGCAGACTTTTAGACCATGCAAAGACTGAGGCTTAGTAGACTTATTCGCACCTTCCTTAACCCTACTGATCACATGGAGTTTATTATGAAAAAAAGATTCAATGCATTACCCGTTATCTTAGCAACCTTCACTATCAGTGCAGGATCTTTGAATGCAGCTGATGTGGATAAAAGTATTGAAATACGTCAATCCTATATGCAACTTGTTGCTTTTAATGTCGGAATTGTTGGCAGCATGGCAAAAGGTAAATCCAAATACGACTCAAATATTGCTGCTGAAGCGGCAAATAACTTGGCCCTTCTGTCCAAAATGAATTATCAAGCTATGTGGCCAGAAGGCTCAAGTCAAGAAGATTCAGACCATACTAGAGCAAAAATGGAAATATGGACTGACGCTGAAGGCTTTGCCCAAAAGCACACTAATTTTGCTAACAGTGCACAAAATTTAGCTAATCTAGCTGACAAGGGGCTAAATAACCTGCGCGCAGGAATGAAAGAGTTAGGCGGTTCTTGTGGAGGTTGCCACCAAGGTTACCGAACAAAAAAATAACTTACTCAATAGCCATTCTTCCATCAATCGAATAATAGGGCCTCCATTAAAACGGCCCTTTATGTTAACTATGTTACCAACTTGAGACCTTTACACGCAGTCATAAGCGATGGTAAGACGAGTCTGTTTTTAACAAAATCTTATCAAGCCAAGCACACTAGTCGTGTAAAGGTCTCGACATAATTATTTTATAGGCTTTCTATCATGTCTACTTGGGTTAATATTGGTGCTGCCGCTGTAATTACGGGCATCACAGCATTTTGGATTTTAACAGATGCTGATGCGCCTATTAGCAACCAACAAGTTTCTCAACTAGAAGCCAATATAGAGCATGGAGAACAGGTATTTAATATTGGAGGCTGTGTTTCTTGTCATGCATCCAAACCTTCAAAGGAGCACGCAAATACAATAAGATTGGCTGGAGGTAAACGCTTTAAAACAGAGTTTGGAGTCTTTATTGCGCCAAATATTTCTCCAGACAAAGAAACAGGAATCGGAAACTGGACAACAGCAGATTTTGCAAATGCAATGAAACACGGCGTATCCCCAGATAATGAGCATTACTATCCTGCATTTCCTTATACTTCTTACGCTCGGATGACATTACAAGATGTCGTTGATCTAAAAGCTTATATAGATACTCTCCCCGCCATAACTCAACAAAGCGCGCAACACCAGCTGTCTTTTCCTTTTACGATACGTCGAGGGCTAGGTTTATGGAAACAATTGTATCTAGATGATAAGGCAGTTATTACATTAAACACCCCAGATCCATCTGTTTTACGCGGACAGTACCTAGTAGAAGGCCCCGGCCATTGCGGTGAATGCCACAGTCCAAGAAATCAAATAGGCGGATTAGATTATACTAATTGGCTAATGGGTGCTAAAAGTCCTGATAACTCAGGCAGAGTACCCAATATCAGTCCTCATGATTCTGGTATTTCAGAATGGAGCCATGAAGATATAGCTGAGTACTTATCCTCTGGTTTTACTCCTGAATACGACTCTGCCGGTGGCGATATGACAAAAGTTATTGAGAACACGAGTAAACTACCAACCTCAGATAGGGAAGCAATTGCGGCTTACTTAAAAGCATTACCGCCACCACAATAAAACACTTTAAAGTTATGTACCTTTCATTCATTTCCTAAAAGATGAATCTTGATCTTATCTACCTAAAATCATATCAGTGCTTTCTTTTTCACCTTTACATTATTATTAATGTCTTTACTCTGACGAATCAATTCATCTCCTGCATTTGCACGGGAAGACTTCGCCAATCGGTCATACAACAACACATTGACGGATGCAGCTAAGTTCATACAACCAACGGTAGGAACAAACACCACATGATCCGCTCTATCGACAATATCTTGGCCAATCGTATTGTCTTCAGGACCAAATATGTACAATGCTTTCTCGGGATGCTCAAATGCCGGGAGAGGGGTTGCACCTTGAATTAAATCCACACACACAATTTTGACGTCACTTTCTACAGCATCAATTAAATTATCTGCCCCTAATAATTGAATGTTCGTGAGGGGAATAGACACCCTAGCTTTTTTTGTGTCTGTCGTTAACTTTGCAGCTCTGTCATAACGACGACCAGTGTATAAAACCTGATCAACCTCATAACAACCTGCAGCTCGCATAACAGAGCCCACATTTGAAGTACTTTTAGGGTTGGTTAAACCAATACTGACAAATTCATTTTTCATAAACACTTTATTTTCTTAGATACAAAAAAACGCCTCTTAAATTGGTTTTATCCAAACAAAATAGATAAAACCAAGTTCGAGACGTTTTTTATATTTTTTTAACAAGTTCTACAAGTACAATTTACCTTACTTGCTTTTTAAACTTACTTTTTTAACTTGATTTAAAACGAGAAACCAATTCCTCTAAATTTGAAGACAATTGATTTAATTGATTTGCTTCTTGATCTACTTTTTCAGACAAACCTTTCGCAGTACTTGCCCCATCGTGAATCTCAACCACATTACGGTTAATTTCTTCACCAGCCAAATGTTGCTCTTCTGCTGATGCAGCTATTTGAGTAGTCATATCACGAATAGTTAAAACTGATTGCATAATAGACTCAAAAATTGTACTGGTTTGTTGAGTTGAATCTACTGTCTCTGTTGCATGGGCAATACTGCTTGATAGCTTACCAGCAACTTGTTCGGTTTGCTCTCTCAAACGGCTAAGTAGTTTATCAATCTCTTCTGTGGAGTCAGCAGTACGACCAGCCAAAGTTCTAACTTCATCGGCAACCACGGCAAAACCACGACCTTGCTCACCAGCACGAGCCGCCTCAATAGCCGCATTCAGTGCTAGCAAATTAGTTTGCTCAGCAATACCTCGAATGGAATCCAAAATAATCGTAATATTTTTCGATTCTTCAGATAATACCACCATGGCTTCGTTTGATTCATTCAACACACCTTCAAGTGAACTAACGGAACCTACTGTTTTTTGCAGTAACTGATGACCTTGTTCAACTTGTTGTTGGCTATTATCCGCCGCTGAGGCTGCCTGTGTGCAGTTTGAAGCAACTTCATTTGATGTTGCCACCATTTCATTAAAGGCCGTTGATACCTGATCAATGGCATTTACCTGTTGTGTCACCACATCATGCATTTGGCTGGATAAGCTTCTTGACTGATCTGAGCTAGAGCTAACTTCTTGGCTATTCTCTTTAATACGGCACACTAATGTATTGATGGAGCCAACGAACTGATTAAATGCATTTGCCATTAAACCAGATTCATCATTGCTATTAATTTCAAGACGGCGGGTTAAATCTCCTTCCCCTGATGCGATTTCTTGTAAGCCATCGGTAATCACTGTCATAGGTTTAGTTACAATACTTACAATTACAAAGCCAACTACAACAAATAAAATCACCATAATCATAGCAATAAGAGCGATGTAAGCCGTTAGACTGTCTGCCTGCTCAAACACTTCTTCTTCTGCAACAAGACCAATAAAAAACCAGCCAAGCTTAGGTGACTCAAATTTGTTAGCTAACCAAGGCTCGCCATTTAATTCAACTTTCAACATACCTAAATTACTTTCAGCAAGCTGCTTATGAGCATCACTAACTTCACTTAATAATTTAAAGTTGTTATCTGGATTGGATGGGTCAGCCAACACCTTGCCAGTATCTTCGATTAACATAACGTAACCAGCATCGCCAAATTTCACAGACTTAACCATGTCCGTTAATTTTCCTAATGTGACATCTACACCTATCGCCCCAAAAGCACCATTTTGTCCTTCGAAACGAACAAGGTAGTCTTGTAAAGGTGTATTAGTCTGTACATCCGCATAAACAGGAACTCGTACAGGTGTTGTTGAATCGATACTGCTTTTATACCAAGGACGAACTCGCGGGTCATAATCCACCCCATCATGACTACCTATTGGCCACTGTATATACCCACCATGATCCATACCAAGATAAACGTATGCTAGGTCTGGGCGTGCTTCACCAAACTCTTTCATCATCTGATAAGCAGCCTGCTCTACTTGGCTATTCTTATCAGGTGTCATTGGTCCAGCCTCTTTCCCCATGTAGGTCATCACACTGCTGTCAAGTTGCTTAATAACGGAACTTTCAGAAAGATATTGTGCGTCTTCTGCAAGTCCATTTAAATACATAGTAAATGCCGTATCAATATGAGCAATTTCAGCTTCACTGTTGCTTTCAAATGCTTCTAAAGCATTATCACGAACATTCACTATCACTAAAAAAGAAATAATTACGACAGGTAGTAACACACTGGCAACCAAGGCCAATAAAAAACGTGTTTTAATGTTCATTTTTTCTCCAAGCTATTTCAAAACAACTAAAAATTTAAGGAAGGTGGGGATAAGCCCTCTTTTCCTCAGCATGTGGATAAAAGCCTGCTATTCTAGGCGAGTATCAAATGTGAGTAGCCGGGTTATTTGCGAGATGCTCAACAAAGAATACAGGCTTTTAGACCATACCCTGCAGGTCTTTCAGAGAAAACGTCACATTTCGTTACGACTCTTTGAAAGGTATTAACATTCCTGCAGAATCGTGCCTTATATGGCGGTTTCTCTGATAGACTGAGGATTAGTAGACTTATTTGCACCTTCCTTAAGCTATCAAGGAACAATTAAAAATCAATGCTGTATAAAAAGAAATACATTTTTTTACTTTATTGTGAGAAATCGTAAAAAACAACATAAAACAACAAAAAAAGATATTAAAGCGACAGAAAAAACTATTAAAAAAATCAACAATCCACTGTAATATAAGAGTTTTTTATGGTCATATTCGTTTTATTTATAGCGAAAATCACTTACAACAGATTACATAATCAACACATTGCTAAATGAAATGATTGACTATTAACCGCTTTCCCATTTGCCAACACTTCAATTTTATGCTCACCAGCATAGTATTTCCGAGTTGTTATGGGTTTAATTGGGTGAGTTTTAGCAATAAGAATGGTCTGGTTTTTTGTTAATGTGACGTTTTTTAATTTAAAGACTTTTGCACTGGTTGACCCATTTGCTTTTACAAAATGAATCGCATAATCAATCACCAGTTTTTGCTCATCTATATTCAGACCTGTTAAAGATAGTTCAAAAGAAAGAGATTCACCCAGTTTTATCGTCGAATTCTCAATAGTTAACAGACTATCTACATCTGGCTTGTCCGTATAACCTAATAAAGCAAACACAGGTGGATAGCCTTGTTTCACTAGAGTACGAGTTGCATGGTTAATGACCCATTGCACTGCATTTGGGGTATTCTGCTTATACTCTTCTTGCCAACCCTTACAGATGCTCACAACCTTATTAGGATGATCTTTTGCTATGTCATTCAAATGATTAGCTACCGACCGACGGACATACAAACTTTCATCCGCTTTCAACGAATTCAGATAAACCAAGGTTGGTGTTGGGTCAATAACAAAAGGTTTTAACTGTATCCCCCATGGCAAACGCGGTCGGGTTCCTTCAGATACCAAGCGCCTAACATGCTCATTTTTATCTTCACACCATAACAATAGATATTGTTGGCATACTTCAGGGTACTTCAAAATAAACGGACGAATAGCAAACTCTGCAGAAAACAGCGGTGTCATTGTTTTTATCAGAGGTAACGCGACCTCAGGATACTCAATACCATGCTCAGCAATGTAATCAATTAACGGCCACGCAGCGAAGCTACGTAAAGCATCCGATTCATCCCCAAAATCCCAGATGGGTACAATGTCCGACAATACATCCGCTGCCGCAGAAAAATCACTCGGTAAATGCCGATTTAATACAGAAATAATATGAGCCACACGCTCTTTTAACTCCAGAGACTCAATGCCTTCTGAGCACTCACTTATAAAGGCTGACTTATCAAAGTCTGTTAACACCCCGCTCAATGCACAGGCCAATCGATTAAAAGCAGGTGTAGACAACCCATTTTTCATTAATTCCATATGTAATCACCCATTCATTCATAAAATAAGATAATTAAAAACATAAAGCATTTTACAAAGTTTTAATATAACGCACTAAACAATTTGGAGGATAACTTCGTATGGGAATAGGATGGATTTCTAGGAGAATAGATGAGACTCAAACTGAGAGTTTATTTTTAATAAAATAAAAAAGCCCCCGCTATTAGCAATACTAACAACGAGGGCTTCGGATATGGTGGGCCTGGAGTGACTCGAACACTCGACCTGCCGATTATCCCTCATTACTAAATTTTAAATGACAGCAGATGAACCTAAAAGAGAGAATTCTAGAGAATCAAAAATGGTGATGATTTTGAGCTGCCAATGACAGATCATTTACATTCTCTTTTTGAGAGACTAAAAGTAATGACCAACAATGAGTATGTTTTCCAAGCGGATAATGACTATGGATATGTTCGAGAACCTAAAAAAGCAATACAGAAAATTATAGATACAACAGAGATTAGCTTTGCACTGTCATTATTTAAAAAGAGCACTCACAAATACAACTGAACTTTTGCGAGTAGGCCTATACAATGTTGCGTAGAGTTATACAATTCTTACTGCGGAAGAGCTAAGACCGATCAGGTCTGAGCTAGCCGTTGAGGCTGTAGAATTACTCGAAAATAGAGATTCAGTGATTTGATTTTTGTGCGGAGAATGTCTAAAAGCTAATTTTTGTATGATAACAACCCTACTTTTCACGTAGCCGCGTGATTTTAGGTTTATTTTAACGTTATTCTTGAGGCTGTTTTTCTTGAATGAGTAATTCTACAGCCTCGTTATTATGAATGAGGATCATTTAAGTGTTTTTTGCCATACGAGCAATTGAAAAGAGATAAAATGCCTAAACAGATTGACTCAATAATATTTTCCAACGATACCTCCTATAACTTACCCATCATAATGAATATCTCGAAGTTGTTGCTCGGCTTCTTTTCCGAGATAGCTGCGAATACTGGTAAAAAACGTAGGCCAACGTCCTTTTTTATTCTTTCTAAGGTGGGACTTTGCTAAACGTTCACGGGCTTCCGAGATGGAAAAACCATTTGATAACAAATTTTGCATTTGATCGTTCAATTGGTTTAATGACGCTTTACGAAAACACCTTAATCGATTGGTATCTAAACAAAGTTCATTAATAGTGTTTTGGGCTTTATTTATCTCTATGCTGGATTGTCTGCAATTTTCTATATCCACAGAAAAAGCACCGTTCAGACGCTCACAAGAAAAAAGACGAGGGAAGGCAGGGAGGGTTAATGGATTTAAAATAAGTCCGTCTAGATTTTTCTGACCTTTTAATACATCACAAGAGTGATCTGGACTAGTAAAACGTTCATTAGAAGAGGCAATGTCTTTTTGGCTACCGCCATGACAACATCCTAATAAATTAGCCCAATCAAGGTGCCAATTATGTGATGTTGTGGTATCTGACTTGGGATGAAAATGCTCTACACGAAAGTCTGCTTTGCCTTGATCACTTGCGTCTAATAAGTCGATTTCACAATAGGCACATAAGCCACCTTGATCTGCTTTTAAAGATTCTTGAGCTCCTTTTCGCCTGCTTTTTTTACTTGTAAACTCTTCCCATGTATTTGTGGGATTAACTTGTCGGTATACATTTAATTTTTCGGGTTCAATTCCTTTTGATACCTTTTTCATCTTTCTTCTCGCTCCCATTCTTTCATTCGAATGTCTATATCCAACCGTGCTAACTCAGGTTCATGCTCTGCTCCCCACTCATCGAGTCTGCGTCGCATATCTAAAGCGTCTTTATTGTCCCATTTATCTTGAGATACAAGTCGTTGATATGCTTCTAGAGTTTGCACAATATTAAGAGATTGAACCCGAGCAGATTCTAACCCTAACACGTCCAACAATACGTGTTGAGCTTCAGCACCTTCAGAGAATTCAATAGGAATAAATACTGGTTTACCATCTATCCAATCAATTACACGAAGACTTTTAGGTTTTACAGATGAAATTACTTGAGGGCTATGTGTCGATACAATAAATTGTACATTAGGAAAGGTACGCATCAAATCTAACAGAATCGTTTGCTGCCATCCGGGATGAAGGTGTAAGTCCACTTCATCTATCATCACCACACCTTCAGTTTGAAGCGGATCCTCCATTTCAGGATTCGCTTCTGCCATTCGTGCTGCAATATCCATTGCCATAGCTAACGTTGTACGGTAACCATCACTTAGTTGCTCAATTCGAAGCTTTTTATTCACTTTATTTTGTCGATAATCCACTTCAATTCCAGCAGGATAAGCCCCTCGTGGATTACTAAATTCAGGAATCATTGCAGTCACAGCACGCCGAATGGCCTTAAGCTCAGGGGTTTCTAAATCAAACGAACGAGCTTCTTTTTGTTGCTTGCTTTCAACGCCTTCAAGATAGTAAAAATATTCTACAAATCGACGAAAGTTGGTACGACTTTCTAAGCAATCACTTAATGAGTCAAAACGAGAGAATTGCTTACCAAAACCACTTTTCCGTGCAGGGACATCAAAAACACCTCTCCCTGCACCATAATAGGCAAAAATAGGTAATTCAAAATAAATGCGCTCATTAAACTGTTCAATGAATTTATCCGCATAGTCATTCAAAGACTTGATGCCGAGCGCCTCAGGAACTTGCTTGGCCGTTCCTTTCGTTTTATCGCGTTTTTCTGTTCTATCCCAACGAGTACCATTATAAAACTCGGTGCTTATCCGCATAAAAGCAGGCTTAGTTCCGTCGGGAAAAATCTTAAAATCGGTCTCTTTTGGGTTTACACCACTAACACCTGGTAAACGAGTAAGAAATGGGCCAAGCGATGTTGCCAAGCCATCCAAGATGCTAGTTTTACCCGCGCCATTACGGGCAACTAAAACGGTTAATTGAGGGTCAAACACAATCTCAAAGTCATCAAAACGGCGAAAGTTTGTTAAGTGAAGGGATTTAATTTTCATGAAATTTCGCTCCATTTGAATCTAAAAAATCAAACTGCTAACTGCATATAATGAGAGTCTACCACGCCTTTAAAAAAAACGTGACGTCTCACTGAAAACAGCTTAATCGCCTACAACTTAAATTTTCACGTAAAAAATGAAATTCAAAAACAAAAAAAGCCCCCGCTATTAGCAATACTAACAACGAGGGCTTCGGATATGGTGGGCCTGGAGTGACTCGAACACTCGACCTGCCGATTATGAGTCGGATGCTCTAACCAACTGAGCTACAGGCCCGAAAACGGAGTGCATTTTATCCATTAAAACCTTTACTGCCAAGTATTAATTTACATTTTTTTCATTTAATTCATTCTGTTGGCTCAATTCATTCAATTTTGTCTATCGAGCCCGCTATCGCACCCTCTAATTCAAAAAACGTAAAAGAGATCTTTGCACAAAATCATGAGCGACAATAAGGAGAGGTAAAAAGTTGGAAAAAGACGAGGAAACAAGATGCAGCAAAAACAGACGAAGAAACGGAGTTTATGAGCTGCAAATGAGCACTTTGATTCTTTATAAACAGAGTATGAGAAAATGTAGTAGTCGTGCAAAGATCTAGTAAAAATTAGCCCATAAAGAATAAATTGGTCTAACCTAATCATGTAAACTAAGAAAAAGCTTAATTATCGACTTTTCTTTGCTTTTACATTTCTTTTTGACTTTAACTATCAAACCCTCCTTAACCAATCGCTGGCAATCTGAAATTCAGCTTGTTAGCGATGCTCCTATTAGAAACCTTTGCACGAAGTCATGAGTGACGACAAAAACAAACGAGAAAGCGGGGTTTGTGAGTTATAAATAAGCCTTTTTTAACAAAGTGTTAGCAAACGTAGTCGTCACAGAAAAGCCGCTATTAAAACTTTTGTGAACTTAATCACGCTCAAATTCGTAAACAAGAAGAATGAACAATGGTATTTTGAGACTTTCGCTATAATGTAAGTCAGTAGATGTAACAAGTGGAGTGAATGATGATTAACCCAGCACTGGAACCAAGCCATAATTGGAGAATATTACTGCAACTCCGCTCCATTACCGTTGTTGGGCAAGCTGCTGCGATATTGTTTCTATTTTTATTTTTCGATGACTATACCAATGTCTCTATCATGGGTGCAGTGATCGCCATTTACGCCATTATTAATAGTATTTTATGGATACAACTGCGGAACCCTGAACTACCGGGAAACATTTCTTACTTTTTACAGCTCATGCTCGATGTGCTGGAATTATCCATCATGTTTTACCTAAGTGGTGGCACAACCAATCCATTCATTTTCTATTTCCTTGTACCTGTGAGTATTGCCGCCGTAGTATTACCTTTGCATTTTGTTTTAGCCTTATCAGCTTTCTGCATTCTTTCTTTTAGCTTCTTAATGCACTTCTCTCATCCGCTACCGGAATTCGATGAAACGCATATGAACATTACGCTTTCTGAATGGGGTATGTGGTTTAATTTCACTTTAAGTGCGGTTTTCATTTCGACTTTCTTAAATCACATCGTTAATCATATGAAGCGCAAACAAACTTGGCTTTCCCATAATAGAGAACAACTACTCCAAGATGAGCAGGTTCTAGCCATTGCCACCCACGCAGCAGGCACGGCTCATGAGTTAGGTACACCTTTAAACAGTATGAAGCTGATTGTGGAAGAATTAATTGAAGATGCTAACGCCAACCTTATTCAACAAAATGCCAACAAAGAAGAGGTAGCCGAAGCAAACCAGAGAACGCTAGCAGATGCACAACAACTTAAAAATCAAATCGACCTTTGTAGCAAGATATTACGTAAGCTAAGTGAAGAAGCACAAATCACCGATGACTGGCATAACGAAGCCATTGACGCAAAAGAGTACATCGAAGACATTATAGAAAAATGGCGTATCCTTAGGCCAGAAGTTGAAGCAGAAATCAATTTTATGAACAACAAACCACCAAGAATTCAAGTTGATACAACACTAAACCAAGCACTCATTAATCTATTAAATAACGCGGCCGATGCTAACCCTAAAAACCTTAAACTCTCATCACACTGGAGTAGCAATGAGTTTACTTTAACCATTAAAGATAAAGGACCAGGAATAACTAATGATGTCTTAAAGCGTTTAGGGCAACAATTAACGACCACCAAAGATGGTATGGGCATTGGTTTCTTTCTTTCAAATGCCTCGGTTTCTCGTCGTGGCGGCACGGTTGCGTTGTATCCTGTTGAAGAAGGTGGCACCATAACAGAAATAACCTTACCCATTATTTAGGACAATATGAATCAAAAGTTATTAATCATAGATGACGACGCTGTATTAATATCCACCCTGAAAAGAGCGATGGAGAGACGCGGTCTAACTGTCTCTACGGCGGTTAATGGAGCCTCTGCAATTGAACATTTACAGCAAGGAAAGCACGACTTTGCGACACTGGATTTAAAACTGGAGAAAGAATCAGGATTAACCATTTTAGAACAAATTCTGGCAGTGCAAGCGGATTTAAAAGTCGTTGTTTTAACAGGCTACGCAAGCATTCCCAGCACTGTTGAAGCGATAAAACGCGGAGCTCAAGACTACCTTTGTAAACCCGCATCTGGCGATGATATATTTGCTGCGTTAACAGGCAACAAAACAACCGAAGTGGAAATTGCAGCGAAACCGTTATCGGTTGATCGCGTTGAGTGGGAACATATTCAACGTGTTATGTCTGAGCATGATGGAAACATTTCCGCGACGGCAAGAGCCCTTGGAATGCATCGACGCACATTACAACGAAAGCTACAAAAACACCCAACCAATAACAACTAGTTATTGCTCTTGCCAACGGATTCAAACGCTAAACTCAGCTATGTGTCATTGGATCGTCACCTCTTATCTGGTACACTACACGCGATCCTTTGTGGGGATTATCTTTCGTTTGTTGAACATACTTCGAAGGTATAAAGCCCGGCACATAAAAGTGGATCACCCTTCTTCTGAACTCATAAACTCAAAACTCACGTAGGATTCTGACGGAATGTCTAAATCGAATATTAAGAACGATTTGCTATCGGGCCTTACCGTTGCGCTAGCATTGGTACCAGAGGCAGTCGCGTTTGCCTTTGTCGCTGGAGTTGCCCCCTTGGTAGGTCTATATGCTGCCGCTATAGTTGGTTTCATCACCGCAGCAATAGGTGGTCGACCAGGAATGATTTCAGGAGCAACGGGAGCGTTAGCTGTTGTAATGGTTTCTTTGGTTGCGCAACATGGAGTCGAATATTTATTTGCTGCCGTTGTTTTAATGGGACTCATTCAAATTGTCGCAGGTGTTTTCAAATTAGGGAAATTCATTCGTATCGTTCCCTACCCTGTTATGCTTGGCTTTGTAAATGGTCTCGCAATTGTTATCTTCCTTGCACAATTAGGCCAATTTAAAATACCAAATGCCGATGGCAGCTTATCTTGGTTAACAGGCTCTGACTTATTCACCATGCTTGGGCTTGTTGCACTTACCATGGCGATCATTCAATTTTTACCTAAATTGACAAAAGCCGTTCCTTCATCTCTAGCCGCAATTGTGGTGGTCACTCTTTTAGTTACTCTTTTAGATCTTCCAACACGTACGGTTGTTGATTTCTTAGCATCCATGACGGGCGACGTTGAAGCCTCTATTGCAGCTGGGCTACCTAGTTTCTCAATTCCTATGGTGCCATTAAATTGGGAAACCTTGAGCATCATTGCTCCATATTCTTTCATTTTGGCCGCAATTGGCTTAATCGAATCACTGTTAACATTGCGTCTAATTGATGAAATGACTCAAACCCATGGCCAAAGTAACAAAGAATGTGTGGCTCAGGGTACAGCAAACATCGTTACAGGCTTCTTCGGCGGCATGGGTGGCTGTGCTATGATCGGTCAGAGCATGATCAACATTAACTCTGGTGGTCGTGGCCGTTTATCAGGTATTTCTGCTGCCGTTGCACTGATGCTTTTTATTTTATTCGGCGCATTCCTAATTGAACAAATCCCATTAGCAGCTCTGGTTGGCGTTATGTTTATGGTCGTTATTGGTACTTTTGAATGGTCAAGTTTCCGTATCATTAAAAAAGTACCAAAACACGATGCTTTCGTATTAATCCTTGTTTCTACAGTAACTGTGTTTACTGACTTAGCTATTGCGGTATTTGTCGGTGTTATCGTATCTGCCTTGGTATTTGCTTGGGAACACGCTAAACACATTCAAGCCAATACTCGTATTGATGAAAATGGTTGGAAAGTTTACGACCTTAATGGTCCACTTTTCTTCGGATCAGTCAGTCATTTCTTAGAGATTTTTGATCAGAAAAATGACCCATCGGACGTTGTGGTTGAATTTAAAAACGCACGAGTTGTCGATCACTCAGGTTTAGAAGCCATTGACGCACTTGCAGAACGCTATGAAAAAGAAGGCAAAAGACTTCATATTCGCCATTTAAGCCGCGAATGTCATACTCTTCTTAAGCAAGCAGGTTCATTGGTAGAAGTGAATTATCTAGAAGACCCTGACTATCAAGTAGCAACAGACAAACTGGACTAATCGTTCAAATGGGCTATTTTCGATAGCCCATTCATTCGCACTTGGCTTAAAGTCTGAATTTAAGATAACAAACAGACCGACTAAATTGATTAGTCGGTCTTTTTTTGGACTCTTTTTAACATAAGATCTTTAGAGCGTTCGGTTTAAATTCCTTCTGTTACATTTCTTTTTTTAAAGGCACTGCTGTAACTTCTTATTACTCACTCTTCACAACCTCTATGATGTGATTATCGACACCATTCAAATTAAATTTTGATTTGATTTGATTAACAATACTATTCACATTAAAGTATGAGCAGATTAATCATGTTATTCAACATCATAGGGGATGTTATGTGGATATGGCAGCAAGAAAATTGGCCTCACTTTACATGGGATAAAAGCATTGTAGAGCCCATGTTAAGAGAAGCTCGTCTTACCCAAGGGATACTATTAGGTAAGATGGCCAGTCAATCTCATGATGCAAAGCAAAACATGCTGGATACACTTTTGGCTAACATTATAAACTCAAGCGCCATTGAAGGTGAGAAACTTAATGCCTTTTCAGCAACAGTCAAAGACACCCAGCAGCAACAGTCAAAGACACCCAGTTAAAAAGTACTTCCATTGGATACTAAAAACCGTTCTAAACTCAAATACGAATAATTAAACAAGTCTCAGCGTAGTTTTTTGTCATTTTAAACAACGACAAACCCGCAATTCAGTAATGATGAGAAAATCTAGACGAGCGAAACCAATCACCCTTTTGTGACGTCATTTTAATGAGGTGAGAGTAATAAAATGCCTAGGTTAAGCTAACAATCGGCAACACCGTTTATTCGGCCTTGCTCTTGGTTGGCTGTTTTTGTAACGTTCCATACTCTGGGTTTGGCCAACAACACCATGTGTATGTGACTCAAACTTTGTCGCGATCTCCATCCAATTTTCTGAGTCGATTCCTAGACGTTGCAATATCGGGGACAAGGATAAATCAATGGCGTATCGTTTATCATGACGAACGATACGCCCTGTAAGATCAACCAGTTGCAAGTAATCAGCCAGTTTAAACAGGATTCCGTTTGGTTTGCCTGTTTTTGTATTTGCTTGTTCATTGCCGATAAACGGATAGAGAGTTTTTGGTTGCGTACCGTTATTAGCCGCTTCGGCTCTTTTCTTGATACTGGTGAATTCTGACGTTTCAGGTGTTGCAGCTATATTCGCTCGAATGGGATTTAAATCAACGTACGCCATACAAGCTAATACAGATGCTTCATCTAGCAAAGCTTGGGATTTAAAGCGCCCTTCCCAGAATCGACCTGTACATTTATCTTCAAAATTCGCTTGCCTAGCAATCGGCTCGTTCAACTCCCTCATAAACCAACTGATATCCGACAATCTTTCACGATAGATTGCAGCCGACCTTTCAGCCAATTCAACGGCATACTCTGGCATAGCATCTCCACGAGCGAATTGTTGGGTAAACAATGTGCCTTTATGAAGAGAATGCCACCGTCTTAACACTTCGTGTGTAGACCAGTTTTTTGCTTGTTTATCATCGACATGGAGAACTAAATGAAGATGATTACTCATTACCGCATAAGCACAAACATCAATGGAGAAAATCTTAGCTAGAAATAGAATGCGCACCTCGATCCATCCTCGACGGTGTTCAAAGCTTTTACCTGTGACAACATCTTCACCGCACAGAAAAGCACGGCGTACGCATCGACTGATACAGTGGTAATACCGAGTGTCAGACAAACTGACCTGTTGGCTTCTTGCCCTAGGCATAATTATTTCCTCATCCTTGAGTTTGGTTTTTTTTAGTTTAGACAGTGATTTGAGAAACATCAATAAAGTAATGGGTGTCACATATGTATTCCGACGGTGTTCAAAGCTTTTACCTGTGACAACATCTTCACCGCACAGAAAAGCACGGCGTACGCATCGACTGATACAGTGGTAATACCGAGTGTCAGACAAACTGACCTGTTGGCTTCTTGCCCTAGGCATAATTATTTCCTCATCCTTGAGTTTGGTTTTTTTTAGTTTAGACAGTGATTTGAGAAACATCAATAAAGTAATGGGTGTCACATATGTTTGTCATCCTCAATAAAGTAATGGGTGTCACATATTTATTGACGCATCGACTGATGCAGTGGTAATACGGAGTGTCAGACAAACTGACCTGTTGGCTTCTTGCCCTAGGCATAATTCTTTCCTCATCCTTGAGTTTGGTTTTTTTAGTTTAGACAGTGATTTGAGAAACATCAATAAAGTAATGGGTGTCACATATGTTTGTTTTTGCGTCGCGTTGACTGTGATTGTTAGGCGTTCAATCTTCAACAAACGAAACAATGTAGCTAATATGGCCAGTTTGTGAAATGCCATGTCCTATACCTTTCATTATCTCTAACTCTCCATTGGATAGCTCTTTAGCCAGACTCTTTGACCTTTTCAACATAACCTCTTTTTCCTCAGAGCCAACCAACAAAACTACTTTAGTGTTTGATTCATTGACACTTGATACGACATCTTTTTCGGAAATACTTTCAGAATTGCCAAACAACCACCAATTATAGAGCCTGTGTGGGGAATACCATGCTAACCGCTCAATATCCTCTTCAAAAAAAGGGGCAATTGATGAAACGACTGCAGATACTGGAGCCTCTTCTGCCGCCAGAGCCAGTGCGATAAGACCGCCCATAGAAAACCCGTAGAAGTATTTTTCTGTAGCGTCACATTTGACCATATATGATCTTGCTTGAGCTATATAATCGAGAATATCACCGGTAGCCCAATCTATCTCGATATATAAGGGAGCGATTCCAGCCTTTTTATATTCCTCTCCTATTTTTTGATATAACTCCTTGCTAGTGCTACTTCCATAGCCAGACAAAATAAACACGCAGGGTTCTTCAGCGATAACATTTTTCGCTGATACAGAAAATACGAAAGCAATCAAACTAACCAACCAGAGCCTCAATTCACCTCCTTGCCTACAGACGCATAACTACTAAGCGGTTATACAGTGGCGTAGCCATGGTTATAACCGTCTGTTGAACGGCCGCTTTATTTATAGGGAATTTGCTTTTTCAAGATTGGTGACGTCCCTGTTTATATCGCGGTGTTTTTTGTACTCTTTGAAGGTTACTTTTCAAAAACCTTCTTGTTTTTAGATTTTTTCGTATTGCTTTTTTATACTTTTACTCGAATTCTAAGTGTTAGGCAAGCAAGATCCCTCAGATTTCACAACCTGATATTTTTTACCCTTGCCATGACTTAATTCAATTCTTTTCTAACTACTGTTTAGCCTCAACTGAAAGCCATGGTTGTTATCCCCCAAATAAACCACCTTTGATTCACCACAAGAGGAGCATCTACACATGGATTTAGAGGGTGTTTCATCTATCATGATAGAGGTACTTTTTACCTCATGCTTCTGTCGTTTAATCTTTTCCAGAGATCGTTTTTTTATAGCATTTGATAGATAACCGTAATGCCTAATACGCATAAACCCTCGGGGCAACTTTTGAGCAAGATATGCAACAGAAAACGCCTAATAAGCTCCTTTGGTTCAAGTGACAGCCGACTTGCTTTATTGCTCTTGTTATCAAAATAGGACAAAGTTACTCGATTGTCTTTCCATGATTCAAGTCGATGATTGCTCAAACCAACCCTATAAGTATAACGAGCTAGGTAGCTGACTAAGGTATCCCTATATTCTAATGCAGATTTGCAATAAACAACCCATGGGTGACTCATTAAATGGCTCAGAGTACCATCAAGTGTTGCCTTTTCTATCGTCGATAACTCTCCTTGCTCATACGCTTGCCGTAATTCACTTACCATCGTGCCTCTAAACCGATTTGAGAGGAGTTTGACGGGCAAAAAGTACCCTTTATGAATGTGAAAATACTTAGCTACTTCTGTTAATTGATATAAATACGATTTTTGAATGGCTGTAGATAAACCTTGCAGTGTCATTTGGTCAATGACTTTTTGACGTAATGGGGTCATAACAAAATCCTCCAATTATGAGAGGAGAACTAAGTTTGGTAACAAATAATAGAATTAGAAAGGAAACAATGAGCCGCTCCGCGAAGCGGCTTAGTTCAACACTTTCGATAAGCGGTTTGGCACCGCTCTTGTGAGAAATCCGTCTTCATCGTTTTGTTAATTGCGGTCATTCCAATACCCAGGCTTGCGGTGGTTATGCATAATCGCAACAACATAAATTGTTTTTTCATCTACGTTTTTATAGATAACAGAATAAGGGAACCGACTTAAGATAAAGCGTCTATAGTATTGCCCCATTTTAGGCCAAGTTTGTGGCAAGGATTGGATAGAATTAAAGGCATCGTCTAACTCTTGTACAAACTCGTATCCGAGACCTTTTACTTGGTCTTGATACCAATCAAAGGACGATTTTATTTCCTCTGTGGTATCTGGGTGAAATAATAATTCAGGCATATAGCTTACAATTTTTGCTTGATTTGGTCCCACGTAGTCGGGCTAACTTTACCGCTTTCCAATTCATTGCTTCGTTTTTCTGCCAGTGATATCCACTCTTGTTCAACGTCATCATCAGCATGTCCATCCATTGCTGATAATAAACAATGAGCAGCTAGAGCTTTCTCTTTTGTGCTCATTTGATCAATGCTATCCATAAGGTTTTTAAGAGCTTCCGACATAAAAATATCCCCAAACAATTTAACTATGATTAGTTTAGCAGTTTATAGAATCAAGAGTAGTAAATTTACACAGAGCAATTAACTACTAAGCGGTTATACAGTGGCGCAAGCAGAAAAGACGAAGGCTTTTTGTGTTCCAAGGTGGGTTTAATCAAAGAGGCAGATTTGTCGGGCTGAAGCCCGGACCTACACAGGCTCTGCGCTGGCGACGGCAGTGACGCAAGCAGAAAAGACGAAAACTTTTGCTTTGCTCATAACCCATTGTGTTGCCACCTGCTCGAAATGTCGGAAGGCGCCTGCGGTTTTTCCGACCTACCCTACAAGGTAAAAAATTTGAGTTCCAGCATCCAAGACGATATCAGGCGTCGCCTAATACCGTCTATTATGGTCAGCGTAAGGCTTGAACATTAAGCCCCAGTTTGTGGGGCCACTTCATATTTTCAATTACGATCAGTGGTTTTTTTATAGCGGTACGATTCGTTTATTTCAGACCAAGAACATCTTGCATATCGTACAATCCAGCGTCTTTTTCTGACAACCATTCAGCGGCTCTTACTGCGCCTTTGGCAAAGGTCATACGACTACTGGCTTTATGGGCAATTTCTATACGTTCGCCCTCTGTTGCAAACCAAACACTGTGTTCACCAACCACATCGCCTGCACGAATGGTTTCAAAACCGATCTCTTTACGTGTTCGCGCGCCTGTTTGCCCTTCACGACCATACACAGCACATTCTTTCAAATCTCTATTTAATGACTTAGCAACGACTTCCCCCATAGCTAAAGCCGTACCAGAAGGTGAATCTACTTTATGTCTATGGTGAGCTTCAACAATTTCCACATCATAATCATCACCAAGAATTTCTGCAGCCGTTGCCAATAACTTCAAGGTTAAATTTACCCCAACACTCATATTAGCAGAGAACACAGTCGGCGTTTTAATGGCAGATTGAGACAGTTTTAGCTTCTCTTCATCCGTTAATCCTGTTGTACCTACTACGATGGATTTTCCGTGTGCTGCACAAAATTCCGCATTTTTTAAAGTCAGTTGCGGCGAAGTAAAGTCAATCAATACATCAAAATCATTCACACATTTCGCTAATGTGTCGACCATATAGACATCGCATTTTTCTACACCTGCCATCTCGCCAGCATCAGCACCAATCAAACTACTGCCTTCTTTTACGATAGCTGCACCTAATGTACAATTTTCAGATTCAACTACCGCAGTAATGAGATTCTTCCCCATACGCCCTGAAGCGCCAATAATCGCAACTCGCATGTCATTTACCTTTTATTGCTCGATAAATAAGACTCAGTCTTATTTTTATTCATAAAAAAAGCCTGCTAATAACATAATGCATTAGCAGGCTATTGATTGTTGTTTTTAAAATACTTCGTTTGGTGACAGCTCAAAGACTTGAGGTGGAACAAACACTTCTTCACCTGCTGCATTTTCAGAAGAACTAACACCGTCAATGTCAATACCAAACACTTTATTTGCCGCGCCACTCGCTAAATCATTTTGTTTAATTACGATTTCGACTCGACGGTTTGTTGCTCTATTTTGTGGCGTATTATTTGGCACCAAAGGCCTAGAGTCCGCATAACCTGTGACAGCAAATCGACTCTCTACCAGTAAACCAGAAGCAAATAACTCTTCCGCTACTGAAATGGCACGGGCAGAAGATAGCTGCCAGTTAGAACCAAAACGCCTACTTTCAATTGGAATATTGTCCGTATGCCCTTCAACTGCAATAGTCCCTTTTACACCGATTAATACATCTCTAACCATATCAATTACGGGAATAAAGTCGTAATTCAACTCTGCAGAGCCTGATTGAAACGAGCCTTTTTCTTTTAGTCGAATGGTAATGGTTCGCTCTTGCGTTTCAACTTCGATGGTACCTTTAGATATTTCCTCTCTTAAAACTGAAGCAACTTGTTTTGCGTCGTCTTCAGTTTGTTTAACTTCTTCTTCCTTCTTTAAATCCGCTTCGGATTTCTCAACCATTTTATCTTGACCTTGAGCGCCAAGACCTTCTAATTCATTTAGCTCTGCATTTTCTGGTTTACAAAGAATCTCTAAGGTGTTTTCAGGAGTATCATCCGCTTTTTGTCTAACTTCATTAATTGGGGTTGGTTCTGGACGCCCCGGGCTAAACTCCTGAGCAATGATCGACGTCCCCATAGGAATAGCGTCCGCTTCAATTTGTTTTTGCACACCAAAGGCCGCTCTCATAGAGCCTGCTAATTGCTTAAATTTTAAAACATCCATTTCAGCAAAAGACAAAAGCAATACGAAAAAGCACATAAGCAAAGACATTAAGTCCGCAAATGTACCCATATATGCTGGTAAGCCCTCTATACATTCGGGGCATTCCGCTTCTTCTTCGTCACTCATTAATCTACTTCCAATAAAACGCTTTTAATTAAATACTTATCCTAGAGCTAGAGTAAAAGCACTACTCTCTTTCAACACGTTTTTTCTCAGCAATATAAGTTTTCAACATGCCATCAATAACTCGTGGGTTTTGCCCAGCCTGAATTGCTAACAATGCATCGAGAATTAAAGATTGGGCCATGAGTTCTTCATTACCTCGATTCTCTAACTTAGCCTGTATAGGGATACATACCATGTTAGCAAGCATGGCACCGTATAATGTAGTCAACAAGGCTACGGCCATTGCAGGACCAATCGATTTTGGATCATCCATGTTCGCCAACATCTGTACCAATCCAACCAAGGTACCTATCATTCCCATTGCAGGGCCAGTATCACCTAAGGCTTTAAATATTTTCGCACCATCATCATGACGACTAAACGCCATTTTCATATCTTTAGATAATTGGTTTCGCACCACATTTCCATCATGACCATCCACTAGCATTTGAATGCCTTTAGATAAAAATGGATGACTTACCTCTTTCCCTTCTAAAGAAAGTAGGCCGCCTTTACGGGCTTCGTCTGCTAAGTCATAAATTTCATCGATCAATGCATCCATTGGTACGCTTTTAAACATAAACGCTTTACCAACGACTTTGCCGGCGCCAAGAAACTGACCCAAAGGATATTGAATTAACACAACAAATGTGGAACCGACAAGTACGATTAATACAGACGCTGGGTCCAAAAACATCCCAGCCGATCCACCTAATAATATCGCCATCATAACAATGGCAAATGCACCAATTAACCCTAATAACGTTGCGATATCCACAACATACTCCTAATAAAAGCTTCCGAATGCCAAATTATATTGAATATTAAACTAAAGCTGCGCTTCGGTCATATTTAGAAAGAATTTTTTTTACGTTACAGTAGATCTTACTCGAAGAAAATGTATTTTTCTGTTACAAACATACAGTTTTTTTTAAAAGAGGCTCCCATGACACGTAAAGCGAACGTTAAACACTTCGAAGACAAGCTCTCTGAACTGGATTCTTTAGTAAAACAATTAGAATCCAATCAGTTATCTCTCGAAGATGCACTCAAAGCCTTTGAAAAAGGAATAAAACTCAGTAATGATTGCCAAACTGTTTTAACCCAAGCTGAGCAAAAAGTGCAAGTACTATTAGAAGATCAAAATGGCGAACGTCTAAAAACTTTTAATCCGGAAACCAATCAGTGAACCTAAAACAATTAAATGAGCTTTCTTGTGATCGAGCTAACTCTTATCTTAAAGACTCTTTAACAAAGTATAGCCCTGCTGACACTTTACATGAAGCCATGTTGTACAGTTTATTTAACGGTGGGAAAAGAGTTCGTCCCATGCTTGTTTATGCGAGTGCCCAAATTTTTGGCCCGATAAGCCCGTTAACAGATGCCAGTGCAGCCGCTATCGAAGCGATTCATGCTTATTCATTGGTGCATGATGATCTACCGGCAATGGATGATGATGACTTACGCCGTGGCAAACCTACCTGCCATATACAGTTTGATGAAGCAACGGCTATTTTAGCTGGTGATGCTTTACAAACTTTTGCTTTCGAAATATTAAGCAACCCCCAGTTGAGTTCCCCGAAGAGCCAACTTCATCTCATTCAAGCCTTATCTCACGCCTCAGGCAGACATGGTATGGTAACAGGCCAAATGATTGACTTGGCTTCCGTTAATCAAAATATCAACCGAGAAACACTTGAGACAATGCATCGACATAAAACGGGAGCACTCATTAGAACTTGCCTCCAAATGGGAGCCATAAGTACCCATTGCGATGATAAAGACGCATTAAATAAACTTGATGAGTATGCTCTTGCTATTGGTTTAGCCTTCCAAGTACAGGATGATATTTTAGACATTACCAGCGATACTCAAACTCTAGGTAAACAACAGTTTGCCGACGCCGATGCCAATAAGCCAACTTACCCTAAACTCATCGGATTAGAGGCATCTAAAAAGCTTGTTATCGATCTGCATCAGCAAGCCACAGCTCAAATTCAGACTTTTGGCGAAAAAGGCCAGCCATTAGTTGAGCTTGCTAACTATATTATTCACCGTAACCACTGATATACTAACGGACTTATTTTAAACAAGATGATGATTCCTTCGTGACAATGTTCGAAACCATTCCAACAGAACGACCAAATACCCCTTTACTTGATGGCATTCATGAAACAAGTGACTTACGTCAATTAACCAAAGATCAGCTGCCTACCTTGATCGATGAATTACGCGCATTTCTTTTATACAGCGTAGGGCAGACTGGCGGCCATTTTGGCGCAGGTTTAGGTGTCACTGAATTAACCGTTGTCTTGCATTATTTGTTTAATACCCCAGAAGATCGCCTTGTTTGGGATGTAGGCCATCAGACCTATCCTCATAAAATTCTTACAGGACGTCGCGAAGCATTACTCAGTATACGACAAGAAAACGGCATTTCAGGCTTTCCTAAAAGAGAAGAAAGTAAGTACGATACTTTTGGTGTAGGCCACTCAAGCACTTCAATTGGAGCCGCATTAGGTATGGCTCTAGCGGCAAAACAGCTTAATACAGGCAATAAATCTGTCGCTATTATTGGCGATGGCGCAATGTCAGCAGGTATGGCCTTTGAAGCCTTGAATCATGCTGGCGGTGTAAAAGCTGATATGTTGGTCATATTGAATGACAATGACATGTCGATATCCAGACCAGTAGGCGCTCTGTCTAATTATTTTGCTCGTATTTGGGCAAGTAAAACTTACTACACTGTTCGTGAAAGTGGACGAAAAGTACTACAAAGTTTGCCATCAGCACTGAAACTCGCTCGAAAAACAGAAGAGCACATGAAAGGAATGGTTGCCCCAGGCACCTTATTCGAAGAGCTGGGTTTTAATTATATTGGCCCAATTGACGGACATGATCTGGATTTATTGTTAACCACAATAGAAAATCTTAAAGATCGTAGCGGGCCTCAGTTTTTGCACGTCATTACCAAGAAAGGCAAAGGCTTTGAACCAGCAGAAGGTGACCCTATTGGCTACCATGCTATTAATAAAATCGAACCTGAACCAATTACTAAACCCGTTAAAAAAGTCAATAAGCCAAAGTACAGTAATGTATTTGGGCGTTGGGTTTGTGATGTTGCAGAACAAGATAATACCTTAATTGCCATAACTCCTGCGATGAAAGAAGGCTCAGATTTAATTGAGTTTGCAGAACGCTTCCCTGAACGATATTTTGACGTTGCTATTGCAGAACAGCATGCCGTTACACTAGCTGCAGGTATGGCATGTGATGGATTAAAACCTGTTGTAGCCATCTATTCTACCTTCTTACAGCGTGCATACGATCAATTAATTCATGATGTCGCCTTGCAAAATTTAGATGTCTTATTTGCCATTGACCGTGCAGGTTTAGTCGGTGAAGATGGACCAACCCATGCTGGCGTATATGATCTCAGTTATTTGCGTTGCATTCCTAACCTAGTCTTAGCGACACCTTCTGATGAAAATGAATGTCGCCAGTTACTTAATACAGGTTATCAACATAAAGGCACCGTAGCAGTACGTTACCCAAGAGGAACAGGCCCTGGTGTGCAAATTGATTCGGAGCTAACCACCCTTCCTATAGGTAAATCTCGCGTATTACGAGAAGGTCAAAGTGGCATTGTAATTTGCGGCTTTGGCAGCCCAACCTATTCCGCACTGCAAGCAGCAGATGCATTTGATGCAACCCTTTTAGACATGCGTTTTGTAAAACCAATAGATGAAGCGGCTCTTTTGAAGTATGGTCAAGAAAAACTCGTTGTTACTTTAGAAGAGAATGCAATGATGGGTGGAGCCGGATCGGCAGTGAGTGAATACTTACAATCAAAAAGCATTAATACTCATGTATTGCAAATTGGTTTACTTGATCGTTACGAAGAACATGCGAGCCATGGAGCGATGTTAAAACGGGTTGGACTCGACGAATCTGGGATTGAGACGGCAATTAGAAATAAACTATCTGCTATCGCATAAACTCTTAATTAGAGGCTACAAAACTTAGTTAGAGGTTACGAAAAAAGAAACCGGACAAGTGCCTATAAAACACTTGTCCTTCGGTGAATAACACAAGAAAAACGGCTAAATGTATAATAACCGTTCCCAAAAAAATTCTTCTAAACGATGTTTTTATAGATTTATGTCTTAGTACATTTTGAGCATAAAAAGCAGCAGGCCAACCACCTATTAACGCCAGTAAATGCAGCCAACTTTCTTTTATTCGCCAACGATTACCTTTAGCTGCAGACTTGTCCCATGCATAAATAATGAAAGTAAGTACATTTATTACAAGGTAGCCTAATAACACTTCAAGGGCTAATTGCTTCAAAAAAGTTAATATTACGAGTAAAATGCAAAAAATACTCGTAGTAACAAAAGATAATAAACGAAGCCAATCTCTGTGTTTTCGACTTCGTCCAGGCTGGACGTTGTTTTTCACTTACTGCTTCAACCCCCTACATAATCTGGTTAATTTATTTAACCGAAACACCTTCTATTTCCTCTACAGAAACAGCTTGAGTTCGCTCAATAATCTTAACCAGAGCGGATTGGATGACCTCACTTTCTCTCGCGTCGGCTTTACTGTTAAACCGTTCCTCAAGTACATCAGCACCTTCTTCTAGTTTCAGTTTAACAACCACCTCCGTTGCGCAGTCTACACTTTCCCCAAAATATTCCAAACAAATTTGAGGATAGCCTTTAAAGCCTTTTTTTATTTGTTTGGCTATACGTTTTTTTGCTTTATCTAGATTCATACAAACTTCTTAATAGTGGCGGGAATAGAACCACAATATAACACTAGGGAAGGTACGAACAAGTCCTCTTGCCTCAGCATGTGGATAAAAGTCTGCTATTAAAGACGAGTATCGAATGTGAATAGTTGGCCTATTTTGGGATGCTCAACAAAGAAGACAGGCTTTCCGCTTTGTACGATATTCTGGATACTGTTTTACAAACTGGTCGAAACAACTATGAAGTCCAAGAGTAGCCATATTTCATTGTTACGCCAAAGGCAATTAACTGCATCCGCTAAGTTTTGACGTGTTATTTATAGCCTATTAGCTGGGGGACACTACTGAATTAGCCAAGCACTAAAGGTCTCAATTGCAGGGTTAGCTTCATGCTTATCAGGAATACTAGATAAAACCCTCTTTCCGTTTGACTGCTGACATCAATGGCTTTCACCAATTACCCTGATTCCAACATACTTTCAATAAGGTGTTGCCAACCTAACGCAATACCTTGCCCAGTAAGTGCAATCTGAATAACTAAAGGGTAATTATTAAAAACCTTTGCACGACTATTATGCTTGCTAATACTTTGTTAAAACAGACTTAAAATGCGCATTTATAACTCATAAACTCCACTTTTCCGCCTGTTTTTTGCAGGCGTCTATCATCGCTCATGACTTCATGCAAAGGACTCAAGTCTATACTCTTGATTTTTTTCTAAACTGTATACCTTAATCTTAATACTTGTTGCCCTGTTGGCTCATGCAATGATTCTGATAAATGGGTAAATCCATACCTTGAATAAAAAGCCGTACCAATTAGGTTCACTTTAAATACTTCTAATTCACCATGTATCGATTGCGCTTTATCCATGAGCGCTTTCCCTATCCCTTGACCATGGTATTCAGGCAGTAAGAATAGAGCACCAACTTCATTGCCCATTAAGGCAATAAAACCTTTAACCACGCCATCAATTTCAGCCACCCATGTGTCAGTATTAGGAAGATACATATGCTCCACATTGTTTCTTTCTTGAGCAATAAACTCATCCTCCATAAAGGCATGGGCTAATCTTGTTGAGACTTCCCATGAATTAAGTACATTGTCTAAATCTGTTGTTTTGTATTGTCGAATTATTAAGCTCATTGCCAGTCCTGCTTTTGTTAACGAGAAAAAGCAACTTTATAGCGTCCCTACCAATCTGCATTGAAGAAAAACGACAGTTTTTAAGAAAGTTCAAAATCACCATAAATATCAATGGTTAAATCACGGTCACGTGCATATTCGCTCGGAGTTTTGCCTATGAAGCGCTTTAAATGTCTAATAAAATGAGGCTGATCGCTAAACTCAAATTGTGCAACTAAATCTGCCCAGTCTATGTCAGCGTTATCTAGTTTATAGAGATAGTTTAAAATGGCTTCTAGACGAATCATAGATTGGCATTGTTTTAACGTTAACCCTGTAACTCGAAGAAAGCTACGTTCTATCGTTCGCTGAGAGCGATGTAAAACACGGCCTATTTCAGAAATGGAAGTATTATCAAGCAGTGGCAGAATCAAACGAACTAACTCACTATGTTTGTCTTCGTGACTTTGTAACACCCAAGGTTGTAGAAGCTCATCCAACCTTGTTGAAATCTGTTCAGGACTTTTCGCGGTATCATTCAAAAGATCGCCGCTACAAAATACATCAGATGCAATCAATGCTCTCATATCCACTGCTTCAATTTGATCTAATTTCAAATCTAAAAATAATGAATCTAATGAATACAAAGCGCCTGTTTTAAATTTAACACCTATGATTTTAAAAGGGTCAGAATGATCTATAGTAAAGGTATTTTTATGGGGAAATATCCAATAGTCACCATGGCCAATTTGAGTTTTTTCTGTCTGGCGGTAATGAAAGGCTTGGTTTTCAGGAGCTAGAATTAAGTGTGCTGTAGGATCAGGGTTTAACTTAGGAAAATGGCTACTCTGGTCGTTTTGTTCTTTTTCTAAAAACCAATAACATTCAACATACCTAGCCACATGGGAGTTGTTGGGAAAACGTTTCCAATGCTTCATTTAATCGTCCTATGGGACTGCGTCAATTAAAAGAGCTCCCTTATGCGCCGAGCAATTCAAGATGTTTAATTTTTTTATAACGTAAGGACAAAGAAATACAATGGGACAATTCTTTTATGGGAATAGTTTGCCCCACCTCAAAAAGAATCGCTCGGTTACCAGAATAAACAAAAAGATCACCGTACAATTCTTTAAAGGTTGCTACTAAAGACGTCTTACAATTAAAGTATATACCGTATTGATCAGGAGATTTTACTTTCCAATCAAAACGAACAGTACTGCCTATTTTAGATAGGTAACTAGGCTCGCCCCATTTCAGAGTCTCTTCTAGCCCATCAACTCCATCTTGTGCAGCAACATGAAAGATAAGATCCCTTATATCATATAGCACAAGAGCAACCTCTTCAGGATACGATTCGAACTTTAGTTTTACGTTACTGTCCAAAGAGCACTACCTCATTAAAGAAACACACTATAATAGATACCTTGCTCTCCAATAAGTCAATTTACGATCCAAAAAAAAGCTAATGACACGTGCCATTAGCTTTTTTATTCTTACTTATTTTTTAAGATGATACAGCAAATTGATTCATTGTATTGTCTTTACCTGATGCTTTTAACGCATTTGCACCAGAGAAATATTCTTTATGATCATCGCCTATATTAGAGCCAGACATATCTTGGTGTTTCACACAAGCTAGACCTTGTCTGATTTCTTTTCTTTGTACTTCTAAAACATAACCTAACATACCTTGATCACCAAAATAATCTTTCGCTAAATTATCTGTCGATAAGGCGGCGGTGTGATAAGTGGGCAATGTTATAAGGTGATGGAAAATACCCGCTTGCTGAGCAGACTCTTTCTGGAAGTCACGAATTCTATTATCCGCTTCTATCGACAACTCAGTCTGATCATAATCAGATGACATCAACGCATCACGCTGATACTCACTGACATCACGACCTTCTTCTAACCATGCATCAAACACCTGTTGGCGGAAGTTTAACGTCCAATTAAAAGACGGACTGTTGTTATAAACCAGTTTCGCGTTGGGAACCGCTTCTCGAATACGATTAACTAACTCAGCAATTTGACCAATATGAGGTTTTTCAGTTTCAATCCACAATAGGTCTGCGCCATTTTCTAATGAAGTAATGCAATCTAAGACAGCTCTATCCGCTCCTGTATTTTCCTTAAAGCGTACCAATCCATTTGCTAAACGAATGGGTTTAATAACTCGTTCCCCTTGTTTGATCAACATATCACCTGATTTCATATCAGCAAGAGAAGTCACCTCTTCACCATCAATATACGCATTGTATTGATCAGCTAAATCACCCTCTTCTTGAGAAACAGGAATTTTTTGAGTAAGGCCGGCACCTAATGAATCAGTTCGTGCAACAATAACCCCCTCTTCAACACCTAGCTCCATAAAGGCATAACGCACTGCATTAATCTTGGCTAGAAAATCTTCATGGGGCACAGTTACTTTGCCATCTTGGTGACCACACTGCTTAGCGTCAGAAACTTGGTTTTCAATTTGAATACAGCATGCTCCGGCTTCAATCATTTTTTTCGCCAGTAAATAAGTCGCCTCTTCATTCCCAAACCCTGCATCAATGTCTGCAATGATAGGGACAACATGAGTTTCAAATGCATCAATTTTTTCTTGTGCGGCTTTTGCTTTAAGCTCATTACCTTCGGCTCTAGCAGCATCTAGATCTTTAAATAAATGTTGTAATTCACGACTGTCTGCCTGTTTTAAAAACGTGTACAACTCTTCGATTAACGCAGGAACTGAGGTTTTTTCATGCATAGACTGATCTGGTAAAGGACCAAAATCAGATCGCATAGCTGCCACCATCCAACCAGAAAGGTACAAGTAACGACTACGAGTAGTTCCAAAATGCTTTTTAATAGAAATCATTTTTTGTTGACCAACAAACCCATGCCAGCACCCCAAAGATTGAGTATAGTTAGCCGCGTCTTTATCGTAACTGGCCATATCTTCTCGCATTATTTTTGCGGTATATTTGGCAATGTCCAATCCTGTTTTAAAACGATTTTGCAATGTCATCCGTGCCACATACTCAGGGTTTATTGCCCCCCAAGACTGACCCTTTTGGTTAAGTAAATTATCAGCTTGCTGCATTTCATTTTGATACGTTGTCATATTTATTCTCGCTATCTATTTTTATCTGAGATTTCGTTAAAAGGAATTAATTAAATGCTTTGAGCTTGCTTTACTCTTGCTCTGTGTTTATGGAGCAATGGCTCTGTATAACCATTAGGTTGATCAATACCTTGAAATATCAATTCTTGAGCTGCAATAAATGCTGGGCTTTGATCGGTATTTGGAGACATAGCTTGATATCCTGATGTCGATTTATTCTGTGCGTCCACTACGGTGGCCATACGCTGCATTATTTGATCAATTTGCTCTTTCGAACACACGCCGTGAAACAACCAATTCGCCAAATGCTGACTGGATATTCTTAGTGTTGCTCTGTCTTCCATTAAGCCCACATTGTTAATATCCGGCACCTTTGAGCAGCCAATTCCAGATTCAACCCAACGAACTACATACCCTAAAATCCCTTGAACATTGTTCTCAATTTCGGCTTCGATTAACTCATCTGACAACTGATAATCTGATCCCATAGTAGGTATTTTCAATAGATCAGCACGTGTTGAGGGGACTCGATGCTTAATTTGGTTCTGCTTAGAGGTCACGTTTACCTTATGGTAATGCATCGCATGTAAAGTCGCTGCTGTTGGTGATGGCACCCATGCGGTGTTCGCTCCAGCTTTTGGATGCGCTATTTTTTCATTCATCATACTGGCCATCTCATCTGGCATAGCCCACATGCCTTTGCCGATTTGCGCTTTTCCTTGCAACCCACAAGCTAAGCCGATTTCCACATTGCGGTTCTCATAAGCTTGAATCCAAGGTTGTACCTTAATCTGATTTTTCGGTAAAAATGCGCCAGCATGCATACTGGTATGTATTTCATCACCAGTTCGATCCAAGAACCCCGTATTGATAAATACCACCCTGTCTTTCGCTGCGCGGATGCATTCTTTTAAATTTAATGAGGTTCGGCGCTCCTCATCCATAATCCCTAATTTAATGGTACTTTTTGCCAGACCTAACATGGTCTCAACACGACTAAATAATAGACAAGTAAACGCGACTTCTTCAGGGCCATGCATTTTAGGTTTAACAATATAAATACTGCCCGTACGACTATTTTGAATAGGATTATCCTGTCGTAAATCCAACGCGGCTATTAACGAAGTTACAACTGCATCAATAATTCCTTCTGGCGCAAAATTACCCGCAGCATCCTGCATTAAATCACTTTGCATTAAATGCCCTACATTACGGATTAATAATAGTGAGCGCCCATGCAAAAGGTAATCTTGTCTATCCATACTGGTATAGCGTCGGTCTTTATTCAAACGTCTAATTTTCTGCTGACCTGCTTTTTCAATCTGAGCTTCTAAAGAACCTTGCATCAAACCTAACCAGTTTCGATACACCTCTATCTTGTCTTCAGCATCAACAGCGGCCACAGAGTCTTCACAGTCCATAATGGTGCTTAATGCTGACTCTAAAATAATGTCATTGATGTTTGCGATATCATGCATACCATTTATCCCATTAGGATCAAATTGCAGCTCCACATGCAAACCGTTATTTTTGAGTAATAATGATTCTGGATCATTGCGAGACCCAATCATGGCTACCAATTGGCTAGGCGTTTTTAAGCCAGCAGAACTACCATCGGCAAAAAAGGCCAGCAGATGATTGTAATACACTACATAACTACAGGCATTTTGATGCGAACCGGACTTCAAGGGAAAAGTATCATCTAAGAAGTCTTTTGCTATCGCTATGACACGTTTACCACGAGCTTTGTTATATTGAGCACCTTTCTCTAACCCATCTGTTGATGAAATAATATCGGTACCATAAAGCGCATCGTATAAACTTCCCCAACGGGCATTTGCAGCATTAAGGGCAAATCGAGCATTCTTCACTGGCACAACTAATTGTGGGCCAGCTAGTACAGCGATTTCATCATCCACATTTTCTGTTGTAATAGAAAAGTCTTCTTTTTCTTCAACGAGATATTGTATTTCGTGTAAGAAACCCTCGTACTCAGACGCATCGAATGGCTGTCCTTTACGGTTAATATGCCACTGATCAATTTGCTCCTGCATACGCTCTCTGGTTATCAACAGCTCTTGGTTCAAGGGGGTAAGATCTGCAACCAAGGTTTCAAAATCTTGCCAAAACTTCGTCACATCTAACTCATGCAAGGGTAATACTTCCTCATTGATGAAGTTATAAAACCCTTCATTGATAAAGCTACATTTTTCTAGGGTAACATTCATCTTATCTACCTTCTCTAACCAACTTAATTATTAGGACCTTGGTTTAAGCAATGTTTGATTGCTTGCGTTTTAGTTTAGGTGAAAGTAGAATAAAATTTCACAATAAAAATTACACAGTGTAAATTTTACAAAAATGAAAAATAAAAATAACCTCATTCGCAAAACTCATTTCTTAGGGACTAAGATACGCAACTTAAGAAAACGCAATCGATTAACCATGGAAGATTTATCCTCTCGATGCATAAAAGTAGACCCTGAATCCGCGCCTTCAGTGTCCTATTTATCCATGATTGAAAGAGGCAAACGTATCCCCAGTGAGGAAGTGTTAGAAGTGATTGCTAATGTCTTTCAAAAAGAGGTAGGGTGGTTTTTAGATGACCTTCCTGAGGAAGGTGACATTACACCGTCTAAAGGGTCTCGCGGTGGCATAAACGGTATGGCCTTAGAACCTAACTTTTTGTTTTCTAAAGAAATACTACAAATTGCTATTCCTGAAATGTTATCTCAAACAGGCACCAGCGGACGACAATTTGCCCACTTATTAATACGCGCCCACCAAGAACATCATCAAAATCATTTCCCAGATTTAGAACGTGCCGCAGAAGAAATTGGCTTAAAACGATTGCCCTTAAGCCTTGATGAAATTCTCCTCATTACGAAACAAATGGGATTAAAAATCAGGTGGTTTGATAAGACACCTATGGCCGCTTTAGAAGGAGTTGGATTAAACTCACAAAGTGTTGTTACTTCTTTTTTCGAGCCGCCCAATTTGATTTATATTAATCAAAAAATGAAGTCCCAACCTCACCGTTTAAAATACAATTTAGCGGTGCATATTGGCCATACCGTACTCCACGATAAAGACGGAGTGAAAAATGTTTTGGTTACGGGTCGTAATGAAGTATCACCTTTACAAGATCACAGTATCCGAACACAAACCTCAGATATGGAAGCACAAGATATTTTACATGCATGGCGTGATTTTGAATGCAGCTTTTTTGCAGGTGCTTTACTCTGCCCAAAAGTACCTTTTAGACAAATACTTGATCGTAATGGTTATGAAATTAACACAGGGAAACTAGTAGGTGTTTCAGAATCCGTTGCTATGCGTCGTATGACTGCTGTTTCACCTTATCCACATTGGCATTATTTTGACGCCTATGCTCCGGGTAAACTAAAAGCAGTTTATAGGGGAAATGGCATTCCTTTGCCATGGGGGAATATGCGAGAAGTCGAAGATCCATGCCGTCACTGGGCTGTATTCCGTATGATCAATGCTCCTTTAACGGGAACCTCTTCACAAATATCCATACTTAATGTGGGGAATGAGCCTCGCATTTACTCTTGTGAATCTGTCAAAGCACAAGATTTAGCAGGCAACCACCACGTGCTCTGCTCAGGGATTGACCTTAATCCTGCCATTGAAGCCCAAGGCAAAGACGCCCTAAGTATTGCACATGAGCTCAAACAGGCATGCGTTAACAATGGTGGCTCAGCGGCTATCCCCAAGACGATCAAAAAAGATCTAATGAGTGTCGCTAAGATTCTCAACATTAATTGGGTTGAAAGAGGCATAGAAAACGATGCCAGATTGATTTGCTCTCGTGGAGCGGTTTGCCCACGGACACCAAGCTGCTACAACCAGTGCCAAAGTAAAGATAGATAAGAACCTAAATAAGTTTATTATGGCATCTGTTGTTTGACTACAGCTAACAACAGTCTAACAATGGACGCCATATGATTTTTCCATATGGTTTTTAATAACGCCTATAGAGCGTCATCTAACCTTTTCGCTATGAGTGATTCTGCTTTTATCCATTCTCTAAAAACTTCCGCATGTGGGTGTGAATAATCACTCGATGAATAAACTAAATAAAATGCCTCAGGTGTTGAAATAGGAAGGTTAAATGGTGTAATTAACTTTCCATCATCTATCATTGGTTTAATTAATGATGAACGGCCAAGAGCAATACCTAAACCTTGAGCTGCCGTTTCCAATGAAGACACCAAAGTATCAAACTGAATACCTTGATCCGTATCTATATGTCCAAAACCTGACTCCCTCAACCAGAACCCCCAACCTTCTTCATAGCCAAGTACATGCAATAAACAGTATTGATTCAGTTCGTCAGGCGTATTTGGAGGCAATAGCCCATTTACCAATTTTGGTGCACAAACGGGTATCAACATATCCCACGTCAACCTCTCCGCAACCATACCTTTCCACAACCCTTGGCCATAACGAATTTCAAGGTGACTATCTTTTTGATCTTTATTGTCAAACCAAATATTACTGGTAAACCGTAACTTAACATCAGGGTGCAAAGCTCTAAAACTCTTTAATCGAGGCGCAAGCCAACAGGTATAAAAAACCAAGTTAACCTTAATTGTTAATGACTGAGAGCGACCTTGCCCAAATAACTCATCGGTAATAACAGTTAATCTTTCGATAGATTCCCGTACAGCGGGTAAATAAGCCAACCCGGCATCCGTCAATTGCAAGCTACGAGGTAATCTTTTAAAAAGAGTACATCCAAGCTGCGACTCTAAACCACGTATTTGTTGACTCACAGCAGCCTGAGTTAGATTTAATTCATTTGCGGCTTGGGTGAAGTTTAAATGTCTCGCAGATGATTCAAACGAGCGCAGCCAATTTAATGGGGGGAGCTTTTTTTTCATATACTGTTTTCCTAAAATACTATTATAGAAAAAAAGAAAATAAAACCAAAAAAGACGTACTAGGAAATAACACCTCCCAATACGCCTTCATCAATTACCTTATAAGAATTACTTCATTGTAGGCATTGAAAATGACACACCCTCACGAACACCAGCGGAAGGCCAACGCTGAGTGATGGTTTTACGTTTTGTATAAAAACGAACACCATCAGGACCATACGCATGTAAGTCACCAAATAAAGAACGCTTCCAGCCACCAAATGAATGATAAGCAACAGGTACAGGTAATGGCACATTAATGCCTACCATGCCAACCTGAATTCGATCAGAAAAATAACGTGCTGCTTCACCGTCACGAGTAAAGATACAAGTCCCATTTCCATATTCATGATCGTTAATCAAAGCCATGGCTTCTTCCATGCTTTGAGCACGAACAATCTGCAACACTGGACCAAAAATTTCAGCTTTATAGCTATCCATATCTGCAGTAACATTGTCAAGCAGAGTCGCTCCAACAAAAAAACCAGCCTGATATCCTTCTACATTTGGATTACGACCATCAACAACAACACGAGCACCATTTTCTTCTGCACTGTTGATGTACCCAACCACTTTTTGCTCATGTTCTCTTGTAATAACTGGGCCAAAGTCATTCTTAGAATCACAAAACGCACCAACTTTCAACGACGTCATGGCACTTTTTAATTTCTCTACTAATGTATCTGCCGCTGCATCTCCGACAGCAACAGCCACAGAAAGAGCCATACAACGCTCTCCAGAAGAACCGAATGCAGCACCAAGAAGTTGGTTCACCGTGTTATCCATATCTGCATCAGGCATAACAATCGCATGATTTTTTGCGCCTCCTAATGCTTGGCAACGCTTTCCGTTAGCACTGGCTGTTTTATAAATATACTCTGCAATAGGCGTTGATCCAACAAAGCTTACAGCTTTAATTCGATCATCAGATAAAAGTGTGTCTACCGCTTCTTTATCACCATTTACAACATTCAATACACCTTTAGGCAATCCTGCTTCTTGCAGTAATTGAGCGATGTATAAAGTTGAACTTGGGTCACGTTCTGACGGTTTCAAAATAAAAGTGTTACCGCAAGCAATAGCCAAAGGAAACATCCACATTGGAACCATTGCAGGGAAATTAAACGGAGTAATACCAGTGACAACACCGAGTGGCTGAAACTCACTCCAAGAATCTATATTTGGCCCAACATTTTTACTGTACTCCCCTTTAAGCAGCTCAGGAATACCACAAGCAAACTCTACATTCTCAATGCCTCGTTGAAGTTCACCAGCCGCATCATGGGAAATTTTGCCATGCTCTTCTCCAATTAATTGACAAATATATTCGGCCTTTTCTTCCAACAGCGCCTTAAATTTAAACATAATACGAGCGCGCTTGATCGGGGGTGTATCACGCCAAGCTGGAAAAGCTTGCTCTGCTGAAGCAATTGCATTTTCAACCGTTACTTGTGACGCTAAGTCCACACTTTTGGAGACTGCTCCAGTCGATGGATTAAATACATCTTGACTGCGAGTTCCTTCTACAAATACTTCCCCATCAATTAAGTGCCCAATAATACTCATATCAATATCCTCTACTCATTTTTTATTTTTAAAAGACCAAAAATTTGATCACCATAATTGACGATATAACTCTACAATCTCTTCTGCTGTCGGCACCCTTGGGTTATTTGCCGGAGATCCAGAAGTAAGAGCCTGCTCAGCCATTGTGGGCATAAGGTCAAAAAACGCTTCTTTATTTATACCAAACTGCTCAGGCGTTGGAACCTTTAATTCCTCATTTAATAATTTCAATTCTTGTATCAAGAGCTGATTCGCGATTTCTGCAGAGTCCGAAACAGAAGCTATTCCCATTGCTCTTGCACAATCAGCATAGCGTTCAGGACATGAAACAAGAGAAAACTCGGTTACTGAAGGCAGTAGCATTGCATTTGAAAGCCCATGAGGAACATGAAATGCGGCACCAATAGGACGGCTCATACCATGTACTAACGCCACGGATGCTGCAGAAAAGGCAACCCCAGCAAGCGTCGACCCTAACATTATTTTTTCACGAGCTTCTTCATCTGATCCATCATGGAAGACTTTACGCAAATTAGGTGCAATCAGTTTCATTGCCTCTAATGCTTGAGAATCACTATAATGATTCGCCTTTTTACTTACATAAGCTTCAATGGCGTGGGTTAATGCATCAATTCCTGTATCGGCAGTAATCCTAGCAGGCAATGACAAGGTCAGTTTATAATCAACCAATGCTGCAATAGGCATAAAACCAACACCGACACACAACATCTTCTCATCACTAACTTCATCAGTAATGATTGTAAAGCGAGTAACTTCAGAACCTGTACCAGCTGTCGTAGGTATTGCAATAAGAGGGAGGCCAGATTCGTTTACTATTCGAGGAAATTTATAATCTGACATCTTCCCGCCATAACGAGCTAAAATTGCAATCGCTTTAGCACTATCAATAGGACTCCCTCCTCCTATTGCAATAATACAATCAAAATCCCCTGACCTTGCCTTTAACACACCCGATTGAATTGAAAGAACGGTCGGCTCAGGTACTGTGTCGTCAAAAACATCTGCCTCCATACCATTTTCCTTTAAAACATCATTAATGCCCGCAACATAGCCAAGAGACACCATTACTTTATCGGTAATTATTAGTGGCTTTTTACAATCAAGAGACCTTAATACGCTTGCAATATCTTTACTTGCACCACCTCCCACCTGAACAATACGTGGAAGTATAATTTGATTCGACATTTTCACTCTCCTACAGTAAGAATAAATAGAGCTAACAATTTCTAAATATAAAAATCCACATTTAAAGCAAGAAGAGATGAGCCATTCGTCATTAAATGATTCACCCTTCTATTAAAAATTGCGAATAGATTACTTTGAACTTTCCCCAGCGACTGTTGAGGCATCTATATTTGAACTCTCTTCAGTCTCCAGTTTTTTACGTTCGGGGTGTAATATACGACCAGGAAGCGCCTCTGCTCGTAAGGATTTATATAACCCGTACGTCGCCATAATAATGATTACAGAAAAGGGTAAAGCCGCTACTATCGATGCTGTTTGTAAGGCTTTTAAACCTCCAGCTATCAATAGCACTGCTGAAACACCGCCTACCGCAAAACCCCAAAATACACGGAACCTTGCAGGTGGATTTTCACTCCCCATAGAAAGCAATGTACAAATAACTAGAGTTGCGGAATCCGCTGATGTAACAAAATAAGTGACGAGCATAATGGTACAAATAGCCGCCATTATTGTTGTAATTAAGGCATGATTCCCCATTAATTCAATTGTTGTAAACAGCGCCATAGTTGTATCTTTATTTACCGCTTCAACAATGCCCCCATTACCATACATTTCTATAAAAATAGCCGTATTACCGAAGATGGTGATCCAAAGAGCTGCCAATAAAGTCGGAGCTAAAAGAACGCCTAAAATAAATTGCCTAATAGTTCTTCCTTTTGAAATGCGAGCAATAAAAATCCCGCAGAAAGGAGACCAAGCGATCCACCACCCCCAATAAAAGATTGTCCACCAGCCTTGCCATTGCCCTTCAGGGTCAGGATCAACCCAAAAGCCTAACTCAACAGCGTGGAACATATAATCACCAATGTTAGTGAAGAAAGAGCCAAGTACATACGATGTCGGCCCAAAAATAACGAATAGCACCAACATCAATACAGTGAGCTGCATATTCAATTCACTTAAAATGCGTATTCCTTTATTGACTCCCGTCAGTACAGAAGCGGTGGCCACAATAGACAAAACAGCAATTAAGATGACTTGATTCGTTGTACTAACATCGATACCAATTAGATAAGACAACCCGGCGTTCATTTGTTGAGCACCTAAACCTAAGGAAGTTGCAATACCAAAAACCGTACCAAATACCGCTAATAAGTCGGCTGCATGTCCAATGGGTCCATAGATACGATCTCCAAATATTGAATACAAGCCAGAACGAATAGATAGAGGTAGTCCTTTTCGGTAAGAAAAATAAGCGAGGACGAGGCCGATAACAGCAAACAAAGCCCAACCATGCAAACCCCAATGGAAAATTGCAATCCTCATTGCGATTTGTGCTGCTTCTGCTGTTTGCTGAGCACCAGATCCAATTAAAGGGTTACTTTGAAAGTGAAACATGGGTTCTGCAACACTCCAAAAAAGAATGCCTATCCCAATACCTGCACCGAATAACATTGAAAACCAAGCAAATATACTGAATTCAGGTTTATCAGTATCTTTGCCTAAACGAATGTCACCATAACGACTAAGCGCTAGCCACATGGAAAAAAACAAAAAGAAGCTCATTATTCCAATGTAATACCACGCCAGCTCAGCAGCAATAAAATCTTTTGCAGTTGCATAAAGCGAATTAGCATATTCAGGGTCAACAATAGTAAATAGCACAAACGCCATCACTAATAACCCAGAGCCAATCGCCATAACCGGGTCAACACCGGCCAAAATACCCGTTTTTGGCATCGTGTAATTATTTTTATTCATGACGCAATTCCTTAATTATTTTATTAAATCTCGGTCGTACTATAAGTCGTTTTAGTATGCATTTAAGAGGTATGGAATAGCTCACAACCTGATCACCCATTTGTCAAAAACATGACCACTTAGATGTATAACATTCATATTTATTCTCAAGTTATGTAATTTTTTCAACCATGACAGTTACCTATCCAGCCAACCCACGAATAGATACGAGTGCTATTTGTATGAAATGGTAGGAACTCTGGGAAGCAATAAAAAAACACCCTGAGACCATTTTTTATTTATTGCCCATAAAGTACATAGCTTACGGCCTCACACACCACCTCGTTTCTAGCCTGTTTTTTTCCTTCAAATTCAAATGCATAAAAAAAACCACCCCTCACCATTATTTTATATTGCTGGTTTCTCACACCTGTCTTTTCCTAAACTCCAATTATTGATCAAAAGTCATGGCAGTACCCAGATCAATAAAAAAGAAAAAGCCAACATAAAATAAAAATGACAATCTCCTACTATTCCTTTAGTAGATGTCCGCTTCGAAAGGTAATTGGCAATGCTAAATCACTCACTTCCTCTAAAAGGCATTCGTGTCATCGACTTTGGTCAACAAATCGCAGGGCCTGCTGTCGCAATGGTACTCGCTGATCTTGGTGCTACCGTAATTCATATAGACCCACCATCAGGGCCTAGTTGGGACAATCCTGCCAATGCAGTACTTAACCGCAACAAAAGCAGCATTCGTTTAGATTTAAAAACTGAATCCGGTAGAGAAAAAGCACTCGAGCTTATAGACAATGCCGATATTGTGTTAGAAAGCTTTCGCTTTGGAGTCATGGCAAGATTAGGAATTAATTTTACTCAACTGCGTGATAAACGCCCAGATTTAATCACCTTATCTATTCCGGGGTTTGCCAGTAATGATGAGCTACGACATGAATGGAAGGCAACGGAAGCAGTTGTTGCTGCAACGTGCGGAGCCTTTACGGATATGGGATTCAATCGCCTTTTAATGGGAATTAACCCTAGCTTTTCACCTTTACCTTTAGGCTCTTCCTATACAATAACGCTTGCGGCAACGGCTGTTTCTTTGGCTTTATTTGAACGAGAAAAAACAGGACGTGGCGATCATATTGAAGTCCCTGTAGCAGCGGCTATGATGGAAGGATTATCTTATAACTCTTACGTTATTGATGACCTTCCAGAGCGTTATAAAACGATGCGTGAACACGAAATAGAGCATCGTAAAAACAATAATATTCCAATGAATCTTAACTATTCAGACCTACAGGAATACCTCGATCCTTTCTATAGAACCTATGAATGTGCCGATGGCAGAATGTTCTACTGCGTCTGCCCTTCACACAGAAATCATGCTAAACGAGCATTAACTGCATTAGGAATTTATGATGAATTAATGGCGGAAGGTCTACCTGAAGTAAATGATTTGCACATGCCAATTGCTGAATGGGATGGCGAAACCTCTATTGGCGTTTATCCTCTTCCTAAAAAGTGGGCCGATATCATTTCAGTGAAAATGAAAAAAGCATTTCGCACCAAGACCTCAGTCGAATGGGGAATTGTTTTTGGAGAAAATAAAATTCCCGGTGCCCCTCATCGTACTACACAAGAATGGGTTAATGATGAACACACAAACGCTGCGGGCTTATTTGTTGAAGTCGATGATCCTGAATATGGGCTTATGAAACAACCGGGACCAGTAACCTGGTTTGAAAACATAGATGATACTATCCTAAGTCCATCACCAAGAAAAAATATAACCTTTGAAGAAGCTCTTATCGAATTAGCAACAACTCAAGAGGCCTTCACTAGTAATCGACCTGTCGGTGATGAAATCCACCCAGTATCAGGAAAAGGTTGGCTTGACGGTTTTCGTATCCTCGATCTCACCAATGTTATTGCAGGCCCACACTCTACTGCTTTTTTTGCTCGCTTTGGTGCTGAAATCATTAAACTTGACCCTGTCACGCCTTTGTATGACCCATTGATAGGAACACTCTTTGCCTTTCAAACAGGAGTGGGAAAGAAAAGCGCTCTCGTCAATATAATGACTGACGAAGGAAGAGAAGTATTTAATCGCCTAGTTCAATCCGTTGATATGGTGGTTATTAATGCACCTGAGCGCCAAATTCAACCTCTAGGACTCGATCACGAAAGTTTGCAAGCAATTAACCCTGGTGTACTTTTTTGTCGTCTAGATTGTTTTGGAGGCCCAAAACCTGGACCTAAAACGAATTACATAGGCTATGATGATATTATCCAAGCAAATAGCGGTATCATGAGCCGCTTTGGTGGTGCTCAAACCCCCGAAGAGCACGCCCACCTAGGCACATTAGATGTGAACTGTGGCTTTGCTGGCGCTCTGGGTATGGCCATCGCACTTTACCATAAAGAGAGAACTGGAGAAATAACCCGAGCAAGAACATCCCTATCAGCAGTAACAAACCTTGCACAGATTTCATTTGCCTTTGACTATGAAGGCCGCTCTTTATTTGATGAGCCATCTGGCCGTGAAGTATTAGGACACAATGCCCTGTCTCATTTTTATGAAACCAATAATGGCTGGATATATTTGGATGCATGCGAGAATGACATAGAAAAGCTTGATCAAATTGATGGCTTAGAAGGATTAGTGGAAACACCTGACCTTAGCACATTCTTACGTCATACTTTTCTGACAAAATCCACAGAATACTGGACAGACCTACTTCATAGAGCAGACATAGCTGCAGCCGAGCCATTAGCGATAGAAGACATACGTGAACAACATAGCCGAGAAGCCGATGATACGGTTGGAGTTGATCGTGGTAGCTTTGCCTTTTCTATTTATAAAAATCATCCAAGTGGACACCGCGTCACTATGATTGATCAATACTCAATTAGACCCAATGAAGCCAGTATAAAAGCAGCATCACCGACAGAAAAGTGGGGGAATTCAACTCGAGAAGTGCTCGAAAGTGTCGGCTATAGCATTGAGGAGATTGACAAGTTAATAGAAAATAAAGTCGCAGGTCTTGGATGGGGTAAAGAATTTTTACCTAGCTAATCCGACCTAATTAGCACGCTCCACAATCACTAATTCAATATAGAAATTACTATTAGTGATTGTGGACTAAATTAAACATTAAATGATACGTGCTGACAGCTGACGCGCAGCTTGAACTAAATTTTTCGCATATTGACGCGCTTCTGAGGGATCAAATTCTGCACTTTTAATAGCAAGACTTATCGTCGCCACAGGTTCATTACACAAATTCATAACCGGCGCTGCAAGTGTACTAATGCGACCATCAAAATCCCCATTACTGACAGAATACCCGAGTCGTGCCGCCCTACCAATTTCTTCTAACACCTCTTTTTTCCTAACCTTAGTTAAGAAATTAGACTCGGCCTCCAAAGTAAAGTAGTTTTTTCTAAACTCATCTGAATGCATAGCTAAAAGCGACTTACCCGATGCTGAAGAATGCATACCTATCGTTTGACCAATATAAATTTCAAAAGCATTGCTCACTGAAGGCTCCACTTTAGAAACAACAACCATTTGATTGCCGATGGGAACACTTAAAAAAATAGGCTGGTGTATCTCATTTTTTAAAATTTCCGCAATGGGGTAAAAGAATGGAATCAGGCTTTGCTTACTAAATACTGTAGAAGCCACTTCAAAAATACGAGAGCCAACGCTGTAAGATCGCTTTCTACGAGGGTCAGTTGAAACCATCTGATGTACAAGTAACGAATTAATGACCCGATGGGCACTTGCAGCGGGGATATTGGTTTGTTTACAAATTTCAGATAAGGTTAAAGGAAAAGAGGAGGCCGCAATTAAATCAATAATCGCAATCGCATTATCTACTGCTGGGGCTTGAGTTTTATTTTTTTCAATGCTCATTTCAATACTTTTTTAAGAATGTAAAACCACTTTACCATTGATACCTTTAAATACATTTCAGGCACCAGCGTTTATCTTCGAGAATAAATTCTTTATATGGAATAAATATTCCATATAAAGAATTTATTACAGGATATTATGCCTTTAAAGCAATAAAAACAAATCCCTTTGAAGCAACAGACAAAAAAAACCTCGCAACATGCGAGGATTTTTCTCAAGTATAAAGTGACAAGCCTGATGTTAACCTACGCTTTCCAGCATACCAAACTCTTGTGCCGGTCTTGCACTACGAGGGATGCGCTTACCTGCCGTATAATCATTGATTAAATCACAAGGCGTGTAATTGCGTTCTATTTCATAAATCTCACTGTCACTTAAGGTCATATTTAATGCATTAAGAGTACTATCAAATTGCTCTTTTGTATCTGCACCCACTAGCATGGAAGACACTTGAGACTTATTAAGAACCCATGCTTGAGCCACTTGAGCTGGAGCACATTCTCTATACTGAGCCACTTTTGCAACAGAATGAGCAATATCGATTGAAGCTTGATCGTTATACATTTCAGCCGTAAAAAAATCCGTCTTATTACGTGTTGAATTGAAGTCATTCGCCAATACACCGCGAGCCAGAGGGCTAAAAACAGAGATACCTATACCTTGATCAACACAGTAAGGAATCATTTCTCTCTCTTCTTCACGATATGCACAATTCAATTGTAACTGCATATTGATTGGCTTAACCAAGCCATGACGTTCACATACTTGTAAAATTTTCGCTAACTGCCAGGTGTTCATGGTTGATACACCAATGTAACGGGCTTTACCTGAACGTACTATGTCGTTCAACGCCATCATAGTCTCTTCTATAGGCGTTTGGGTATCGAAATAATGCAACATATAAATATCAACATAATCGGTTCCCATACGCTTCAAAGACGCATCAATGGAATTAAATATATGCTTACGTGAATGACCTGAAGCATTAACGTCATCCCCCATCGAGTAGCCTACTTTTGTTGTAATAACTAAATCATCACGACGCGCCACGCGATTAAGTACATTACACACAACCTGCTCACCTACACCTTGTGAATAGAAATCAGCAAGATCGATGAAATTAACACCATTATCCAATGCATGACAAATAATAGGCTCACTCTCTTTTTCATCAAAAATCCAAGGTTTCCATTCTTTTGAACCCATATTCATAGTTCCTAGGCACAAACGTGACACTTTTAACCCAGACTGACCCAATTGAACATACTGCATAATAACTCTCACTTTTTATTATTTTGTTGATCTGATATATAGAGCTAACAACTAATGACATCAATTATTGATCTCCGTAGTAAACCCAAACAGATTTACTTTTTGTGTAGGAAGACAAAGAATGAATCGCCATTTCTTTACCCCAGCCACTTTGTTTAAAACCGCCAAATGGACTGCTTAACCCATAACAGCCGTAACGATTAATAAACAACATCCCCGCATCAATTTGCTCCGCAACTTTATGCGCGCGAGACACATTACCAGTATAGATACCAGCGGCTAAACCAAAAGCAGTATCGTTTGCCATTGTCACGGCGTCTTCTGTTGTCGCAAATGGGGTACAGCAAAGAATTGGACCAAAAATCTCTTCTTTAGCAATACGACAAGATGGAGACACATTAGAAAAAATCGTTGGGCGAATATAAAAACCTTGCGCATTATCGCCTTCAACATCCGCATAGCCACCAGCCACCAACTCGGCTTCTTGTTTACCAATTTCGATATAGCTCATGATCTTGTTAAACTGCATCTCATTACATTGCGGGCCCTGCTGTGCGTCGGCGGCAAAAGGACTACCACACTTCACGCTATTGGCTTTTTCAATCAAGGCACTCAACACGTAGTCATATATACTTTCATGAATTAGAAAACGGGTTGGCTCAGAACATTTTTCACCTTTATGGGAAAACATCACGTCAAAAGCACGATCAATAGCACTGTCTAAATTCGGAGTGTCTTCAAAAAAGATACAAGGCGATTTTCCACCTAATTCCAAAGTAGCTGATTTCAGATTTGACACTCCTGAGTTTTGAACAATTTTCTGACCTACCCCGGTACTACCTGTAAAAGAAATCTTATGCACATGATGGCTTAGAGTTAACTGATTGGCTACTTGCCCACTGGTCAACAACAAGTTGATAACACCTTTTGGCACAGATAATTCTTGATCAATCAGCTCCATCAAATAAATCGCCGTAAGCGGGGTATATTCTGACGGTTTAATAATAACAGTATTGCCCATAGCTAAAGCTGGTGCAATTTTCAAACTAGCCTGATAAAGAGGAAAGTTCCAAGGCGCAATTAAACCACACACGCCGACTGGCTCTTTGGTGGTGTAATTTAAGTAACCATCTTCAACAGGGCAAGTTTCTCCATAGAACTTATCGACCCAACCTGCGTAATAATCAAAAATATCAGCACAAGTTGGAATATCACCCTCCAAGGATTCACTGTATAGCTTGCCATTTGCAAGACTTTCCAATACCGCTAATTTTTCAACATTTGCTCGTATTAATGCCGCAATATCACGCAGTAATTTTGCCCGACTATCACGATTTGATTTTGCCCATACTTGTTCATCATGAGTTTGGTGAGCCTGCTGCGCCATTTGCTCAACTTGATCTGTATCAGCCATATTAAAATGACATAAAAGATCGCCATTAGATGGATCCTTTACACTCCATTGCTCTTTCGAATTACCATCGACCCATTGACCGTTCATGTATTGTTTTTTTGGGGTAGTAAGCCATTGTCTAGCCCACTCTAATGGAGCGGCAGTCGATTCTGTCATCGTAAACTCTCTTATTCTTAAGTAAATAGTAGCCACACAGTGATTCGTGCAAGCGCTTCAGTAGAGATATTAGAAATACACCAATCATTTGACAATCGAGATAAAAGCACACGTCATGACCAAAAACTCATGACGTGAGTTAAAGAAATGCAATCAGGTTTTGCTAAACGCTAAGCTTGCGTTTTATAGGGTATTACCACTTTGTATATGTTGGCGGATTCGATTTAGATCACCCCGACATGACTTATAAAGTGAGACAGCATAGGTGTAGCCTTTTGATTGCATAATAGACACCATTGTCGGAATAATCGTCTCTAAATTCTGCTTATTCCGCTCTTCGTTCGGCTGAATGCCTGCAACACAATACTGAGTAAACACTTGGATAGCCGTTCCTAAAGTTTCCATTGCATCTAATAAATTCGTAATTGCCACGGATTGCCATGGTGTATAATCAAGTTCCCCATGCGCATGAGTCATACGCACAGTATGGCAATAACCGGATACTTGCATACAGGATTGAATTAAATATTCTGGAATCGTTGGATTGGTTTTCCCTGGCATAGCGGAAGAACCTTGCAGCATAGCTGGCATACTAATTTCCCCGAACCCCGTCTGGGGTCCAGATGCCATTAATCTTAAATCCTTCGCTATCTTAATTAAACCGAGGGCAAACTGGTCTAAATTACCAGAAAAACGTACCATATCATCATGATTTTGCGAACAATCAATCAAATCATCGGCTCTATTAATGGCGCTATTACCTGTGACTTGACGTAAATGAAAGATAATAGAATCAAAAAAACGACGACTGCAATCCCCCTGCCTACCAACAATATTACCTCCCATATTAACAAGATGAAAACTTTCTACATCTTGACTTAGAAGGGCATGACTACGCTTTATACTGGTGTTATATCCACCAAATAGATCACCAAAATTGATCACTACCGCATCTTGCAAACAGGTACGTGATATTTTATTGATGTGCCGCCACTGGTTCGCCTGCTCCTCAAACCCCAACTCCAATTGCTGTATACGCTCTTGCAACCTCCCCCAAGCATCTTGTATCGCTAGATTACAGGCCGTATTGAGCGAATCATTGGTGGAATGATTTAAGTTCACATGATTATTGGGGTGCAAAGGTGAGTAGGAACCAAATTCTTGATGATAACTATCTCGATTCGCTAGGTTCGCAATAACCTCATTCATGTTCATATTTGTCGATATTCCACCACCCCCATGGTAAGCATGGATTGGAAAATACTCCTTTATCACATCTGGCAACGTCGTAATCAAACAATTTATTGTGGACAACATCGCCTGACCATGCCCCTTCTCAATCTCACCTATTTCTATATTTGCTAACAGAGCCGCCTTTTTTACTTTCAGCAAACTTAGCACTAAATCAGGATAAGCACTCAAGGCTTTATCATTTAACAAAGGGTACAAGTCTATGGCTCTTTGTGTTTGCGCACCAAACGGCGAGGTTAAAGGAATCTGTACTTCACCTATTAGATCTTTTTCTATTCGCATATCGAGCTCTTTTTCTCTTTTTATAAGAGGTAGAATAAAAAACTAAGTCGAGACGCTATACAAACGATCTTTTTACATACTCTAACTAGAAAAACTCACACCCCCTAATTAGCGAGCTCTTTCACAGAGTTAATTCACATTAAAAATTCCATATATAGAAACCATGAAGGAAAATTCTTATAAATTCACTTAAGAATGGGTAGCAAGTTGCATTATCAAAATTTATTAACTTTTTTCATCTGAATAAAACCCTGATATAGCCAAAACTTACTTTTAAGGCATATATATCAATTTAAAAAAAACAATAAACCAACTTAAAATCAAAAGCTTAAAGTTATTATTCCATAAATGGAATAATAACTTTGTATATAAAATTAATATTGACACTCTTGGTATCTAATCCTTATTATTCATAAAAAATACACTTGGAGAACACCATGCGCAATGATACTAATTTTATAAACAATCAGTTCTTCGATTCTGAGAAAGCCGAATTAATTTCTGTGTACAATCCAGCGACAGAAGAACATATAACCAATGTCCAAGCCGCAACAGAAGATGATGTATTGAGAGCAATTAATAGCGCTACGGCAGCACAAAAAAAATGGCGTAAATTAACCAGTGTAGAACGGGCACAATATCTACATAAATTAGCTGATGCGTTAACTTCTTTGAGCCCCGATATAGGGGAAGCGCTGGCAAATGAATCCGGTAAAAGCCTTGAAGATGCAACTAACGAAGCGATATATGCTGGTGATATTACCCGTTATCATGCCGAGTGGGCTCGACGCATCGAAGGCGAAATCATCCCTAGTGATACTCCATCTGAAAATTTGTTGTTACAACGAGAACCTATTGGAGTCGTTACATGTTTGATTCCTTTTAATTTTCCTGTTTATACATTGCTCCGCAAAATAGCACCGGCATTAATTACAGGAAATAGTGTCATCGTGCGACCGAGCAATAATACCCCCTCTTCAGCATTTGAAATTGCAAAAGCAGTACAATTGGCAGGATTCCCAAAAGGGGTTATTAATATTTTGGCCATGTCTCACGCTACCGCGGAAATGATTTGTACCCATCCGAATGTCGGCATGATTACACTAACAGGAAGCGTTGGGGCTGGCCGTAAAGTCTTAGAATACTCTCAGGTCAATATCGCTAAGTCATCACTTGAGTTAGGAGGAAAAACTCCTGCTATCGTTGAAGCTGATGCGGACTTGGTTAAAGCAGCAAAAGAAATTGTGGCTTCTAAAACCACCCATTGTGGACAAGTTTGTACTGCAGTAGAACGTGTTTATGTTCAAGAATCCGTCTATGACGAATTTATCTCATTATTAAAAGAAGAGTTTAAAAGTAAAGAATTCGGCAATCGCTCTAAAAACCCTCATATGATGGGGCCTTTAATTAATGAAAGCGCTCGTATCAATATTCATCAAATGGTCGCTCGTGCAATCGATGATGGCGCTAAACTTGAAGTTGGTGGCTACATACCTGACGGCACAGGGCACTTCTATCCGCCAACCTTACTAACACACTGTCGTCAAGATATGGAAATTGTACAAGAAGAAATCTTTGGCCCAGTACTGCCTGTTTTACCTTATAGAACCATTGATGAAGCTCTTGAACTTGCTAATGACCATCAATTTGGATTGGCTTCGGTAATCTACACGGAGAACTATCGCACGGCGATGAAAGTAGCAAACAACATCGAAGCTGGAGAAATATACATTAATCGCACTCCAGCCGACCCTTATCAAGGTTACCACGCCGGCTGGAAACGTTCTGGGCTCGGTGGTGATGACGGGAAACATGGAATGTTGGAATTCACTCAAACTCGATTAGTGGTTCTGAATTACTAATACGAGCCTTCAGCATAACTCTCATTTTTTCAAATCAATATATCGAGTTATGCTGAGATCTCAATACGCTATTAAAACATCTCTCTGTGGTCCAGAGTACCATTAGGGAGAGTGTGATTTTTCCTAATTAATCACTTTTCAGAGAGTAAAAGAATGAAAATTGCATCCTGTGAGACGCACGTTGTTGCCACACCGCCTCCTCATGTGGGGGGGATATATTGGATTTTTGTTCAAGTACGCACCCAGTGTGGAATCGAAGGGGTTGGAGAGATTTATGCATCCACATTTCATCCAAATGTAATGGTTTCAGCCATTGAAGATGTTTTTAACGCCTATTTGAACGGCCATGACCCTCACCACATTGAACGCTTTTTTCGTCAGGCTTATTCCAGCGGTTTTACACAACGTCCAGACCTTACCATGATGGGAATCATCAGCGGCTTAGAAATGGCTTGTTGGGACATAATTGGTAAAGCCGCAAATAAACCAGTCTATGAATTAATTGGCGGCAAAGTTAACGAAAAACTTCGTACTTATACCTACCTCTATCCTGAAGATGAAAACGGACACTACGATTACGATAATTTAGAACTCGCCGTACAGTGTGCAGTAAGAAATATGGAGATGGGATTTACAGCCCTAAAATTTGACCCAGCTGGTCCTTATACCGCCTATTCAGGACATCAATTATCACTTACCGATATCGAAAAAAGTGTCGCTTTCTGTCGTGAAATTCGTCAAGCTGTTGGAACTAACTGCGATCTATTGTTCGGTACTCATGGGCAAATGACACCGGCTGGAGCCATTCGTCTCGCTAAAAAATTAGAGCCTTATGATCCCCTATGGTTTGAAGAACCTATTCCTCCAGGTAACAATCAAGCCATGGGAAAAGTAGCCCGCCAAACCAGTATTCCAATCGCAACTGGGGAACGACTAACTAGCAAGTATGAATTCCATGACCTACTAATGAACGATGGCGCGTCCATTTTGCAAATGAACTTAGGGCGCGTAGGCGGTATTTTAGAGGCTAAAAAAATCGCCAGCATGGCCGAAGCTCATTACGTACAAATTGCGCCTCATCTTTATAACGGACCAATTGGTGCCGCTGCAAGTGTTCAATTAGCCACGGCAACACCAAATTTCTTAATCCAAGAAAGTATCGGCACTTGGGATGGATTCCATGCAGAAGTATTAGATGAAAAAATTGAATGGCGTGATGGCTACATTATTCCTTCATCTAAGCCGGGGTTAGGTATTGAACTCAATATGAAGGTAATCAAGGCAAATTCGCCTTATCGCGGAAAGCGTTTGCATTTGTCAATGGATCCTGAGCCTTACGATACTCAAGCTCAGACATCTGGAGCAAGAAAAGGGTCTCCCAATGCAGAGCAAAATATTTGATATATTGTTTTTTTTAGCTACATATAATTCCGTCTACTCGAGTATGAGATAAAATGACTACATATGACTTTATTATTGTCGGAGCTGGCTCTGCTGGGTGTATTTTAGCGAATAGGCTTTCCGAGTCTGGGCAGTTTTCCGTACTACTATTGGAAGCCGGTCCGGAAGATAAATCTCCATGGATAAAGGTACCTGTTGGTTTTGCCAAAACCTACTACAACCCAACCTACAATTATATGTATTACACCCAGCCAGAAAAAGAAATGAATGGCCGCTCTTTATATACACCAAGAGGTAAGGTAATAGGTGGGTCTGGTTCAATTAATGCAATGATTTACGTTCGCGGCAACCCAGATGACTTTAATGATTGGGAGTCCGTAGGTAATCCTGGCTGGGGCTACCACGATCTTCTACCCTATTTCAAAAAGTTGGAGTCTCATCCGATAGGAGACACTCCATATCATTCAAGTAAGGGTCCAATTGGCATCACTCAAATGAGGCATGGTGCTCATCCTATTTGTAATTACTTCTTAGAAGCCGCCAAAGAATTAAGATTACCCATAAATCACGATTTTAATGGAGAAAATTTTCTTGGCGCTGGTATCTATGACGCAAACATTCGCAATGGTGTGAGGGACTCTAGCAATACAGCCTACTTAAAACCTGCTAGAAATAGACATAATCTAACCATTAAAACAGTCGCTCAAGCTAATAAAGTAATCATAGATAAAAACCAGAAATCGATTGCTGTAGAGGCCGAAATTCATGGAAAATGCCACCAATTTAAAGCAAGTAACGAAGTCTTACTTTGTGGAGGTGCGGTCGGTACACCAAAACTATTGCAATTATCTGGGATTGGGAACCCTGATCTATTACAGCAGCACGGAATTGAGCTAGTACACAATTTACCGGCTGTTGGCGAGAACCTGCAAGACCATCATTGTGTCAGCTATTACTATAAATCCAATATTAAAACGCTCAATGATGAATTTCGCTCTTTAAGTGGGCGACTTAAAGCAGGGCTTCAATATGCACTGAATCGTAAAGGACCACTATCCTTAAGTGTGAATCAAGCAGGTGGTTTTTTTAAGGGGGCCGAACAGGAGACAAAACCAAATATTCAGCTCTACTTCAACCCCATGTCCTATCAGATCCCCAATAATCCAAATGCCAAATTGGAGCCTGAACCTTATTCTGGCTTCCTTATGGCATTCAACTCATGTCGCCCTACAAGTAAGGGCTTTGTGAAAATTGCTTCAGCGGATCCAAATGCCGCCCCTTTGATACAGGCAAACTATTTATCGACTGAAAAAGACCAGAATGAAGCAATTCAGGGAAGTCAACTAATCCGACAGTTCATTAAAACAACGTCCTTAAAACAGATCACTGTTGAAGAGGTGTTACCCGGTGAGCAAGTCAGTGATAAAGACAGCTTTTTGCAATATTACAGAAAAAGTGCAGGCTCTATTTATCATTTATGTGGTAGTTGCTCAATGGGCCCAGACCCCTTATTGCATGTAGTAAATCATGAACTCAAAGTTCATGGAATCGAAAAATTACGGGTTATCGATGCATCTATTTTCCCAAATATTACCTCTGGGAATATTAATGCACCGGTTATGATGGTCGCAGAAAAAGGAGCAGAGATGGTTTTACAAGAATATAGATAATTAGAAAAATATTATATATGAATACAATATCAATTAGGATTTAATAATGAAAAAAATAAGTAACATTAGACCCTTAGTCTTTTATCCGCCTTTCTTACTTTTGATAACGGCAGTTATTTTAAGTTTTGTAAATTTGGATAGTTTTTTAGGCGTTACCTCAGTTATAAACAGTTGGATATTAAGTGAATTTTCATGGTTATTCAGCATAGGAACTCTATTTATATTAGGCACTTGTGTATGGGTCTACTTTTCATCGATTGGTAATGTCAAAATTGGCGGTGAAAATGCAACACCTTTACTTTCAAAATGGCGCTGGTTTTCAATTGCTCTGTGTACCACCGTTGCTATAGGAATTCTTTTTTGGGGGACAGCAGAACCTATGTTTCACCTCCATTCACCACCATCATCTTTAGGTCTAGAAGCAAATTCCGCAGACGCTGCAAAGTTTGCAATGTCAACCATGTTTTTGCATTGGTCTTTTACTCCTTATGCTATTTATTCAATTCCTGCTTTGATGTTTGCATTAGCATATTACAACTTAAAAATGCCATTTTCTCTTGGATCAGCCCTTTATCCAATTTTTGGAAAACGAGTACAAGGGAAAACAGGCCAAGTGATTGATGCCGTTGCTTTATATGCTTTAGTCGCAGGGATGGCAGCGTCTTTAGGTACTGGAATTCTGACGCTTGCAGGTGGTTTAGACAATATGCTATCCGTTGGTACAGGCCCTGTAATTTTAGGCTTGGTCACTCTCGCTATTGTATCTTGCTTTATTATTTCTGCCGCTAGTGGATTACATAAAGGCATTGCGCGTTTATCCAGTTTAAACACCAAAGTATTTTTCTTCATCGCTGGCTTTGTGTTTATTTTTGGGCCAACGACTTGGATTCTATCTATGGGTGTGGAAGGAATTGGTAGTTATTTAGGTAACTTTTTCCAAAAAAGTTTATTTACAGGCGCCTCATCAGGGGATAAGTGGCCTCAATGGTGGACAATTTTTTACTGGGCTAATTGGTTAGCTTGGGCACCAATCACAGCTCTTTTCTTAGGAAAAATTTCTCGCGGCTATACTGTTCGACAATTTTTAACTTTCAACCTAGTACTACCAGCTTCCTTCGCATGCGTATGGATGTCTATCTTTAGTGGTACAGCGTTACACATGGACATGAATGGAGATGGTATTTTAAACAAGGCACTCCAAGCAACAGGAGCGGAGTCCGTTATTTATACTATGTTTGATAACCTCCCTTTGGCTGGCATCACTGCAATTATTTTCATATTTGTTTCTTTTCTTTCGTATGTTACTGCAGCAGATTCAAATACAGAAGCTATTGCTAACCTTTGTTCAGATAACAGTGAAGCTGTGCTTTCAGGTGAAGACAACGAAGAAAGCAATAATAATTTCATTCTTAAGGCGATTTGGGGGATTACTATTGGATTTATAGCATGGGTCATGACAAGCTTTGCTGGCATTGATGGAATTAAAATGATGTCTAACCTAGGTGGGCTACCAGCTCTATTTATTGTTTTAGCTTGTAATGTATCTCTTATTTATTGCGTAATAAACGGAACCTTTACAAAAGAAATAAAAGACAATAGCCTGATTACTTCAGAAAAAGAAGTTACTCAATCTACTTAGTTATTAATATTCTTAATACAATACCTCTAATACAATATAGAGGTATTGTATTTTCTATAATAGACTTTAAAATCATTCAAAATTTAAAATCAATTCTAAAAACTATTATTTAAAACTGACTATTATATTGAGACCTTTGTACGAAGCCATGGGCGATGATAAAACGAAGCAAAAACAGACAAAAAAGCGGAGTTTATGAGTTATAAATGAGCATTTTGAATCTGTTTTTAACAAAGTCTTAGCAAGCTTAATAATCGTTCAAAGATCCCATATTAATTTTTTACTTGAAAATTAAACAACTTCATAGAACATCAGCTTTATCCAAGAGAGAAAAGTCGTCTAATAAGTTATTTAATGTCGTTAAAAAGAGTTATTAATATGAAATCCCTTCCCTCTTTAAATGCATTACGTGCTTTTCAATATGCTGGTAACTTTCTTAGCTTTACTTTAGCTGCAAAGGAGTTAAACGTTACACAAGGTGCAATAAGTCGACAAATAAAACACCTTGAAGACTTTCTAGGTGTAGCTCTCTTTATTCGTCAACATCAACAATTAAAACTTACCAATTCAGGAAAGACATTACTAACTAAGCTCGATACTGGTTTCAACCTTATTTCAGATGCTGTTGCAGAACTAAAATCTCCCAGCCAAAGACAAAAACTTTATATTTTAAGTGCTCCAACTTATTCAACTCGCTGGCTAGTTCCCAAATTATCCGTATTTAAAAATCAATTTCCTCAGCTTACACTTTGTATTCATAACTATCAGGAAAGTGAATTTATTTATGATGTCGAAATTCGCTTTGGAAATAGACCAAAGCCCAGGTACTCTAGTGAGTTATTACAATTAGAAAATCATATCGCTGTCTGTGCACCCGACCTATTAATTAGAGCACAAAACTTAGAGAATGAAATCGATAGCTTATTACATATCACTCATAAAGGACGCAGATTACCAACCTGGAAAAAATGGCTGCTTGCTGCGGGGGTTAGCCTCGACCTTGAAGAAAATTCTAATTTAGGTATGGAGTTTAGTACTTTAGACCAGGTCATTACCGCCACTAAAAATGGTGCAGGGTTTGCAATTATCGATAAAAATATGATTTTCAATGAATTGTCTGACGGTTCATTAATGAAATTCCATAGTCTTGAGTTCGAAGGTGAGTATGGCTATTGGTTAGATATCCACCCAGATAAAAAAGGTTTATCTAAAGTACTAAATTTTTCACAGTTTTTAAATTTAGTAAATTATTAAACGAGACCTTTGCACGATTACTACGCTTGCTAATACTTTGTTAAAAACAGATTCAAAATGCGCATGTATAACTCATAAACTCCGCTTTTTTGTCTGTTTTTGCTTCGTCTTATCATTGCTCATAACTTCGTACAAAGGTCTCGTTATAAAAATTTAATACAAAAACATCATTTGTGTGTCATTCACTAAAGGGTTAAGAAATTAAAAAGTTAACGTCAGCGCCTTCTGTGCCAAAATTCCTTGTCTGCAAAACGCTGTTCTTGCCGGTAAATATCATTGCGTTGTTTAAGATACTCTTTACGGCCTTTTTCAACCGAATCAGCGTAATCTCGTAATATTTGATTGTTTCCATTTAAATACGCTTTCACCAAATCTGGCGAGCGTGCAGCAGCCCAAAGCGCCGTTGTCATTCCATGTGCCGATAAAGGGTCAAAAGAAACGGCTGCGTCCCCTATTGCAGCCCATCCAGCAACACCGCTAACGCCTGCTGCTGGTGATAGCCACCTTGTTGCAGCACTGTCCAATTGTGGGGGCGTATCCACTATAAATTCAGCATCCTCTATCCAATAGGAAATTTGATTAGTTTGTTGAATCAAATTTTTCCACTTATCAAGATTAATAGATATGCCTTTAGGCATAATATCCGGATCAGAATAGAAGTTTAGAGTTAACTCATTTGAAGGTAATAACGAAGCGTACCACCAACCATCTTCAACACTTTCAATAATGGTTGCTGGAGTCGCAATAACATCAGAACCTTCTTTTTGCCGCAAAAAAGCATAAGCAGCAACCAAATGATCACCCATTATCCTCTGAGTGCTTTTTTCCTGCGCAAGAGCTTTCCCTATTACCTGTGCACGACCAGTTGCATCAATCACAAAACATGCAATCACTTTCGTTCCATTAGATGTTCTAATCTGCCATTCTCGGCCTAATTCTACAAATTCTTGAAGGGCATCCTCCACCACTAATGAACAGGCTTCATTAGCAATATCAAACAGGTCCTGCTCAAACTTAATCCGATTAATAATGCTACCTGCACCTTCTAAGTGAACCGCACTGTTTCGTTCAACTAGAGCACTTTGCCCCCAGGCCGAAAACGTTGAGTTAGCACGTCGATGCGAGATATTTTCCATCAAATGAGATAACCCAAGGCGCTCTAGAATAGGGTTTGCTGCGGGAGCTAAAGATTCCCCAACCTTGTGAGCCTCGCCTTTCCACTTAGGTCGAATCCAAGCTACGCTAAGACCCTCTTGAGCTAATGATATGACGGCAGCAGCACCAGCAATGCCGCCACCTATCACAGCAACTTCAAATGTCTGATTCATTAGTTTGGTAAGTTACCCATAGATGGGTTCCAATCAAACCTCGTTTCAACATCCCCTCTACCGACTTCAACAAACATTTCTTTAGGAATGGCAGCGAGTTTGCCCTTGCCCGCTGCAACTGGACCTTCACGCTTCACAACAAACCCCATTCTCTCCCATAAAGAAATCATGTTCGTAATCCCATCCCAATAACTGGCATTTGCATGATATCCAATTCCTGCGACACCTCGTTTCCAATCAGCACGGCTCTCAAAGAACTTAACTCTTTCTTCATAGCTGACACTTTCATCCATCAGCCTGTTGTAATTTCTCTCAGGCAAGACATCAACCGGCAATAATGCTGGCCACCAAACAGCTGTAGGGAAATCTTCTTGCATCAGCACTTGCTGGCAGCTAAATGCATCACACTGCCATGGAAGCCCCATCCAACGGGTCAAATCTCCTGCCCATTGATGCCCTAATGGAGGCGCCGTATTTAAACTAGGGTTACCGTTTGTGGCATTTTCTAAATTCAACAAACGACCCACATTTTGCACTAGTTGAGTTCGTTCTTTATGAGCTAAACGGAATGGTTCCGCATTTTCCCTGTAATTACGCTCATACATTTGCGGGATTCTTAAGTAATAAGTTAACTCTACTCCGGGATGAAACGCACCTCCAGAACAAGGTTCCAGTGCCGCTTCTGTTAAGGCATCAGGTTGCAATGCCAAATCGATATCGTCAAGGCTGGTAATCGCATCTGCTTGGGCATCGTCGAAATCATTCACAAATAACCCTTCTGCCCAATAAGTTAAGAAGCGATATTGTTGTTCTGGGAACTGGAACCATTGCAATGGGCTGCCATCAAAATTAATTCCATCTCCTAACATCATGGGCATTTTTAAACGTTCATCCAAATACGCGGTGTCACTTATGTTATTCGGATTTCTAAACTTAGAAAAAATTTCACGTCTAAATGCAACATTATTAATACTTGGGTCGGCTAATTTTCTAATGTAATCAGAGTCTGAAAAGTCACCCACACCTAACCAGCCTTGTCGTAAATTAGCGGCTGAACTGACCCATTCCATTAGGCCAAGACGACGGAAAATTGGATAAATGTACTTCCTAAATGAAATAGGTGTTTCTATTTTTGCTGTCCAACCTTCTTTAACATTCATATTTGAAATGGCGTCATACAAGGTGGTAACAGGTGGAATTTCAGGGGCGAAATTCGGCCCAATACAGGCAACCCATGCGGTATCCGCTTCCATGACTCGACCATCAGGCAATGTGACACTGGCTTGAACAGGGCCATCACCCCAGTCATCATGCCAACCATCGTTATCCGCAAAACTGGTAATCGGTGCATTTTTAGGGCTTTTTGAAACACCATTTGGTGGGATTACAATTAATCGTCCTTCACCATCCGTTTTCAATTTACCAAGCTTAACTTCTTCTGTTCCCCAAAATTTCCCTGAAAATTCGTATTGGCTATCACTTCCGTCGCTATTTTTATCCGCACCAGTGATTTTCTTTTGTTTACCATCAATCACTAACATCTCTTCTCTTTCGGCATCCGAAACAAAATATTGATTACGCTTTTGTCCGGGAATGCCAGGAGCTAAATCACCATTGTCTAATGGATTATTAAAGCCGTACCAAGCCGCTTTGGTGTTTGCAAGGTGAACACGCCACTCGATATTTCCTTTATCTCCCTTTATTTCACCAATCACTTGGTCTTGATCATCAAAGGCATATACACGAAAACGCTGAGCTTGTTTCTTAATCGCTTCCGTTCCATCCTTAAAACCACCAACAGGCTGAGGCGGTAGGCCCGGAACTTCAGGAGCTAAAAAATATTGATCACTACCACCAACACGGCAAATGCCTATCGCAGGATAAATACCAAGACGATGAATCTTTGCCCCTTCTGGTGCCATTTTTTTTCCAGTCGCGGCTACCGCAGATTTTGGCAGTAGAGCAAAAGAACTCATCAACGTCAGGCCACCAGCCATCGCTAAAAAATCTCGGCGTTTAACCCCGTTAGTACCATCAGCCATTACAGACTCCTTGCAGTGTTATTAAAATGATGAATCTAAAACAGCGAATCTCGTAAAAAAAGGATATACGCCGACTTACAACAGTGCATAAATTATCCTAAATCCTGCTCGAAAAGCATTACACACTGTTACACTAAGTTCTGAGTCTTTAAAGAATTATCCCTATAAATGTAAGTATGTATCGAGACCTTTGCACGAAGTCATGAGCGATGATAAAACGAGACGAAAAAGCGGAGTTTATGAGTTATAAATGCGCATATTTGAGCCTGTTTTAAACAAAGTATTTGCAAGGGTAATAGTCGTACAAAGGTCGCGTATCTACTTGAATCACTGGCCTAGGCCCAAAGGACAAATGTTCCGCGCAAAGAGTGCAAGCTTGTATTTCTTCTTTTAGTTGAGTGATTAATTTCATACTATGGCACCTTCTTTACTTTGCCGATAGTCCTTCTAGGTTTTTTTGAATATACTCTTATAAGAGCTACGTATTATCTCTTTCAACTAAATTCGAGTAATATTTTAGCTTCCTTACAATAACGTATAACAAGGACCGCTCAACATGAAACCAGAATCCATTGCCTTGCATCATGGTTACACTTCTGAAGCAACAACCAAATCTGCCGCAGTTCCTATCTACCAAACCACATCTTACACTTTTGATGATACCCAACACGGGGCAGACTTATTCGACCTAAAGGTACCAGGTAATATTTATACTCGAATAATGAACCCAACTACAGACGTTTTAGAGCAACGTATGGCAGCACTAGAAGGTGGAATCGCTGCGCTAGCTGTCGCATCAGGTATGGCTGCCATTACCTACGCAATTCAAGCACTAACAACCGTAGGAGATAATATTGTTAGTACAAGTCAATTATACGGCGGCACTTATAACCTCTTTGCTCACTCTTTACCTCGTCAAGGTATTGAAGTTCGCATGGCGACTTATGATGACTACGAAGGCTTAGAAGCACTGATAGACAACAACACCAAAGCTGTATTTTGTGAATCAATAGGCAACCCTGCGGGCAACATTGTCGATCTGCAAAAATTAGCGGACATAGCACATAGAAATGGCGTGCCATTAATTGTTGATAATACAGTTGCTACACCTGTTTTATGTCGCCCTTTTGAACATGGTGCTGATATTGTTGTGCATTCATTAACAAAGTATGTAGGTGGCCACGGAACCACAGTAGGCGGCGTTATTATTGATTCAGGTAAATTTGACTGGACTGCAGACAAAACACGTTTTTCTGTATTTAACGTACCAGACCCTTCGTATCACGGTGTTGTATATACTGAAGCTTTTGGACCTGCTGCATACATTGGCCGTTGTCGTGTTGTTCCTTTACGAAATACAGGGGCAGCTCTTTCGCCTCAAAGCGCTTTCCTACTTATGCAAGGTTTAGAAACACTCAGTTTACGTATGGAACGCCACTGCTCAAATGCGGAAGCATTGGCTAATTATCTGAGTTCACACCCACAAATAAGTTGGGTAAATTACGCGGCTTTAGACAACAGTCCATTTAAAGAAACATGTCAAAAAATATGTGACGGTAAGGCATCTGGAATTATTAGTTTTGGTATCAAAGCAGCGACACCTGAAGAGGGTAAAATAGCTGGCGGAAAATTTATTGATGCTTTAAACATGATTCTTCGATTAGTAAATATTGGTGATGCAAAATCACTGGCATGCCACCCAGCAAGTACAACACATCGTCAATTAGATGCTGACGAGTTAGCAAAAGCGGGCGTTTCAGAAGATCTAATTCGAATATCGGTAGGTATCGAGCATATCGACGATATTATTGAAGATGTTACCCAAGCGCTGGAAAAGGCAACTGCGCCATAAAATAATTAGAGACCTTTGCACGACTATTATGCTTGTTAATAAGTATTAACAAGCATAATGGCTGGGAAAAGCCTCAAATAGTAATTTTAAGTGCAACAGGTACTAGGGAAGGTGCGAACAAATCCTCTCGCCTCAGCATGTAAATAAAAGTCTGCTATTCGAGGCGAGTGTCGAATGTGAATAGCTAGCCTATTTTCGAGATACTCAACAAAGAATTCAGACTTTTAGATCATGATCTGCAGGTCTTTCAGAGAAAACGTCACATTGCGTTACGACTCATTGAAAAGTGCTACATACCTATAGAATCGTGTATTATTTAACGGTTTCTCTGAAAGACTAAGGTTTAGCAGTCTTATTCACACCTTCCCTAGAGCACAATACTTTTAAAATGAGACATCAGCATAACTCTCGTTTTTTCAAAAATGGAAAAATTACCCTTTGATTTTATTGATGTTTTTCACACGGAAAAATCAATTTACCGAATTATGCTGAGGTCTCAAAATATATTTTTTTGTAATTTTAGCTTACAACAACATAAATTCAGTATACCTTTAGATTAATTATTTGAGCCCTTTGCACGAAGTCATAAGCGATGAGGAAAAGTAGACAAAAAAGCGAAGATTATGAGTTATAAATGAATCTTTTTTAAACAAAGTATTAGTAAACGCCATAGTCGTTCAAAGGTTTCTATTTACAATTTATGCACAAACTAACTAAAAACATAAGGTGGCATATATGCTGAAGCTAAATACAGTATCAATGAGACAAAAAATATCTATTCCTCTCTTTTTCATTAGTGGTTTAGTAATCATTTTGAGTTTTCTAGGAATTCAAAACAACCAAACTTCTTCTAACAATATATCAGTGATCTCTGATGCTTTCTTAAATGGTATTAGTACAACTCTCAATGCTGATCGAGATTTATATCAAGCCTTATCCGCTAGCCAAAGTTACGTAATTAAGAAACAACTAAATTTATCAAATACACAAGAAGACCTAGATAGTTTTACTGAAAACGCCCAGCAGGCTCTTGATCGCATGAATGAAGTCAAATCTCTATTACAGGCTTACCCTGATTTAACTAATTCACTATCAAGTTTTGACAAGTCATATAATTCATGGTTAAAAAGCGCTCAAAATGTCTTTATGTTGGCGGATATGGGAAAAATTAATGAAGCATCAACATTAAACGCAAACGAGACTATGGAACACTTTGATATTTTACGTAGCTACTATGATAATATCGGAGAAGAAATTAATAATTTGTCAAAATTAACTGTAGAAAATTCTCTAAACGCAGCAGATAAACAAAACTCACTGTTTATACTGTTTGTAATTTTAATTATGGCGTCCAGCTTAATTTGCATTACTTTCTTACCCCGTGTTATCACATCTAGAATCAATTTACTGGAATCCATGATTGCTGAAATTAGTGAAGGTAACGGTGATCTAACGGGTAGATTAGATACTGACGGCACAGACGAGCTATCTATTCTAGCTAAAACATTCAATAAGCTAATGGATAAATTACATCAGTTAGTGGATGTTATTAAATCGGATTCCACTTCCTTAGCTAAAGTTTCGACCAATTTGAGCGATTTATCAACACACAATAAATCCATATCAACAGAACAAAACTCTAAACTTGAACAAATTGCAACAGCTATTAATGAGCTTAACTATTCTATTAGCGAAGTAGCCACTAATGCTCAAACAGCTCAGTCTGAAACAAGCAAAGCAAAAGAAGCGTCCCATACTACTGTAATTATTGTTGAACAATCAGTAAAAAACATTAACGAATTATCGAAATCCGTTTCTCATGCTAGTACAGTGATTGTTAAACTTGCAAAAGAATCTGAAAAAATTGCCCAAGTGTTAGGTGTTATCCAAGGAATCGCAGAACAAACCAATTTACTTGCACTAAATGCCGCGATTGAGGCTGCTCGTGCAGGTGAGCAAGGTAGAGGTTTTGCGGTTGTTGCGGATGAAGTAAGAACGCTAGCTAGTAGAACACAGCAATCCACTGAAAATATTCAAACTATGATTTCTGACTTAGAGAGTGGCGTTAGTGAAGCAGTAGAGGCTATTAACAGCGGTTCAGGACAAGTCGAGGAAGTGGTTGAAATGTTTCATAAAATTAAAGAGTCTATGGGTGTCGCTGAGATAACTATCAACCAAACAAATGATATTATTTACCAAATTGCCACTGCGACAGATGAGCAAAATGGCGCTGTGAATGATATTAATCAAAGTATTAGCTCTTTAAATGAACTATCAACTGAGACTCTTGAAGTTATACTGGAATCTCAAAAAGTGTCTGAAAGTGTGTTCAAAATATCTGCAACTTTAAATAAAAACATTGATAAATTTAAAATCTAACCTGATAAGCCAACTTGTTTTATAAACAACGCAAGTTGGCTAAAGAGTATACGTTTAAGTTAAGATGTTTAAGTTAAGATGCTTAATTTTGATCAAGGATTAAAATTTTCTAACGCCTATAGATCGACTCTAGATGTCAACCTCAAGCTCGATATTGGTACAACCTTTTATACAGTTAACATAAGCATGGCCTGCTGCATTTTTAGGAACTAGAGATAACGTTTGAGCGCAATTTTCACACACTACAGACTTACCCGATAATACCTTCTTAATAATGTCCTTTTGTTTATGGAAGGATTGGCTCGTTGATTTGTTAACACCTGAAAAATCCAGTTTTGCCATTACGCTTTCTCTTAAAATCACGAGGCTTATTAGCCAAAAATAAGAGATAGCATACACTAATGTTAAGAGTCTATACATTCAATACTCGCCTCGAGTAGCAGGCTTTTACCCACATGCTGAGGCAAGAGGACTTATTTGAACTTTCCCTAGACAGACTGACTTATCGCATTTAATGAATAAGCACGAAAAAGCATTTCCAATCACAAGACACTAAAAGTAAAGCTATCTACCCTGTAATTGATCTTGAATACGGGTAAAGCCACTATTAATAAAAGTAAATAGCTCATCAATCACCAATGTTGCATCCTTAAATAAATGATCTGGATTTTGCTGGCTTAACCCTTGATTCTCTGTTCCAGTTTTTATTGTCAGTAAAAAAGCTTTCAACGAAGTTAAACTGGTGTCAGGAAAATTATCATCGAGTCCCACTATCCGCTCTTCAATACGAGAAAGTGTATAAAGCAGTTGTAATTTTTTATCCGCGCTTATTTGATGCTGAGAAGCGACCTGCACTGATAGTGCTCGAATTTGACCAAGAGATTCTGTTAATTCTGGGATCGTTTTCACAAATTGAGTAGCTAAGCGTCTTACCGCTTGATTCTCACTTGAAGTCAAAGCAAAATGATCCGCTATGTCCCATAGTGAGTCCAGCATTCTGGCAATCAAACCTGAGTGAGACTGAAAGCTTTCTGCACTGGATTGCTGCTTATTATCACAAATTCGCTGCCACTTTGTTTGTATGTGCTTAATGCCTAGGGATTGACTTGGCGAATATAAGGCTTCGAACTTAACAAGTTCATCTATACGCGATTGAATGTTCGCTTCAAGTACTAATAGCTTATCAGAAAACTCCTTACGTCCATTAAGAAACCCCGCATGCATGCCTCTATGCTGTTGAGTGAGTTTGGTTAATTCAATAAGTTGCTTCAGACCATCTATGCCTTTTAATGCTAGCTTTCGGGAATTTTTAGTAGCCCAAATATATCTTATTGCTGCCAAAAGTATGAGTAGAACAACTAAGGTAATTGAAGAGATAGCCAGTAACATATTATGTCTCCTTTTGTTCAAGACGGGAGGAAAGCCATTCTAAATAATGCACCATGTCCTTGGTATCTTTGCTTGCCTGTGAATGAGTTTCACTCACGCTGGCTATCTTTTGCAGTCGTTCACACATCTGATCATTGGCGACGCTAAATTCCCTCATTAAAGTATGAGAAAGAGAGATTTCTGCTTCCGTATTAAATGCAGAAGTCTCAATCTCAGCCAACCTATCTGATGCTTCAGATGTTGCTTTTGAGGCATTATTTGTCAGCTCCATTAACGAAAGACTGTTTTGATTTGAAGCAGCCACTTTGTCTGCAATACCTTCAACTAAAGTCGAGATAACCCGCGTTGCCTCCTCGGTGCTAGAAGCTAATGTTCTTACTTCATTAGCAACAACAGCAAAACCACGACCCGCTTCTCCAGCCCGAGCCGATTCAATAGCCGCATTTAATGAGAGTAAATTTATTTTTGTCGTAATTTGATCAATCGTTTCAACAAACTGTCTAATAGCGACTGAGGCAGCATTAAGCTCCTGTATTTGATCTCGATTGCTGGTTACCATTCCTTGCATCGCATCCAGTCTGGTTTTAAGTGTTTCAAGTGCGGCTTTACCTTTATTAGATTGCTCAAAGGTATTTTTGGCCATCGTGGTTGTGGTGGTTAAACGCTGAGAGATATCTCCGATTGCCGTGCTCATTTCCTCACTCGTCGCGGCTAATGAATCTAACGCTTCAAATTCTTGATGAGCACCACTAGCTACATCATTAGAAGATATTTGCAATTCATTGGATGTATAAAAAGCCTCTTTTGCACAACTTGAGAGTAATTCATTTTTTCGCTCTAGCGATCTAAGCATGGAGTTAATATGATTAACAATTTCATTGAATTCAGCATCACCACGAGATAATGGCAAAGTGCTCAGCCCTTTATCTTGATGGATATGTGGGTGCAAAAGCTTTAGTCGATGGCGAGTTAAATGGCTACTAGACGCACCTAAATACACTAACAAAAATATAAACATCATTTGTATAATTTGTTGGTAAGTCGGAGCCATTGATAGTAAAAAAGGCACCAGAGCACCCACGCCTAAAGAGACAAAAATCAACAGCCTCATAGAATACGATAGAAAAGACATCAGCACTGCTCCAGGCATCAGTATCATTAGATTTATCCTTATACGTATTTGATTTGCTATGAGTGGATTGCAAAAAATACGCCACTATTATTTTCGCTCTTTATTTGGTCTCGATATTTACCCTTGATTGAGACACACAAAAATTCCGTCTCCCAGTAAATACAATTGCTTACAAAGCACTACACTTTTTACACTTCTTAGTGAGACATGGATTTTCTCTTTCAAAAAGAAGGGGTATCATGTGGAAAAAGATTAATTTTAGTGCGCTTAAAATACAACGCACCATAACAGTGAATACAAGATTAAAGCAGCTGATTCCATTAAAGAGGCACATGTGTTTACAGAGGCACATGTGTTCCCTTAAAGACAAAAGGTGTTTATTATAGAAGTTTAAGGTAATTGCACCTTCATAATAGGCCTTTATTTTTTCATGAGCTTAAAAAAGTTAAACCATAAAAAACAACAGCAATTTTCTGCACTAGTCAAAAAAGCAGAACAATTAGTCCAAACGAGGCAGTTTGAGCAGGCATTAAATGTCTATAAAACTATTTACGATCTCAGCCATGATCCCCGCAGTTTACAGATACAAGCTGTATGTTTATATCGGCTTAAGCGGTTTGATGAAGCCATTCAAATGTCTGAAAAGTCTTTGGAGAAATTTACTCAATTAGGTAAACAGGATATCGCAACATTAGAAAACCTAACGGAGATTTACGGAGTAACAGGCAACAAAGAAAAGTATCAACATTTTGGCGCTCTATGCCTCAAAGCCAAAGATATTCTTGCCGTAAAAAACGCCCTGCCTATCGCCTCATCTAGTTCTACGCCGCCTCAAGGAAGTAAAAAAGTATTTAGTTTTTCTCTATATGGAGCAGAACCAAAATATTGCGAAAGTGCTTTATTAAATGTTGCCGCCGCAAAAGCTTTATTTCCTTCCTTTGTGTGCCGATTTTATCTCGATGACAGCGTTCCTGCCCATGTTCAAAATAGGCTAATAGAAGCTCAAGCAGAGGTAATTAAAGTTACTCCCCCCTTTACCAGCCTACCAAAAACCATGTGGCGCTTTTTGGTTTTAGATGATCCACAAGTCTCTATTTCCCTGTGTCGAGATGCCGATTCCGTTATTAGTCTTCGAGAAAAAGATGTTATCGAAGAATGGTTAATATCAGGTTTTAGTGCACATATAATTCGAGATTTTCCTTCTCATTGTGAACTCATATTAGCAGGGTTGTTTGGGTTAAAAAATGGCTTCGTCAACCAAGTTGGTAATGCGATGTTAGATTACGTTTCAAAGAACGTAACAGTACATCATACTGACCAGAACTTCTTAAGACACTTTTTATGGCCTCAAATAAAAACGCATACATTGACTCATGACAGATGTTTTAACTTCGGAAAAAATCAAGGAAAAATAATACTCCCTCCTCCAACTAATTCCACTGACCACATTGGCTCTAATTTAAGTGCAGCTTCGATACAAATAAAAACTGATGTCCCTGATAACACAAAGATTCAATATCATTTTATTTTAGATACTGATGATAAAATCGGCCCATATACAGTTTTCGCCAAAAACAAATTGAGCTCTTTTTTCATACCACAGTACTTCGCTAATAAACTGAGTTCATCTCAGCTAAAGATTGATTGGCAATCAATAATTTAAAGCTTTTAGAGACCTTTGAAGAAAATCATAAGCGATGATAAAACGAGGCGAAAAACAGACGAACAAGCGGCGTTTATGAGTAAAAAATGCGCGCTTTGCATCTGTTTTTAACAAAGTGTTAGTAAGTGTAATAGTCATGCAAAGGTCCCTTTTATAAAATTCAAGTCGTTTCTTATGAGCTATATTAACGACTTCTTTACTCTGACCCTAATTATTTCAACTTAACTATTGTGGTAGTTGGATGTTTACGCTAGCCTGAAATAAGCTATTTATTCTGATAACTATAACCATAAAGCATAACAATAAAATATAAAAACAACCCCCAGATAATAAGGAAAAGTATGGACAGCCCTTTTGAAGAAGTGCTTCTAGACCTTAATCAGGTCGCCAGCAACGTCTCCCAGCTCGTACCTCCTGTAGTTAAATTAGATACGGCTGTAACTGACATTACTAACGTCCTTAATGATATTGACCAAGTATTTGCCGATTTTAATGATGTCTGCATCATTATCAGTGATTTACAAGTTGTTTGCCTTGCATTAAATGCCATTCCAGTTGTTGGAGAGATTGCTGATATATTGGAATCGATCGGCACTGTAATTGACGATGTCAACTCAGCAATATCCCCTTTAAAAACAGTTACAAATGATGTTGATAAGGTAATGAAAGATGTTGATTCTGGGCTCAACACCCTGAAAAACACTTTAGTAGATATTTCAAAAGGTATTCCAGACGCGACAAAAACAATTAGCATTCTCAATGCGCTATTGGAGATCTCGGGAACTTTAGCGTCGGTTTTAGCTGGCTCCACAGCCTCTACTCGTTTAGAAGATGTTATAGCAAAATACAACACGATTAAAAATGAAGTCTCTACCGATTTAAAACCAATTGTTGTTGCGTTAGACGACATTACCAAAGTGATTGATGACTTCGTTGATGACATAAATAAAGCCGTTAGCGAAGCAAAAACACACATTAGTCATGCAAGTACATCAATATCAACAGCCAAAGGACATATAACACCAGTACAGGAAGCGGTTAAAATAGTTCATGACATAATGAAGCCAGTAATTTGGTTATTAGATGCCCTAAAGTGGGTATTCGACCATACTGTAGAACCTTTGATTAAAAAAGCCATGGAAGATACTGGGCTAGAAAAGTTAATTGATGGCCTTGAAACAAAATTAGAAAATGCATTAGGCATTGGCCCAATTATTAAAGATATTCAAAATACATTTTCTGGAAATACCTTCAAACAACAAGGAGCTGTTTTTAGCCTTTTCAATGACAGCAGCGCAGCCTCATCAACGGTCACAGGCTGGGCGAGTACGGCAAAACTCTTATTAAATTATAATCAAGACAGCAGTAGCGAGAAAAACGCGCTCGTTACAAAAGCCGTTCAAGAGCTCATCGATGCATTAGTATCAGGAATCGTTGATATAAATAAAATCACCTTAGCGCCTCCAGCACCGCCAAGTGCATCTAAAGCGCCTCCAGCAGTAAGTAGCACAAGCACAAATACCATCCCTAATGGGTTTACAGGAACAGCAGCAAGCAGCCAAGCCGTTGTAACAAACCTAACAAAAATAAAAGAACTGGCAACACAAGTTACGGAGGATGACAAAACATGAGCACAACAACAGCACGACCAGCCGTAACAGCACTTAGCACAGACGTAAGTATGGTTACCAATCAGCTGAACAGTATATTGCCCCATTTAGAGTGCATGGAAAGCAATATCATTGCTTTACAGAGCTCTACTCCTGTTGGAAGTGTATTAACAACTCAATTAAATGACGTTGCGACTATTTTCACAACCATTGCGGATGTCTTCAGCTTTCTAGATGATATAAAAATATTAGACAATGTATTTGGAGAAGCATCAAAAACCATTGCCTCTCAACAGCAGCAGTGTCAAACAATCATCACTGAAATACCTAAGCTAAAAAACATTGTCAGTAGTATTAGCACTCAAATTACAGATTCAGAAAAACAAATACCAAGCAGTAGCGACATAAATACGATTTTATCTAGGATAAAGGGTTGGCAGTATGGAGCTGATAGCCTTTCAAGTCTTTTAGACTCAATTGCTACCACTGCTTCAGGTGATAGTGAACAATCACAATTAGCTTCTGTTAATACCGCATTCAATAATGGTTGCCAGACTCTTAGCAGTAAGGCTCAGTCCATATCGACTATCTGCACAAATCTACTAGAGCAAACAAAATCAATAAACGCCAACATGGTTGCTTATGCTAACGCTTTATTGCCCGTAGCAAACCACTCGGTTGTGATTGCGTCTTCATCAATGCAAAACCTCGATGAAATCGCCAGTAAAATGAAATACATCAATGCAATTTTAAACCCTATTTCCATAGTATTAAATGTATCAGGTTGCAGTGACCCAGCATCAAAAGCGTCTTCTGCCGCCGCATTAGATGCGGTGAAAACAAGTAGTACTTCTGTTGCTTCTGATGTTGGAAGCGTAGTAGCTACTGCAATTAACGATTTTACCAACAGCGCAACCACAGGTTATCTTCCGCTAACCCCGTTATATCAAGACATCCTAAATGCTCAAAATACATTAAACAGTGATTCCTTGAGTCAATTTAGCAAAAATATACAGTCACTGATTAGCACAATAAATAGTTTGAATACTGCCATTAGCGGCTCCAATAGCTACAGTGTGGAAGGTAAACAATATGACAACCTGTTTTTAAATAGCTCTGATATCACCCAGCTAAACAACCTAATTACTTCTATCAGCACTCAAAAATAAGGAAAATAACATGACTGGCACTGTAACACTGACACCTAAACAACAAACTGAAGTTGATAATTTCACAAAATATACTTATTACCTTGCTTCTTTTGGAGGGGTATTACGTACTTTTGCAGCAGCAATAGAAAAAGAAGATTTATTTAAATCCGCTAATACAACTGACAAAGCAAACATTATTAATCTAACAAAACAATTGTATGAACTTGTTGTCACTCTTGATAACAATATCATCAGTGCTATTGACACAATTAAACAGGCGAAAGAAGTAACTTATACATTACCACCGATGACGATCACAGCCGCTTTCCCAGCGATAGGATCAGACCCTAGTGTGATTCAACAAGCTTGGTCAGCAGCAAGCCCTATATTTCAGTCCATGATTCCAAATTTAGACGGAGACCCAATACTTTTAGAAACCGCTAAAGCCATTCTAAAAAATGGAGAATCGATAGTAAGCGCAACAGCTAGTCTCATAGCGGGAACACCTAGCACACCAACTAACTAATTTAAGGTGGTCTCATTAAGCCCCATAAAAGTGGGGCTTAATCTACAAAAAGTATTTCTATATGACAACTAACAAGACAACAATAGAAGGTCAATGGAGTAACACTTTTCTACTGGTTTATGGTGTTAACCAACAAATAGCAGCCATTCGTACCTCCCCGTCAATTTACACTTGGTACGCCAAGCTTACACCGGAGCAATGGCAGCAACTTGATACGTTATTATACAATCTTGAAAACTATTTTTATGACATCAGTCTCATGTTACAAGAGGGTGTTGACCAGTTAAAAAGTGGAGACCCTTTAAATATCATCCCTCCTCCTTGCAGTATGCCTCCTTGGGCAATAGATAAAAGCCATTCTCTTAGTGCATTAATCATAGATACCATTCAAGATGCGTTAGTGCCCACTTTCGAAAAAATGGATGCCGAATCACCCTTAATTAATGTCTTTACTCTAGGAATTATTCTTAACATTCAAGGAATATTAAGCTCAATCAAAATGCTGGTTGAGGATATTTAATAACACTCTTTTCTTATAACTGCTTGTTTGGAATATTCATTAACAAATCAGTAACACCAACATCAACACCAGCTTGACTTAATAAGGCTGATACCTGTCCTCTATGATGGGTTTGATGGTTAAAGAAATGTTGAATGAGGTGCCCTAAGTTTTGCGTTAATGGCTCCCCTTTCATGTTTTTATAGGACAAGTTCGATGTCAGTACTTCGTCTGTAATCTCAGTAGCAAACTCTAAAATAATACCGTCTATGTGTTTTCTGTTTTTTAGAAGCAGATCAAAATCTTCATATAAAATCGTATCTAGACTGCTTGGTTTGGAAAGGCTTCGAACATAATCCAGTGTTTTAAATTGAACAGCATGATTGGCAAACCGCTTAAGCCAAATAATATCACCCACTAAAATATGGTTTAATGTCGCGAGAATAGAGCCAAAAAACGCACCACGATTCTCGCTAAGTTTATGATTGCTCAGACGCAATGCGACATCATAGATATTTTCATTCATCCCATGATTATAAGACGCCATAAGTTCAAAGTTTGATTTTAATGACATAGCGTTCCTTCATAGCAGAACCAAATAAATGAAAGTAACTAAGGTTTGTATCTTGCCTGACAAATCGATTTATTTTTTACCGACCAAATCCTCTAACTTTAGCCCTGTCATTTTATTAATAGTGCTTATTAGATAATAAAAGATCCCCATCATGATAATCATTGATGGAAGCGCAATAACAGGATAACTATACAAGGTCATCTGACCTAATTCTTCATTGAAAGCTTCCGTCCCAGCAGGACTAACTACAATCCACCTAGCTAGTAGATAATTCATGACAGCAGAAAAAGCGAATGAACCAACAACGAGGTAGGTTGCCTTCATTAAGCTGCTTTCAAATGCTTCAACATTATTATTTTCTTCTAGCTTTTGTTTGATTGTATCAACATCAATAATGTCAGCATTAAACAATAGCGCTCTAATTAATGGGTAAGGCGTAAATGTAGAAATGAATACCGCCACTCCAATTATGGCAGGAATAGCAGCCTCTTTAACCGCTAGCCATTTTGTATCAAGTTCGAACAATCCTATACTGCCCGTCAGTAAAACACTGAAAAGCCCTAACAAAGCGATGAAGTTGAGTTTTTTGTATTTTATAAGTTCAAAAATCCCCCATCCGAGAGGAAAAGCAAGTGCTGTGATCAAACCTCCGGTCACTCCCAATTCATCTTCTCCACTGAGTTTCATAAGAATAAGTGAAGGCAAAACAATACTAACAAGAAGATCAACCATCGGACGAGGTTTATGGGTAGAAGAGCCATTCATAGGTTTATTAATCCAACTAAATTTAACATACGTCTAACAATCATATAGTCAAAATATCAAAACCCAACTATACACCTTCCTTAAACACATTTTCTTTAATCATAATAACTTATTTATAGAGACTTTTGCACGAAGACATGAGCGATGATAAGACGAGGTAAAAACAGACAAAAAAGCAGACTTTATGAGTTATAAATGCGCATTTTGAGTCCGTTTTTAATAAAGTATTAGCAAGCTTAGTCGTTGTGCAAAGCTCTCTTACTCTTATACATTACCCCCCAAAAGCCCTATCTAAAAGACACCAACTCACTTTTAAATCTTCCCTTACATGGATGAAAGAAACCTTTTCGACTGTAGCCACCCAAATCAGCACCATTAACGGTTCAATTTAACTCCATATCAATTGCTACTCCGCTTCTGGAGTGGTGCCACATTTGGTCACCGTTGTCGAAGTAACAGACGCAATTATTGAATTGATTGCTGCGGGTTTTGGTTTAAGTATCCTATCTCGCTGGGCGGTTCAGTCTGCTATCAAACAGAGCACGGTTACCGCTGTCAGCGTAGGAGAAACACAATTAGACCTTAACTGGTCTGCCTTAATTCGTGAATCCGAGAATACTTCTTCCGCTGCAAGAGTGGTTTCCCGAAGGCTGACAGAATGGTTTCAAGAGTAAACATAATTACTCATCTAAGACGAAATTAGAAAGCAGTAGGGGAAATTAGAGAGCAGAAAAAAACACTCTCTAATTTTCAAGCAAGGTCGTTATAAATACAGTTAATTCGGCATCAACTCTTCAGCAATGACTTTCAATAAATAAACCTCCCTTTCAATGGATAGTCCTTTTTTATCACTATTGGCAATCACTTCTTCATTATGATGGATAGCCTGATGAATATTCATCCATACAGGCGTCATTCCATTATGTACCTCGTAGGATTCAAAAGCAGTCTCACCTAGCTCTTCATCGATGTCACAAATAAAACAATGAGAAATCATATGAATAATATCCGCATCAGGTTTATGCCAAGGGCGATATTCATCATAACGAGCAAAAGGTTTGATATTGCGAATGCCTTGAGCTCCCGTTTCTTCTTTTAATTCACGTACTAGCCCAGCAGTCTCTTCTTCACCGTCATCAATGCCACCACCGGGAAGGCTATAATCATCATAACGTTGAGTGTATAAAAGTAAGATATTCTCCCCTTTTATCACAATGCCTCGCGCAGCATGACGCACAATCACATGATATTCACTGATAGGAGCAACATCAGCAGGAGAAACATTCGGATGGAATGCCGTTTTTAACAATCGCATAAATAAAACCTATACTTGAATGCAAGATAGATAAGAGCACAGCTATTCACTCTTTTTCAAGGCTATTTTCAACCGAGTTTAGGAATAGTTCACTTTAGACATATCACTGAAACACATTTATTTGAGCCATAGTATCATGCTGAAATAAAACAAACCTCTCACCCTTGAGTCTGGTTGTTTACATTTAGAGAGGTGTTTATAGTCATATCAATAGGGATCTTTGCGCGACTACTACGCTGCTAATACTTTGTTAAAAAGGCTATTTCATTGAACTAAGGCCAAACAAATTACCTTCTGTATCCATACACACACTCACAAACCCAAACTCCCCTATCGACATTTTAGGATTCATCACTTTACCACCATGTCTGGAAACACGAGACTCTTCAACTGAACAATCTTCCACCCCGAAATACACAATGGTTCCACCAGTATCTGGGCCAGCCCCTTCTCTTTTTACTAATGCCCCACCCGCGCCATAATGCGCCATATCAGTTGGGAAGCTTTTCATAATAACTCGATTGTCCGTAGGATCCCCCAAATTTTCAAGTTGTGTGTTGAATACCGACTGATAAAACGTCGCTGCTCTTTCCATGTCATTTACATAGATATCAAACCAACCAATTGCGTTCTGTTTCATGATTATTTCCTCGTTTGCTTGTAAGAGGTAATCATAATAATCCACCATCACACTTGAGAATTGTATAAATCAGACATCGTACTTTCGATAATATTCTGCTGGTGTGTAACCCGTTATTTTCTTAAAAGAGTGAATAAAATGCGATTGGTCAGTATAAGAATCCAAGTAATGCTGCTTAAATGATTGTTGCAAGCGCACCACTTTCAGAAAGTCATGGGGGGAGAAGCCCGTTGTTTTTTTAATATTACGCTGTAATTGCCGCGTTGATAAGTGTGTAACTTCTGCCATATCCGCCACATTATGAATCACATCCAGATTCAATAAAATAGCCTGAATTATAGGATTATGCGCCACATAGTTACGCTCAATAAGTTGTGATACTAAGGCAGATAAAATAGGCAACTTAGCATGAAAACCTTCTATGGCAAGTGCTTCGCTGGTTTCAATCAAGGGCAAATCACCACAATAGGGAGCACCAACAAAACTGTCAGACGTATCTTTTAAATCCCCTTGCCATACCCCAGGAAAAAATTGAATTCCAGCATAATGAAAACTCTTACCTAAATTCAATACTTCGTAAGTTGTACGCAATGCAGTAACACCCGCGATCCGAGTATCTTGTTGATTAAAAAGAATATTGACGCAGGCATCGGGAACAGCGTGAAGTAAAAAATCTTTTTCTAATGGCGCTTCTGTCCTCAGTTCCCAATAACTGTGGACTAAATCTGACAACTCATTTGGAGGTTGTGCCTGATTATTAATAAGACGCTCTGTACTTTTTTCCATTCCATCTTGTATTGGATCATACATGCTATAACTCCATTGCTCACTTTCAAACTGAGCAAACAGCTTAGTACCTGTTATTTTTTATATTTTGCCTAAAAAAGCATAGCCTGAGACCTTTGCACGAAGTCATGATCGATGATAAAACGAGTCTGTTTTTAACAAAGTATTAGCAAGCGTAATAGTCGTGCAAAGGTCTCAGTCTATTATTTATAAACAACTTTAAACTCTTCCAAAACCAATAGCATATCCTCACTAGGTTGAATGCCTAGTTCTTCACATTCAAGAGAGAAAAACGTCCAATGAGCATCACGCCACCAAGCTAGCGTTTTATCACCTTCACCTTCTAAGGCAGCAAACTCTGCTGTAATTTCATTGTATTTACAGTTTGATACCGAGGTAATTTCAATAATACAAATTGGATTACCACTCCAATTGGTTACCACTTGCAAATGACCCACTTTAGGTAAAGCTTCTCCTTCATGGCTATACCAATACTCCATACTACAAGACGCCTGTTTCTCACCACGCAATATTAAATCAACACAAATATTCGCATTCAATTCATCTGCACAGAAATAATCAGAACTAAACGACGTATACGCACCCGCAATATTTGAAGGTAAAGAATTAAGATACTTGTCTAAATACACTTTGCTTGCTTCTTCCATAAATATTCCTAATTCATATCAACAATCGTCTTTTATACCACAAATGAACATACTATTTAATTTGGCGTTGTTACCCAAATCCCCAGATAGAGGATATATTTGTGTTCTACTGCAATTTTACAAATTTGTTTATATTCTTCTATATCAAGCGAAAAGAACGCTCCTGTTCCACCAGCTACAAAAACCGATGGCACATTGTGCTCAATAAACCATTCAATTAGCTGCTTGTAAGTATACGCTTGGAATTTACCGTTTTCATCAAAACCCGTAATAGGGAACGAAAGCAAACCTTAACAAAAAGACGACCGGATATTATCAATAGAAAGTTCCATAGAATAGTCCTCATTTTGTCAAAACATCCAGATTTGGACAAAAAAACCCTACCCAAAATTGAGTATGAGTTTCAGTGTTGTTAATAAAAAATGGCCTTAGTCGAACTAGGATCTAGCTAGATATTAATTCATCACGTAGATGATTGGTCGTTATTTGTCTTCAAAATGGCCAGCTGTCGCCAATAAACCACCTTGAAATAACAGTAGAGGGTTGTCATCATCCAAAAGGGGATCGTTTGCTAACACTTCTTGCTCAAAGGTGGCCGACGAGTCTTTTGGGTGCCAACCAATAAAGTTCGCATGGCTATTATCCCACCATGACCAAGGGTTATTAGACGCACCGTAAATCACTGTACATCCTAAACGATTAATCATGAATGACCTCTTAATCAAGTCCGCCATATCGCCTTCACTTAACCAAATAGATAACATGCGACGATCAATCGGCTTAGGTAAACAATTGCCAATTCTGACTAATGCGGACTCGATGCCAAACTTGTCAAAATAGTACTGAGCCATCAGCTCACCAAAGCCTTTTGACACTCCATATAAACTGTCTGGGCGCATTGGACTTTTTGCATTTAAACGCTCTTCACGAGAATGGAAACCAACAACGTGATTCGAACTCGCAAAAAAGACACGCTTCACCCCCATTTTACGAGCCGCTTCATAAATATGATAAGTGCCTTTAAGGTTGCCATTCATGATGCTATCGAAGGTGCCTTCAATAGACTGCCCCCCTAGATGAATAATACCATCACAGCCACGTACAAGCTCTATAACGGAGTCTAAGTCCCCTAAATCACATGCGACAAAGGATTCTCCTGAATTTACGTCATCGATTGGGATCAAGTCTGACAATAAAAGCTCATCCGCCCAACCTACTAAAGCTTTTCGCATGGCTGTACCTAGTGTTCCAGCCGCGCCTGTTAATAACACTCGTTTCATTCGTTTCTCTTTAACATTTTTATCGAGATCGTCATACAGATTAGCCGTTAATCCAATTAGGCAGAGTCATTGATACAGCAGGGACAAAAGTCACTAGCATCAAAGAGGCCAAAATCGCTAAATAAAACGGCCATATACTTTTCACCGCCTTTTGTATAGACACGCCACCAATAGCACAACCAACAAATAAGCAGCCGCCAACAGGTGGGGTACATAATCCTAAACCTAAGTTCATCATCAGCATTACACCAAAATGAATCGGATCCATACCAAGACCAACCGCAACAGGTAAGAAAATCGGCGTACAAATTAAAATTAACGCGGCCATATCCATGATCATGCCTAAAACCAGCAAGATCAGATTCATCATCAGCAAGATCACGATAGGATTATCTGACATCGCCGTTAGAGCAGCAGCTAAGACTTTGGGGACTTCATATAGCGCTAACATATATCCAAAAGCCGAAGCGCACCCAACAAGTATCATGACTAGACCCGTCGTTTTGACAGAACGAGTCACGGCAATCCAAAAATCTCTTAAACTTAAAGATCGATACACTAATCCAGTAATAATGATCGCATAGATCGCACCAATGGCACCGGACTCGGTAACAGTAAAGACACCAGATAGAGCCCCACCAACAACAATAATAGCCGTCACTAAACCTGGAAATGACGCTAAGAAAGCAAAGAAAACCACCTTAAAACCGGCAAACTCTTCGGTTGGAAAGTGTTTGCGAATAGCAATCCAACGCGCAACTAGGCTCAACAAGAGGCACATCAAAATACCAGGAACAACACCTGCCATAAACAAACTAGCAACAGACATACCACCACCAGCGGCCACCACATACAAAATCATATTATGACTAGGTGGAATCATAATACCGGCTATCGATGAAGTTACCGTGATATTCACCGCATAATCGTCATCGTATCCTTTTTCTTTCATGACAGGGATCAGCAATGACCCAAGAGCAGAAACATCGGCAACAGCGGAGCCTGAAATACCTCCAAACAACATGCTAGAGAACACATTTACCTGACCTAAACCTCCACGCATCCAACCCACGGCTGAAGAGGCAAGACGAATTAAGCGAGCGGCAATCCCACCGTGCAACATCAATTCCCCAGCAAAAATAAAGAATGGAATAGCCAATAAAGAAAAAGTAGACGTACCTGCTACAATGCGTTGGAAGCCAATCATTAAAGGAATGCCTTCAAACCAAAAGGCTGAAATCGCAGACATACCCAGAGCAAAAGCGACAGGAACACCCGCAAACGTCAACAGAGCAAATAACCCAAGTAAAATTGCTAATCCCATATCACTGGTCCCCTTTTACATCAGAAGAAATCGAATCAGTAGATACAGATTCATAGATAAACAGCGCCATGATGTCAATGACAATTCGATAACCTGAAAACAGACACATCAACACACCCGAAGCCACAACCGGGAAATAACGAATACCATCAGATATACCCAATAGAGATATCACCCGAAACCAGGCAAAATCGACTAATTCCATACCATAAATTGCCATAGTCAAACCAAATGCAAAAAGCGTCATACTAATAATAATGTTAATACATTGACTCGCTCGCTTCGGCACACACAGCGATAATATATCCACACTTAAATGGCTACGTTCATGAACCCCTACGGCCGCCGCTAAAAACGTAATATTGGTCACTAAAAGCAATGCCATTTGCTCTACCCAAGTTGGTGTATCGTTTAGTACGTAACGGCCAAACACTAACCAGCCAAAACTCGCCACAAGAACGACCATAAAAACTCCCGATAGAGCCGTTGTAGCATACGCCAGCACATCTAGAATTTTCTTTACAGCCATTTGTTTAGAAGAGGAAGAGTTCATCAAACTACTCATTATTTAAGAGTTATCGAAGAGTACTTACCTGATTGATATCGGCAGGTAAGTACTGGCAAAAATACTGAAATTTACTGAGTATTCTGAATTTGATCGATAAAGGTTTTAAGAGATGGATTGTCTTTCACGGCTTTTTCATACACAGGTTTCATCGCGTTCTGGAACGCCGACTTATCTTTGATTTCATTAAACTTGACACCAGAAGCCAACACTTTTTTACGGCTCTCAGTATCACGCTCAGCCCATAATTGGCGCTGTAATGTTGAGCTATCACGAGCAGCTTTTTTAACAGCTTTTTGATCACTTTCAGACAATTCATTCCACGCTTTCACACTGACACATAGACACTCAGGTAAAATCAAATGCTCCGTCAAAGAATAATAAGACGCCACTTCGAAATGGTTACTGGAATCATACGATGGCCAATTGTTTTCTGCACCATCAACAACACCTGTTTTCAACGACTGGTAGACTTCAGAATACGCCATTGGTGTTGCATTGCCACCAAGAGCTTCTACCATGCCAACGTAAAGTTCATTATTCATCACACGGAATTTTTCGCCCTTTATATCCGCAGGCGTTTGGATTGGCTTAGAGGTATTGTAGAAAGAACGAGCGCCACCATCATACCAAGCCAAGGAAATAATGCCTTTTTTCGCCATCGCATCACTTAATTGATCGCCAACCGTGCCATCCATCACACGATGCATATGATCAAGGTTTTTAAAAATAAAAGGCAGAGACACAACATTAACTTCGGGTACCGCTTCCCCCATTGGACCCAAATTAAATCCAGCAAATTGAATCCCACCCACTTGCAGCATTTGAATCGCATCCGATTGACTGCCAAGTACAGCACCGTTATAAACTCGTCCGCTCACACGGCCATCTGTTACCTTATCCACTTCTTTAACAAACGACTCCATCGCAACAGTAACTGGGTAGTCTGTGTTATGTATATTCCAGCCTTTCCAATCAGCCTGAGCCGCAGAGGTAAAGACAGCAGCGGATATGGCAGTGGCAAGAGCAAGGGTTTTCCCAAGCTTTTTGGTAGAATTTTTTATTATCATTGTTATCTCTCCAGATTTTATATTTTTCTCGATTCTACATTAAGAAACAGCTTTTCAAAAAAACTGAATAGACTTAACGTTTTTTATTTGTACCATACAACAACACACAATGACAATAGTCATACTATGAGCACCATAAAAAAAAACAGTATTTAGTAAGCAAAACTTTCCTATTAATTAGAAGTCATAGCATGTGCCATATTAGCGACAGAATGATCATTTCAGCACACTAAGTGTAAGGAAATAGTCCCAGAAACATGCCGTCACCGAAAAAACAAAAAAACTGCGTAATCGGATTCACGATCAAGGATTACAACCAGGAGATAAACTCCTCACAGAACCTAATTTAATGGCGAAATTTTCTGTTATCCGAACCATATTACGAGCAGCCATTGCCACATTAAAGATAGAGGATTTAGTCAAAATCAAACAAGACACAGGAGGGGGTGTTTCGGAGCCAAAACAATACATATTTTCGTCTCTCAGAAAAACACTCGAACACTGACAGACACTATAGAATCTCTGGAGCTTAGAACCGCTATAGCATATCGATGCGAGAAATAGAACGCTGGAAAGCCATAGGTAATTTAATGAAGCGTCTTACTGGCTTAAGCGCAAAATGAGAATACCCACCAAAGCAGTGATAAGCCCCAAAATTTCTTGCAGGCTAAAACATTCTTTTAGAAAGATACGTGAATACAATAGAATAATTAAAATATTCATCGCAGCGACAGCAGAAACCAATCCCGCCGCGCCCAGAGCAAAGGCAGATAAGATAGCCACCATACCAGCCACATTTGTTAAACCAATCACCAATCCACAAGCGAAGGTTCTCATACCTGACCAGCGCAGATGACTACCCTCATTATCATGAGCAGCAATTTGACGATTTTTAAGCCAACTAAATGCAAACAAGCAGCTGCCAAACCCAAACATCAATGTGAGGGTGGCAAACATATCCGCTTCAAGACGAGTTGATTGCTTACCTAATAAGTCATTAAACGCAAAAAAAAGAGCAGCTAATAACCCCCATTGCGCCCCTTGTAAATTACGAAATGAAATATCACTAGAATAGCGAATAGTGTAAAGCCCAGCAAAAACAACAATAAATCCGATTAATTGCTGAACAGTTAAAGTCTCGCCCCAGAACAAAAAGGCCAGCAATACAACAAACAAGGGAGGCAGACCAGACAGGATACCAATAAGAGACGCCTTACCTACTGAAAACCCCTTATACAAAGCCGCATTAGCAGCGAAGGAGCCAAAACCTAATGCGAGCCCTACACAAACATCTGTCCAAGCGTACCATTGTTGCCCTAACACATACATAGCCAGAGCGCTGATGACAAAACCCACAAAAAAAACACCAAAGAGCATTAGGTTTCGATTGAGATTTTTTTTGGATGTCCATTGATACATTACCCCTCTCATTCCGAAAAATAGAGCGGCTAATAGGGCATAAATAACCCACATAATTGACTTCTTTTAATCATCCTTAGACTAATCTGCTTTTGTGTTCACAGACTGGCGATACAAATAATGCCACACGAGCGGTGACACCATTTAATCCAATAACGCTTATAGTAACGAACGTACGTACGCTTCTATTTCAGGGTTCTGACTGTTGTCAAAAAAGCACTTCTGGAAGCGTTCGCCTGACACGGCTGTTTTGACTAATTCTCGGTCAATCCCTTTCAGTGTATCGAGGTAATTGTCTTTTGCAATCGCAGTTTTCACTTGATTTAAAATATCGGCGTTACGCACTTGAGGCTCTTTGCGCTCAGTGGGATAGCCTTCACCACGTGGGCCAGTAAAGGCTTTTTCAAAGATATAACGGGCATTTAATTCAGCCGCCCAGCCAAAACCTTTGGCAAAGGCCATAGCAATCGCATTGCCGTTATTGATTTGATTAAACAAAAAGGCGTCGGAAGGCTCAAGACAATAACCACATAAAACACCTGGATGTAGATTTAACGACATCATCGCGCCTTGGCCTGTACCACAACCCGCCACAACAAAATCTACGGCTTTTGAATTCAACAGCAGACTGGCCATGATACCTAGGTGAATATAAGTTAAATGATGATCGTTATCGTCACTCATCCCTACATTATAAACGTCATGCTTAAGAGGTGCTGCGACGGCATTTAACTGCTCAAGAATCGTGGCATTTTTGCTCGCTTGGCTATTTTCCATCATTAGTGCAATTTTCATAATGTTCTCCAAAGTTTTATTATCGAAATTCAAGTGATTCTATTGGTACTGAATAAAAGCTAGACGCATTATAAAAAGTCTTTGCGCACAGGAGTAAAGTTATCTAGTAAGATACCTGGCTCTAAACACACACAGCCATGCATCACATTTGGCTCTTTATATAGAGTATCCCCTGGACCTACTATTTTGACTTCATCACCAATGGTGAATTCGAATTTCCCAGATAACACATAAGTTAATTGTTCATGCGGATGATTATGCAACGGACCAATAGCACCTTTTTCAAAATGCACTTCCACAGCCATAATATTATCTGAATACGCCATGATTTTACGTGATACACCGCCACCCAAATTTTCCAAAGGAACTTCGTTACTGTAGACAAACATAAGACTACTCTTTGCATTATTATTTTAAAGATTCACAGTATAGCAGCATTTAAAAACGCCGTTCAATACTTTATGAAAAAGCGTTTCATTTACTTTATATGTAAAAAGAACCTTTTTTAGAGATAGACACCTAAATGCCCACTCCACTTAAAAAAGCGGTTACTACCATGTAAAGAGCGGAAAAATTAGGAGGGCAATTGCCTTCTCTGCTTCATAAGGGAGGTGAACAAGCTATGAATTAATACAACCGAGTTTTCTAGATATCTTTCCTGCAGCATCCTTCAATAAGGCAACATAGTTTTCAAACTTTTCAGGAGTATAACGTAGTGTCGGAAAAGACAAACTGAGTCCAGCAATAACATTACCTAAGCGATCATAAATGGGTGTCGAAATACAACAAAGACCCTCTTCTTGCTCCTCGTTATCAACGCCATAGCCCTTGGCCTTCACTTCTATTAGATCTGCTAAAAAAGAGTCTATAGAAAGATGTGTGTTGACTGTTGAGGGCAAAAAATCCGTTTGAGAGAGCACTTTTCGCACATACTCTTCAGACCTTTCCGCCAACAATACCTTACCTATGGCCGTTGAATAGAGTGGATTACGACCTCCAATACGAGATTGCATGCGTAAATTATATTGAGCGTCTACTTTAAAAATATAGACAATACTATCGCCATCACGAATTCCAAGATGAAGCGCTTCTTTTGTCTGCTCCCCTATAGTCGCCATGTAAGGCTCAGCTAAAGAAACCAAATCCACATGTTCCAGTGAATGAGAGCTCAGCTCAAACAATTTCAAGGTCAGCGAATAGCGATCATCATCTCCTTCTTGACGGACAAACCCGAGCATTTTCATCGTTTGCAAAAAGCGATACACCGTACTCTTGGATGTCATGACAATTTGAGACAATTCGGTAACACCTAAAGATTTTTTCTCTGCCAATGCATTCAATATGGTAAACACTTTCATCACCGATGATACAGGTTCAATTTGTTGGTTATTCTCTTCATTCATAATAAGTTTCATTTTTTTGAAATGTTATTCTGTAATTGTAAAATAATTTCTTAATGAGATACATCCCAACATCATAAAAGTTAGTTTGAGCGATAATAATCAACAAAGAGATAGTGTGAGACCACAACTCTAACAAAATAAGAAACCGTCGTTATACTAACGATCACCCTTCATATAGCGACAGTATCTATCTATTGTTAACGAGCTAGCCAACCGCCATCCACCGCAATAGTATACCCATTCACATAGCGAGATGCTTCACTAGCCAAAAATACAATCGGTCCTGCCATATCATCGGGAGTTCCCCAACGACCACAGGGTATACGACCCAGTATTTCATTAGAACGGACCTCATCTTCTCGTAACGCGGTAGTATTGTCTGTCGCCATATAACCTGGAGCAATGGCATTCACATTAATTCCCTTTTGAGCCCACTCATTTGCCAGTAGACGAGTCACTCCCATGACTCCACTTTTGGATGCGGTGTAAGAAGGTACTCGAATACCTCCTTGATAAGACAACATAGAGGCGATGTTAATAATGTTGCCTGTTGTCCTTTGAGCGATAACCTGTTTAGCAAACCCCTGAGACATAAAGAAAACCGCTTTAACATTGAGATCCATCACATCATCCCAATCCTTTTCTGTAAAATCAATCGAATCATTACGACGAATAATACCTGCATTGTTAACCAAGATGTCTACTTTACCAAACGCCTCGACCGCCTCCTTAATAACGAGATCTACACTTGCGAATTTGCTCATATCCGCAATTACACTGTGAAACTTGTATCCTCTTTTTGCCATCAACTCCATGGTTTCTGTCGGAACTCTTCTATTCACTCCAACGATATTGGCGCCTGCCTCCGCAAGAGCTAATGCCATACCTTGACCTAGTCCGGTATTACACCCAGTCACAATGGCAACTTTATTACTCAAATCAAACATATTTTTCATATATATATCACTCACTTTAATGATTAAAAAGCCGACATCTTTCTTGTCATGATTCTTCTTATAGAAAACGCACTTTAAACGATCTCCTCCTCCAGAACAACAACCAGACACGATGAATCATTTTTTTTAGAACGTTGTTTTATTTTTAATGCCTGAACTATTAGGCAGTAACAAAAATAACTTCCAAAGAATTACTTTGATTTATTCGCGACTAAAACCCTATTATTTAATAGCTTTAGATCTCAGCATAACTCGAACTTAATTCTATAAATTTGTCAAACTAAGATATGCAAAAATCATTTTCAACACAGCCCGTATTTTTCTTGACAGCATCTGACTTAGATAATCGAATTCTTAGTAGCCTTGATGATACGAGGCATTACTAGATTGGTATAAAATTGAGAGCTTGTTAACTTCAATTTACTCTGCTGATACAGGCCGACCTAGCTATCCCTTGCTGGCTTTATTTAGAAGCCTATTGCTCGGTATATGGTACAAATTATCTGACGTCCAATTGGCTCAAAGCTTATACAGAGTCCTGCTTTCTCGTAAGTTTTGCCATCTTGAGTTAACAAGTGATGTACCTGTAGTTTCAACACTTGGCCGCTTTCGCTATCAGTTAACCGAAATCAACAATCAACTTGAATCTAAAAACATCATCATGACAGAAGGCGAATCAACATCATAGACGCCCCCCCCTATAGAAGCGGCCCAATCAGGTTCAGGAAACGATAAAAAGGGTAGGCCAAAAAAAGATTCTGAAGCAGGTTGGCATGTTAAGAATGATAACCGAGGCCGCCAAAAGTCTACCTATTGGTTATTCTGTACACACAGGCGTAGATGAAGATGGATTTATTCATAGTCAAAGCGTCACGCCTGGTAGTGTCCATAACTGATGATAATGTCCATGACAGCCAAGAGCGAGATACTTTGATATTGGGTAATGAAGCAAAGCCCAAACATTCTGCCCCCAGACTTAAGGCCAACAGCTCTTTATCGGTGAGTTTTGGCAACCTAATTTGATTCAAAAAATTGTCAATCGGTTCAAGGGAGTGCAGTAAAGTTAAAATTTTGTTATAAACAGCCTGTAGGTTACTCATCGTATTACCATTTTTCTAGATAATTAGGTTCTTCTCCGCTTTGCTGAGTGAGATTAATTATGCATAAAACATTGATTGATCATCTGGCAGAGAAGATTGGCGTATCTTCAGCTTGAAGTACTCGGTGTCTCTTATACCTCTGACTCGTTTTCGGATCATACCAATACTGACATTCCCTGCTTCTATTCTAGCGCTGGTTAACTTGTGTTTCGCATAATTTTGCAGATGCCCACTTGATGTCGTCTCAGCGACTTGGAGAACTTTTTAAGATAGGGTATTTTTGATTCATCGGCTACCTGACACCACTCTTCTAACCTTGTTTGCATTTCCTCATACGTTTCAGATTGCCATAAATTTTGAAGCTGTTCTTTCAGAATGTAAAGCGTGTTCAGGTTAGCGTTTTCACTCACAAGAGCCTTTAGCTTTAGTTCCTGTGAATCGGTCAGTTTATCTGCATTCTTTACAGACACTTCCCCGCTCTTTTTGATTTATCTTACCCGTACGATAATCAGCATATATAAAATTAATGTATATTTCTCAACAGTTGTATATTTCCTAAATGCTTAGTTTTTTCATAATGCCTACGATCAGCAGTAATAAATAATGCATTTTCTTGAATAGCCAGAGCGTTATACATGCTATCACTAAAAGTAGGATAACCGCTTTTGGAGTGCCCTGCTTTGGTTATACTTAAGGTTTTATCCAACAGTTGAGAATCAATATTAACAAGAGTCATTCTAAAGCCAATCAAAGCCTTGAAAAATTCACATACTTCTTGAATATCATGTTTTGCTACTTCGCAGGTAGTTATGGTTTCGTTCACAACAATACTTGGTTCTAGTATCTCAACTTCACTTTGAACAAGCTTTTCTATCAGCTCAATCGCTTTACTCGAATCGTACTCATCTTTTTTAAAAAGCTTTACAAATATATTTGCGTCTAAAACAACTTTATTCATTATTATCTAATCAGTTAGCAAGTATGTTGGAAGCTGTGCCTGTTCTCATATCATTCACGAGATCAACGGCATCTTTATCTGTACCCCAATCTTTTGGACTCAAAAGTGCTATAACGTCTAATGCCCTTTGCTTCGCTTTAAGTTTCTCTTGGTTAACGACAGCTTGCGCGATGTACTTAGACTTTTCTGTTTTAGGGAGTGCATCTATGACCGCTGCGACTTCTTCAGGTAATGAAAATGTATATTGTTTATTCATAATAAAAGACTCTTATAAATTAATACATACAGTTTATGTAAATGTTTATGTAAGTCAAGTTTATGCAGGTGACTCAACATCCATCAAAGACATCCAAGAAACATCCATCAAAGACATCCAAGTAAAAATAACCATCAATAGAATACTAAAAACACAACTAAGCTAAAGCACAGAATAGTCAAATCGGATTCATGGCAGTATTTATCCGTGTTAGACAAGGATAAAACCCTAATTCAGTACAAATGAGAAAATACAGGCGAGCAAAATCAATCACCCTTTTGTGAGGTCATTTTAATGAAGTAAGCGTAATGAAATATTTAGATTAAGCTAACAATCGGCAGCAGCGTTTATTCGGCCTTGCTCTTGGTTGGCTGTTTTTGTAACGTTCCATACTCTGTGTTTGGCCGACGACTCCGTGTGTATGCACTTCAAACTTTGTCGCAATCTCCATCCAGTTTTCTGAATCGATCCCAAGTCGTTGAAGTATTGGGGACAAGGATAAATCAATTGATCCTCTTTTATTATGCCTCACTACCCGACCAGTAAGATCAACAAGTTGCAGGTAGTCAGGCAATTTAAATGAAATACCTTTTGGCGCATTTTTTACATTGCCTTTGCGCTCGTTACCAACAAATGGATACAAGGTTTTTGGCTGCTTTCCTTTTTTAGCCGACTCTACCCTCTTTTTGATACTAGTGAATTCTGACGTTTCAGGTGTTGCAGCAATGCTCGCTCGAATTGGGTTTAAATCGACATACGCCATGCAAGCTAATACAGATGCTTCATCTAGCAAAGCTTGGGATTTAAAACGCCCTTCCCAGAAGCGTCCTGTACATTCATCCTCAAAATTCGCTTGTCGAGCAATCGGTTCATTTAATTCCCTCATAAACCAGCTAATATCAGACAATCTTTCACGGTAGACTGAAGCCGATCTTTCTACTAATTCAATGGCATAAGCAGGCATGACTTCACCACGAGCGAATTGTTGAGTAAACAATGTGCCTTTATGAAGAGAATGCCACCGTCGTAATACTTCGTGTGTAGACCAGTTTTTTGCTTGTTTTTCATCGACATGAAGAACTAAATGAAGGTGGTTGCTCATCACCGAATAAGCACAAATATCAATGGAAAAAATCTTAGATAAGAACAAGATACGGGCCTCAATCCATCCTCGACGATGTTCAAAACTTTTACCTGTGACTGAATCTTCACCACATAAAAAAGCACGACGGACGCATCGACTGATGCAGTGATAAAACGGAGTATCAGACAAACTGACTTGTTGGCTTCTGGCCCTTGGCATAATTTCTTCCTCATCCTTGAGTTTGGTTTTTTAGTTTAGACAGTGATTTGAGAAACAACAATAAAGTAATGGGTGTCACATATTATTATCAATAACCACGCCTGCTCTATATTTTTTTGACTCTTAACTTATTGAAATATATAAATTAAGTTAATGGGTGTCTTTGATTACTCGTTCCCCAGCATTTAGTCGCAGTTTCATAAGCGTCGTAAAGTGCCTCTGCGGTATCAGCTTCTGAGTTATTAGCGTGTTCTATGGCGGCCTCAAAAAGGTTCCATAATGTATCAATGTCATGTTCACCCCGTCGGTATTTGTATCCAAAAAACCAAGAGCGCTGATTATTAACAACAGGGATACCTTCAAAGGAATTAGGAACAGGCGTTTCAACTTTCAAAAAAGCAGCAAGCTCGCTTGCGATGGCTATTCGGTTAGCATCGGTAATGCCCCGGTTAAACAGGCCGAAGACGGTAAACGGGCAAATATCACTTAGCAACTCTTTTGTGCCTTCCTTAGGCTGATCTTGAAGGACAGAAATGCTTTCAATTTGTTCGGTAAATCGTGGATGGCTGCCATTAAAGAAGCACGATCATCCTTGTAAGTTAATAGCTTGTCGGCAAACTCTTCGTAAAATTGGGTCCATTTAAAACGCTGTTTATCGACAGGGGTATCACCAAAGCGCTCCTTCCAATAGGGAGCATTGCGAAAACGATCTATATCCTGGGGTTTATTATTGAAAGTGAAGTCAATAAGCCCCTCTGTCATCCAATCATCGGGAGAAACGCGCCAAATAGTGCTGCGATTGGTATAGAAATACCATTCATTAACAGGCTCAAAGCGTGGTTGCCATTCAACGTCGACAAACCGGCCATCGCCATGATTACGGGTAATCACACCAATAGCTTTGATCCCCATTACTGAAACAGTCTGGCCTTTAGTATCAAAAGGGAGCTCTCGCTTTCTTGTATATGACGATTTAATGGCAATCTTGTCGCCCGGCTGCATACTGCGGACTACATCGAGATATTTATCTTCATAGCCATTTTGCCAAACGCCATCGTTGAGAAAACGCTCCGTTTGGTCTTCACTACCTTTGCCGTAGGATGCACCCACAAACCAGAATGAATTAGATTTATTTGTTGTCATCTATAAAAGCACCCTTTATTTCGTCCATGAATTCGACAATGTCTCAGCCTGCTTCAAAATAAGCTCTACAGCTTCAGCGGCTTTGTCAGGTGGATATTTGTAACGCTGTAAAGTGCGGCGCACGAGTATTTTTAATTTAGCTCGAACACTGTCACGAACTTGCCAATCAACCGTGGTCGATTTTCTGAGTTTATCTGTGATTTCGACGGCAATCTTTTTAAGGATCTCATCACCAAGTTCACGTACTGCACTTTCGTTGTTGGCTAGAGCATCATAAAACGCGATTTCATCTGGATTTAACCCCAGTTCAGCCTCGCGCATCATTTCTTCCTGAAACTCTTTGGCCATTTGAATAAGTTCTTCAATGACCTGAGCTGTTTCAATGGCGCGGTTATTGTACTTTCTAAGCGTTTCTTGCAAGCGGTCTGCGTATTTCTTCTCTTGCACAACGTTATTACGTGTTTTCGCTTTAATGTCATCCTTGAGAAGTTTTTCAAGTAACTCAACGGCGAGGTTGCGCTCCGGCATCTGTCGCACGTCTTCTAAAAACTCATCCGATAGCAAACCAATATTGGGCTTGTCCAAGCCACAAAGTGCGAACACGTCAGCAACGCCTTCGGCGATCACTGCGTTATCTAGGATCTGTTTCAGTGCCGAGTTCTTTTCTTCCTGAGTGCGCTTTCTATCTACGCTGGTAAATTTGCTGATGGCGGCCTTAATGGCTGAGTAAAAGGCGATTTCTTTCCTTAACTCTTTAGCCTCATCCAAAGTACTGCATAGTGAGTATGATTTTGTTGCCGCCAACACTAAGTCTAAAAAACGCTTTTTACCATCCTCTAAGCCGAGCACATGGTTAGCGGCAGGCACCAAGAGTTTGTGCGCTTGCGTTTCATACCCCGATATGTTCAAACCATCGGATTTTGGTGTTTTCCCGAACATGCCACGGATAGCATCAATTTTTTCTAAAAGAATGGAAAACGCTTCTTCTGCATTGAGTGTTGGCTCGCCTTTACCTTTAGAGTCTGTATAGGTTTTCAATGCTTGCTTAAGTTCATTGGCTATTCCGATGTAATCAACAACTAGACCGCCTGGCTTATTTTTAAATACGCGGTTAACCCGCGCAATGGCCTGCATCAGGTTATGGCCTTTCATCGGTTTATCCACGTACATAGTGTTACAACAAGGCGCATCAAACCCCGTTAACCACATATCCCTAACAATGACTAACTTCAGTGGGTCGTTGATATCTTTAAAGCGCTTCTCTAAGCGTTTTTTGGTTTTTTTGTTATAGATATGGGGTTGCAGAAGTGGCTTGTCCGAAGCAGACCCTGTCATCACAATCTTAATCGCCCCTTTTTCAGGATCATCCGAATGCCATTCAGGACGCAATGCAACAATCTCATTATAAAGATGCGCACAGATATCACGACTCATGGCCACTATCATGGCTTTACCATCCATAGTGGCATTGCGTGTCTCAAAGTGCTCGATCAAGTCAGCTGCAACTTGGCTTAATCTAGGAGTCGCACCAACAAGCTTTTCAAGACGGCTCCATTCCCCCTTAGTTTTCTCACGGTTGCTGACGTCCTCTTCGTCCTCTACCACTTCATCCACTTGATCGGACAACTCAGCGATTTCAGCATGGTTCAAATCAAGCTTTGCCAAGCGCGATTCATAATAAATAGGCACGGTTGCACCGTCATCTACTGCATCTTGAATGTCGTAGATAGACACATAACCACCAAATACAGCGCGAGTGTCTTTGTCATCGATTGAAATAGGTGTACCAGTAAAACCAATAAAAGAAGCCGACGGTAGCGCATCGCGCATATGCTTAGCATAACCAAACTTATATTGGCCATCGGCACTTAAGGTGGCTTTCAGGCCATATTGGCTGCGGTGTGCTTCGTCTGAGATAACAACTATATTGTGTCGAGAATTGAGAATTGGATGATGCTTCTCGTCGTCAAGCAGGGCAAACTTTTGAACGGTGGTAAAAATAATGCCACCCGACTCACGCTCAGCCAGCAATTGGCGCAAGGCATCACGGTTATTGGCTTGCACAGGTGTTTGTTTTAACAGTTCTACAGCATTGCAGAAGGTCGCATAGAGCTGTCCATCAAGATCATTGCGGTCGGTAACAACAATCAGCGTTGGGTTATTCATAGCCTTTTGCTGAAGCAACATACCGGCATAACAACACATTGAAATACTTTTGCCACTGCCTTGGGTATGCCAAACCACACCTGCTTTTTTACTACCAGGTACCACCTCATCGGCATAGGTTGCCCGCTTCTCTGTTACGCCATCAATTTGCTGAGCCGCAATGACTGTCGCCTTTACCGCTTCTCGCACGGCATGAAACTGGTGGTAACCGGCAATCTTTTTAATAATCGCCTCACCGTCTGTTTCAAACAACACGAAAAATCGTATGTAATCCAGCAGTAACTCACGATCAAAAAAACCACGAACCATGGTTTCTAGCTGCCACTCCAATAGCGGTTTATCATCTTCATTTTTAATGGTACGCCAAGGCATAAAACGCTCTTGGTTGGCGGTGAGAGAGCCTACCCGAGCGGTGTAACCATCACTGACAACTAACGCCTCGTTGAAGATGAAAAGGTCTGAGACTTCATCTTTATAGGTTTGCAGCTGATTAAAGGCATCCCAAATATCGGCATTTTCATCGCTTGGGCTTTTCAGCTCAAGCACAGCAATCGGTAAGCCGTTGATAAAACAAATGACATCAGGCCGACGTGGCTGTTTAGTGCCAGTAATCGTGAACTGATTGACAACTGAAAAGGTGTTGTTGTTTAGGTTATCGAAATCAATGATAAAAGCATGGTCTGCAATTGGCTCGCCATCGTCTTCTTTATATTCAACAGGAACACCTTCCAATAACAACCGATGAAATGCGCGGTTGTTGGTGATTAAATCCAAACTTTCAGGTTTTAAAACAATCGCTTTAAACTGCTCGTAGCAATGCTCAATCTGTACAGCAGGAAGGTGTTTATTGATCGATTCAAATGCAGATCTAAGTTGACCATCCAATACCACTTGCGCGTAGTCATTACGAAGTGGGTTGTCGCTATCTGGGGCAATGTCGGGGCCGTGCAGAACATCCCAGCCACCGTCACGGAACCAGTCTAAACAGAGGTTTTCTAGTTGTTCCTCGTTCATTGATTTACTCCCTCTGTGAGTTTTTCCAGTAAGGCTTCTATCGATTCGTCGTGATCATCGGTATACCAAATAGGGTAAATGTTGGCTCGAGCTAACTGTTCAGCCTTTGAAATCCTCTCGCTTTCATTACTAAGCTTTAAAAATGCATAATGTTTAGGTAAAGATCCCTGCTTTTCTTCTCCTACAATTTCAATCAGTGTCTGAATCGTTCTATCGGCCCCTAAGCTACAACCGATAAATAACAGCGTTTTGGTAGAAATGGCCCTTATACACTTCTTAAGCTGGTCATTATCTTTATAGTGCTCGTTGTACTCACTTAGAGTGAGAATTCTATTTCTGCTGGAGTTTGATTTTCCATGAAGCTTTAAAAGTATATTTTTTTCTTCACCTAAAAGCTTAGGAAGTTCAACTGCTTCGCTTCCAATAAGAGTATCGGAGAATGGTCGTCCTACAGTTTCATAGCACCTTTTTAACAGGTTGTCGTAATTTGTTGTTATAACAGAGCTTTTAAACACATATGGCAACAACCTCACTGAACCATTAATCGAGTTATCATGACCAAACTCATTTTCAAGCTCTTCGTTAAACCTTGCCTCACCCATATGATTAAAAATATATTGAGCAGCTTCTTCGTATTGCCAAGAAAAAATAAGTTGGTGAAATTGTGATTTGTCGGCGGATGTTTCATCAATGAGTCTATTTAAAAAATCTGTCCAGCCAGTATAACCGCTTGGCATTGACATGCCTGCGCCAATAAATGGAATAATAGCTCCGCTCACGAATCGTTCTTTCAGGACACGGAACCGTCTCTCATTGCCATACTTTGACAAGATATCGTTAGCTTTGTCTAACCGTTCTAACTTTTTGTTTTCACACCATTCAGTAAAAACTTCGTTGAATGTGGTTTCACTGATGTCCTGTAAAATTTGCTGCGGAGTAAACTCAGCTGCTTCAATTATCACTTTGCCTGTTCGCTCATCAATTTCAGCCCTAAGCTGATCTAAAAACTCCTCCTTCAATAAGTCCATTTGTTACTCACCACCCTTAAAAAAATTGCCCGATAATAACTTCGGTAGTAACAAATCTCTTACAGAAGAAAGTGATTCTGATTGAAGTACATTGCTGTGCACAAAATTATATATTTCAGAAATATGAACGCTAAAAGCGTTGATAATACTGTTGGCTGGAACAATTGCTGGTATTGGTTTGAAGTTGGATTTACTAATTTCAGCAAAGGTAGTTCCACTAGCTCTTTGTTTAATTTCTTCCATATTGTGTTCACACCAAAGCAACACATACTCAGGAGATAACCTCCCTTCACATTTCATGGCAATATAACCTTGGTTTATTGCCACAGGTATTTTTGCCAATGCTAAATAACCTACAGGGGCTCTTGATGACATTAATACAGTGTTTTCACAAAGAAGTCCTGAGCTGATTTTTTTGAGCCCTAATTCAGTAATCTTTCTATCCGTATTAGTTAGCACTTTGCAGTTCAAGCCGGACATATCTTTAGGCGTAGTCCAGTGAATAGTGCCGTCTTCCCAAAATTCAGTATTCTTAGTTGATGGAGTTCCACCGCCAACCACAATGACTTCATTACCGATTTCTGAAACCTCCCACCCCTCTGGTATCTCCCCAAGCTCTGACTCTTGCATTGCCGCAGGAAACAGGGCGGCGGTTTGGGCGAGTTTGTTAAATGCCTCGGGATTGCTGGTTTTTAAGCTGTTCAGTTCATCAAGGGTTTTGGCAGAAATAACACCCATGGCAGCCAGTTCTGCATCGTCAGCGCTCCCACCCGAAGCTAGGGTTTCAATCTTGGCTTTGACGGGATCAAAATCGACAAACCAGCTTTTAAATATGGCTTGCGCTGTTTGCTCTAAGGTTTGGTTTATTTTGCTATTTAGCAAAATCTTATCGCTGATAGATTTGAGAATATTTGATATTCTTTGCTGCTCTTCAAAAGGCGGAACAGGTAGTATTACTTTTCTTAGTTCGCTCTGTTTAATACCTTTAACCGTAGATCCCGTTGCTCGTGCCTCTAACTGATGTTGGATATAATTACTTTGCACAGCACAAAGCAAATAGTCATTGCTGAGAACACCCTTTTTTCCTCTAAGCGTTACGATCCTTTGAGCGAGTGCTACATTCGAATCAGTAAGCTGGGCTGCTTCACCAAGAGGTGCTTCAGTAGTTAATACAACATCTCCAACTTCAGGAAGCCCCCTAACCATCCATGTTTCGTAGTTATCTTCGGCTATGAACTCCGTAGGTGTTTGTACATAGCCATCTTTCACTATCTTAGCCGTAACTAACGGAATTCCCGATTCCGTTTTTTTCGGTGTCTTACCTCTATAATCAATTATTACATCCATCACATCTTCAAGAGGACACAACTTCCACGAATTAGGAAAAAAATCAGAACTCATAACCAATCCCCGCAAGATTATCCTTAATCGCTTTTTCTAATCGGTCAGATTCTTCAAACTGGGCTTTTAATTGCGCGGTTAATCGCTGCATTTTGTCGGTGAATGGCTCGCTGTCTTCTTCGGCTTCGGCTGCGCCAACATAGCGCCCTGGCGTTAATACATAATCATGCTTTTGCATATCTGCAAGCTTGGCGCTGAAGCAAAAGCCTTTTTCGTCTTCATAACCTGTGCCCGATTGCCAAGCATGGAATGTATCCGCGATTCTTTTAATATCTGTTGGATCAAAATCGCGTAATACACGATCTTTCATAAAACCGAGGTTACGCGCATCAATAAACAGAGTTTCACCACGGCGGTCACGCTTACCTTTCTGGGTTGGTGACGTACCCCCTTTTTTGTTTTTGGTTAAAAACCAAATACAGGCAGGTATTTGTGTATTGGTGAATAGCTGCCCTGGCAAAGCAACCATACATTCGACTAGGTCTGCCTCAATCAATGCTTTACGGATTTCACCTTCGTTGTTTGCGTTGGAGCTCATCGAACCATTTGAGAGAAGCAAACCCATCGAGCCATTTTCGTTAAGGTGGTGCAGCATGTGCTGTATCCAACCATAGTTGGCATTACCTTGCGGCGGTGTGCCATATTTCCAGCGAGTATCGCCCTCCAGTTTGGCGTGCCACCAGTCTTTAATATTAAACGGCGGATTGGCCATTACAAAGTCAGCACGCAGGTCGGGGTGTTGGTCATCTAAGAAGGTATCAGCATTCTTTTTGCCAAAGTTAAAGTCTATTCCGCGAATTGCCATGTTCATGGCGGCCAACTTCCAAGTCGTCGGGTTGCTCTCTTGACCATAAACAGAAATATGTTTGCGCTGTTCAGCTGCGTTGTAATGTTTATCAGCGGCATGAGCTTCGATGAACTTGTCGTTACTCACAAAGAAGCCACCCGCACCCATTGCAGGGTCGTAAACTCGGCCTTGATAAGGCTGAAGCATTTCAACGATCAGTGTAACGATGCTTTTTGGGGTGTAGTATTGGCCGCCTTGTTTGCCTTCGGCTAAAGCGAATTGGCCAAGGAAGTACTCATAAACGTGGCCCAAAATATCTTTGCTGTGTAGATCGAGCTTTTCGCCGTTGTACTCTGGGTTACGGAAGCTGGTATCAGAGAAGCGGTTAATCAACTCAGTAAGATTGTGATTATCTACCTCATAACGGCTGATGCGAGGCAGAACCCCTTTTAGCTTGGGGTTGGCCAGCTTGTCGTCGATTTTATAGGTTTCGATTGCTTCTAAAGCATTGTCGATTAGTTTAGAAATTGAGCTAAGTTTAAAAACCTCTTTTTCACCATTAGGCCCAGCTGCTTGAATCTCAATTTCTGTACCAGTAGGCAACGCCGCTGTACTTTTAAGAAATTCCCAGCGTGACTGTTTTGGCACCCAGAAAACGTTTTTCTCTTGGTAATATTCGTGTAGCTCTAATTCTGCATTGACCGCATCGTTGTATTCTTCATCAGAGTCGTAATCTTCACGAGGCATGAAGTAAATGTTGTCGTCGCTATCGTCTTGAGTAAACAACTGACGTAACTCTTGTTGGCGCTCTTCAAAGGCGTCTGACACGTACTTTAGAAAGATGATCCCTAGCACGACATGCTTATAGTTAGCGGCATCGAGGTTGTTACGTAACCGATCGGCTGCTGACCACAACTTCACATCGAGTTCTTTTAAAAACTGCTGTTCTGAATTATTCATGTTCTTCCCTATGCTGTGACGCTATCGAAACCAGGCGCAATCGCAAGGTTACCGACACCGTATAAAGTTTGATAATTTTTTAACCATAAATGAAATTCGGGTGTTTTTAGCTGAGCCTCTTTGGAGCAATCGACATTCCAAAGCCGAAGCAAGTACCCAGCGGTTGCTGCTCTGATTTCAACCTTCATCACGCCCTCCGTCATACCATAATCCAGCTCAATCGCTTCGCTATGCTCAATACGAGGATGCGGCACTAACTCCAATTCAACAAATCGGTTCCATTGCCGGTCTTGGGTTTCAAGTTCAGCCTCAGATAACGTAGAGTCTTCAATCACAACCGCTTCTTTAATTCGGGTCAGTACAAAGTCACGGAACCCATTTGGCGCTCCGCTTGGGCCATGCTTGCGGTCAAAACCACGAACATGCCAACGCAGGCCATTGTCCACCAGCGTATGCGGCACAATTTCACGCGTGGTTTCTCCACTCGATAACGATACATAGGTGATACTCAAGGCTTTGCCTTTGTGTATGGCCTCGGTGACTTTCGCCACTATCGATAAATTCGGCTTGTTAAGGTGATAAGGCGCTTCACAAGCAAGGGGTGGTTTTACCTTTCCAGTAAAGCCATCGCCGTACCCTTGGCTAATCGTCGCCAGTGTTCTCACAACGTCGTAGTCGAACAAGGACTCAAATGCTTCACCGCGCTTGTGCAACTTGAGCTTTTGGTCATACTCAATGTTGCCTGGCGCAAGCTCTCTGTACATGGTGAAATCTTTCGTTGCTTGTGCAGCAGCTATGCTGAAGCGATCTACTAAGTCCGCCCGTACCGCTTCGCCCTTAAATAATAAGGTGAAATCGATGTGGGCAATGCGATCCCTGGTTGCTTGTGGCAACTGCGCTATCTGCGAAAGCCTATCTGGCTTTCCTTTCGCGCCTTCTTTAGCGAGTGAACTCGCTGGTACCGTTTGTTTCAGACCATCATTTGTCATGCGTCTTGTTTATCCAATTCAGCCAGTTTCTTAAAACTCTGTTTATAAAGTAAGGACCGACATCGCGTAATCACATTGAGAGGCATGGCATAAAGCTGCTCTTTATCCGCAATGACTAATCAATCTCTACTGGTTGAAGCTGGACAGATGACAATAAAACACTGAATAGGCTTCAACCTAATTAATTTTATTAGGTATCATCCTATCACAAATAATTTTGTAGGGAAGACTAAGCGCCAACTTTTTGATCTGGATTGCAATTGCCGCTCAGGTATGGGCGTGAAGGCCTTGTTTCATGCCAATGCTGATAGCCGCTATCAATGCGCTACCCGAACCAGTGGCACCACGATGTTACTGCTTTCAGACTTCCCTTTTTCCGAGTATGTGGACATCAGGGCTCGTTGCTCACTCTCCCGAATGCGCCTGGCAACTTCTGCCTGAGCTGGCAGCAATGGCAGCATCCCTTCAGCAATCGCGTCTGGGGCAGACTCTTGGCCACAGTGATTATTATGTGCCACCCATACCGTTAACCCAATAATTTCAAAAGGTTATATTTTTCTTTATCAGAAAAGCCTTATAAAAAGCATGAAGCCTTTCGTCTTTTCTGCGCTGACGACGACAGTGACGCAAGCAGAAAAGGCGAAGGCTTTTTGCTTTGTGAGTAACCCATTGGGTTGCAAACCGCTTCATAATGTCGGAAGGCGCCTGCGGCTTTTTCGACCTACCAATAATGGCTTTTTATCTTTGGGAGTAAGCAGAAAAGACGAAGGTTTTTTGCTTTGTGATTATTCAGTTTTGTGGTGGTTAAGGGCTTTGTCGGCCTGAAGGCGCGACCTACATCCACAGGTAAAAAAGCACTAGAAGCCACTCACTCAGTTAATCTAATAATTTCAAACAGTTATCTTTTCTTTATCAGAGCAACTCCATCAAAAACATGAAGGCTTTCGTCTTTTCTGCGCTGACGACGACAGTGATGCAAGCAGAAAAGGCGAAGGCTTTGCTTTGTACATAACCCATTGTGTTGCCACCACCTTACAATGTCGGAAGGCGCCTGCGACTTTTTCGACCTACCAATAATGGCTTTTTATGTTTGGGAGTAAGCAGAAAAGGCGAAGGCTTTTGCTTTCTAAGAGAGTTTTAATATGGATTGAATCTTTGTCGGCCTGAAGGCGCGACCTACCCGAGCCTTAATGGAAAGGCCGAGCCTTCTTCCTGTAAAACATAAGGAGAAGGCAGCAAGGTACTAAAGCACTTTCAGAGCATCAACCAAAGCAGTCATTTCAGCATCAGTACCAATAGTAATACGCAAGTATTTTCCTATTCTCGGCTTTTTCCCGAAATAACGAACCAAAATTCCCTCTTCCTTCAATTTAAGATAAATCGCTTCTGCATCTTTTTCTGGGTGTGTCACAAAGACGAAGTTTGTCGCAGATTTCAGTATATTAAAGCCAAGCTTAGTTAGCTCAGTGCTGGCCCATTCACGGGTGGCGATGGTTTTACTACAAATTTCCGCTAAATAGTCTTGATCTTCTACTGCTGCCGTTGCACCTGCCAAGGCGATTCGATCAATTGGATAACTGTTAAATGAATTTTTCAGACGCTCCAATCCCTCGATCAAATCTGGGTGACCAAATGCATAGCCTACTCGAATTCCAGCTAAGGCACGGGATTTAGAAAAGGTCTGCACCACCAATAAATTAGGGTATTGATTGACTAAATTGGTCGCACTTTCAGCACCAAAATCAACATAAGCTTCATCCACTAAAACCACCACATCAGGATTCGCTTGTAGCACTTTTTCAATATCAGACAAAGGCAAAGCCTTGCCCGTTGGTGCGTTTGGATTAGTAACAACAACACCAGATACATCAAGATTTTGATAATCGTTTGGATCAATATCGAAACTGTCGGTTAATGGAATTAAAGCAGGTTCAATGTCGTACAAATTCGCGTAAACTTTGTAAAAACTATAAGTGATGTCCGCAAATGCCAAAGGTTTCCCACCAGCAAAATACCCCATAAAGGCCAACGCTAGAACTTCGTCAGATCCGTTACCAACAAATACTTGCTTAGCATCAAAATGATACTGCTTTGCTAAGGCATTCTTCAATGTCATACAGTTTGGATCAGGATAAAGACGAAGGCTCTCGCTCACGGCTTCAGACATTGCCGTCAATGCTTTTGGAGACGGAGAATAAGGGCTTTCATTAGTATTAAGCTTAATATATTGCTTGTCTTGTGGCTGCTCGCCCGGTACATACGGGTCCAGCTCGGTAATCTTTTTAGTCCAAAAACGACTCATTTACTTTCTCCATTTTTTAATAAAGGGAACAAGGCCCTTTTCTAATTTTGACGTTGCTATTTTTATATAGAAATAATAAATAGACGAACAAAAAAAGACCTCTAATAAGAGGCCTTTTCAATATACATATTAACCCGCCTCTGGATTAATCCTGAGGGCGCATATGTGGGAACAACAACACATCACGAATAGAAGGGACGTCTGTAAATAACATCACCAAACGGTCGATACCGATACCTTCACCCGCTGTTGGTGGTAAACCATATTCCAATGCATTGATGTAATCCGCATCAAAATGCATCGCTTCATCATCACCCGCATCTTTTTCTTCAACTTGCTTACGGAAACGCTCTGCTTGGTCTTCAGGATCATTTAACTCCGAGAAACCATTGGCAATTTCACGACCACCAACAAAGAACTCAAAACGGTCAGTAATGAATTCATTATGATCATTACGACGCGCAAGTGGAGACACCTCAGCAGGGTATTCAGTAATGAAAGTAGGTTGATCAAGTTTATGTTCAGCCGTTTCTTCAAAGATTTCTGTCCACAACTTACCAAGACCCCAAATTGGTTTCACCTGAATACCCAATTTTTTCGCTACTTCCGTCGCTTTTTCTAGAGTATCAAGATCATCCGCTGTTAGTTCTGGATTGTAATGCAGAATCGATTCCAACATAGTCATACGAACAAATGGCGCACCAAAATCGTACTCTGATCCTTGATACGTTACTTGCGTCGTACCCAATACATTTTCAGCAACCGTACGTAGCATGTCTTCTGTAAGATCCATTAGATCCTTATAGTCAGCATACGCTTGGTAGAACTCAATCATAGTAAATTCAGGATTATGACGAGTAGAGACACCTTCATTACGGAAGTTGCGGTTAATTTCGAAAACACGCTCAAAGCCACCGACAACCAAACGCTTTAAATACAACTCAGGAGCAATACGTAAGAACATGCTCATGTCCATTGCATTGTGATGAGTCACAAATGGACGAGCCGTTGCACCACCAGGGATAACGTGCAACATAGGCGTTTCCACTTCCATAAAGCGACGGTCTTCAAGGAAGCGACGAATAGATGAAATAATTTTAGAACGTACCTGGAAAGTATTACGAGACTCTTCGTTCACAATTAAATCAACATAACGTTGACGGTAACGCATTTCTGTATCAGATAAACCTTTGTGTTTATCTGGCAATGGACGCAACGCTTTTGTTAATAGCTGAGCCGATTGCATGTCAATATACAAATCGCCTTTACCAGATTTATGCACAGGGCCAGTAATACCTATTATATCACCCAGATCCCATGTTTTTTGATCCGCCAATAACTCAGGGCTTAATGCTTTACGGTTAACATAGGCTTGAATTTGCCCTGTCATGTCTTGCAACAACATGAAAGCACCACGATTACGGACAATACGACCTGCAATGCTGACTTTATGATCTTTTTCTTCTAGATCTGGCTTTTCAATATCACCAAATTCAGCTTGCAAATCCGCTGCATATGCATCTGGGCGGAAATCATTTGGATAAGCGTTGCGTTCTTCACGAATTGCGCTCAATTTACTACGACGTTCAGCAACCAAACGATTGTCTTCCGCGACTGTAGCCTGTTCTGTTGTATTTTCGTTAGCCATGATTTGCTAGGTACTCTTTAAAAATAGTGTTTTTAATATAATGCTTATAAAACAGTGGGGCGCCTATTGGCTATAAACCTTGTTTTAAGCTGGCAACAATAAACTGATCCAAATTGCCGTCTAACACAGAACCCGTGTTAGAGCTTTCTACACCTGTTCGTAAATCTTTAATACGTGAAGCATCCAATACATAAGAGCGAATTTGACTACCCCAGCCTATATCGGACTTATTGTCTTCCACAGCTTGCGCAGCTTCATTACGTTTTTGCATTTCAAACTCATACAGCTTCGCGCGTAATTGCTTCATCGCAAAGTCACGGTTCGCATGTTGTGAACGCTGATTTTGACATTGCACTACAATATTCGTCGGTATGTGAGTAATACGCACCGCTGAGTCGGTTGTGTTTACGTGCTGACCACCAGCTCCAGATGAACGGTATGTATCCGTACGAATGTCAGCTGGGTTAATTTCAATATCAACATTGTCGTCTATTTCAGGTGAGACAAAAACCGATGCAAACGAAGTATGGCGACGATTGCCAGAGTCAAAAGGCGATTTTCGAACCAGACGATGGACGCCTGTTTCCGTTCTTAACCAACCAAATGCATATTCGCCTTCAAAACGAACTGTCGCAGATTTGATCCCCGCCACATCACCAGCAGACACTTCCATTAGCTCCACTTTGAAGCCCTTGTCTTCACCCCAACGTAAATACATACGTAATAGAATATTGGCCCAATCTTGAGCTTCGGTTCCACCAGAACCCGATTGAATGTCTAAAAAGGCGGAGCTTTCATCCATCTCTTTTGAAAACATACGACGGAATTCTAATTTCGCCATTTGTGTTTCTAGATCTTCCAATTCTGCTTCTACTGCGGCAACAGATTCGGCATCGTCTTCTTCAACGGCCATATCCAGCAGATCTTTGGCATCAACAACGCCTGCTTGCATTGCATCTAATACATCAACAACGGCTTCTAAAGCCGAACGTTCTTTGCCCAATTTTTGAGCATAGTCTGGATCATTCCAAACATCTGGGTCTTCTAGTTCACGTGAAACTTCTTCAAGGCGCTCTTTCTTTGTTTCATAGTCAAAGATACCCCCAAAGAGTTTGGGTGCGCTCAGAAAGGTCTTTTATCTTAGAAAGGATCGGATTGATTTCCATAATGGCTGCAATTTGTTATAAAACGGAGTGAATTAAGGTAATTGTTAATTGTAACGAATTTACCTGCATCATAAAATGGCCTATACCATTCATTCATATAAAATAAATCATTTTTTATCTGATTAAGCGTTCAACTGGAGTCCACATGGAAAAACCGACGGTATCTGTCAATATTTTAGGGCAAGATTACAAGATCAATTGCCCAAAGGGTCATGAGTCCGACCTGAATGAAGCGGCGGAATATTTAAACCAACAAATGCAAGAAATAAAAACCAATAGCAAGGTTATTGGCATGGAAAAAGTTGCTATCATTGCTGCGTTAAATATTACCCACGATATGCTTTCCAGCCGTAAGTATGCACGTTCCAATGAACAACAATTACGTGAACTAACCTCTCAATTGGATTCAGCATTAAGCCACCCAAATAAAGTTGGTTAAAAGACAAACAAGGCTTAAGTAAAACCGTTCAAATTATCACCACCCCAGTAATATAAAGGCTTTGAGAGACATTTTTTTATTTTTTTATCTAAAAAATGGGTAGATTTTTTTCATCTTTGTCTTATACTACAGTCTGTTTCCTGGGTTGTTTGGAACGGCTTAACGCCCTTGAGCCTATGCGTATACACCCGGAAAGAATATGTGAGTTTGGTGTGCATGTCCGTGCGTCGGAAAGCCTAAAAAGCTCCAGTTCATTCCAACTTGAACCACTGGGTTCAAGGCCAATAGTCGGAACGGCAACTTGGGAAACTTTCTTATGTCCTCTCATTCTTTTACTACAAAACCTTCAGCAACTTTCGATCTCGCTTCACTTTCAAGAAGTGATCTCAGAAAGCATTTACGATCTGAACGTAATGCACTTCCTACCGATCAACAAACCAATGCTTCTGATACTATTGCTAGCCAACTTAAGCACTCTTTTTGGTTAAACCAACTCATAGCTAAAAAAGCAGTTAACACAATCCACGTTGCGCTTTACCTTAGTAATGATGGAGAAATCTCGCCTCAAGTGTTTTGTGAATACTTATGGGACCTTGGTATCAAGGTGTATCTTCCTATTGTTCATGGTGAGACTTTACTTTTCGGCTTATATACAAAAGAAAGTCAATGGATGGAAAATCGCTTTGGTATTGCTGAACCCATTGATGCAACGCCATTAACTCAGGACAAACTTGATCTGGTTTGTTTACCGCTAGTCGGTTTTGATAATAAAGGCGGAAGATTAGGAATGGGGGGAGGATTTTATGATAAAACCTTCGAGAATAAGTCGACTAAAACGGCTTTAATTGGTTTGGCCCATGACATTCAAGAAGTCCCCCAACTGCCTATTGAAAGTTGGGATGTGCCACTCGATGGTATTGTGACTCCTAGCCAATGCATCAAATGTCATTGATGCATTGAACTGCTAACTGACTCACATCACAATAAATAAACTAATCCAAGGTTATTTTTAAATCAACCAGCCCTACTTCTTGGCTGTTCCATTGCATAGAGTCAATTCGAATTTCTTCCTTTGCCAATTGGTTAATCCAAGGTGATAACTTATTAAACGCCATGCCCTTTACCCAAATTTGTAAACGGCTGTCACCATCCAGAGAAATTCTTTCTGCTACAACACCGTACTGTCTAGCGGTTCTATTAACTAAGGCTCTCAACTCATTCGCCGATCTATCTGGGAGCGAAGAAACAGGCCCTGAGTCAAAGCTTTGTAAATGCTCTACATTTTCCACAAGGGTATAATAATCTTGCACTGCAATTTCAAAGTTTTGATGCGCTTTTTCATTTTCTAACTGGGCAGGTTTCCAAACGGCAAGATAGATACTGGCTATAAGACATACAAGCATTAAAATAAAAACCAATACCTGCTCTCGTACACTCAAACGAAGGTACATCAACCAAACAGCATACAATGTTGGGCTACTACGAAACTGATTTGCTAACCAAGAAGTCATTGTCTTTTTATCCTTATCATTGGGTGTGCCAACACGATCAACCCTCTGTTTGTATTTTTAGTGCCGCTCGATAGCCCTTTTCTTGACGAACGACCTGCTCTAACAAAACAGTCAGTGATTTATTAGGCCATTTATTAGATAAGACCTCACGAATTTCATCAAGGGTGTCACGGTTTTCTGCTGTCCAATCTAAACGATAGGTTTGATCAAAGTAATCCAGTTTTGCAAGACGATGATTACCTTTAACCTGTGCTCTGGTTTGATCTATCTTCGCTAACACATCATAAACAACGTCTGTTTGCTGAGCATTTTTACTTAAAGGATTCTGTTGTAATAAACCTTTCAATTGTCGAGAGAGATTCACTACCCTTCCCTCACTAGGGACAAGCTCTAAAAATAGCCTATTGGATTTTTCTCGAACTGAGACTTCTTGCTCTAACAGGACTTTTGTTGAAGCTTGCATAAGAAATAACTCTAAGAAAAAAGCAATCACAGCAAAAGCCGCGACCCAACGCCATGCTGATAATTTTTCTAACCAAATACCACCTTGTCGAAAGTCACCATGACACAGATTCTTTTCACGCCATGTTTTATTTTTCCCAATATAATTGGCGACATTTTCCAGTGCATAAACTTCCGCAGTCAAGCCATAAGTTTTTGTATGCAGCATCTCATTGTCAAAAGAGAGAGCTAATGGAGCCTCTTGAGAAACTGAAGAATAAACCGACATTTCTTGTTTCGGTAAATGCGCTAACATAGATTCTGGTAAACAATGTGATGAGTCATCAGCAATCCATAACCAGGGGTAACCCTCTTTCATATCTCTGCTATTAATCGATATCAAAGTAGGAAGTTCCTGATTATTTTCCATAAAAGCACAGGAGAGAGGTAACATAATAGGAGTTGTAATACGCCATTCATCCAGTTGATCGATCCATATCGACATCAACTGTGCCTCTACAACCGCTACCCATGCATTGTCTTTTTGACCTTTGGTTAATATCGTAAAATGCAATTCCTCCGTGGATTGAGATAAATCCTCTTCCATTAAGAAAGGCACAATTTTATCGAGGTGTTTATGCTGCCCAGCCGCTAAAGAAATACGTCGAACATGTAATTTTTCCATAGGAGGGCAAACAACAATATCCGAATATTTAACCCCTTGCGTAGCCAAAGACTCAATAAGCTGATTAATATCATCAGCTTGGTGAAACTCTAATAATTCGCCTTTTTCATCGGCTATGGCCCAATCACAAAAAGATGATAGAACACCAAAAGTCCTTTTTTCACTTGATAACTCACCTGCTAAAGCTGGGTCAACCTTAGCTTCTTCTGGCACAAGTCCGTCATCATTTTCTATGCTTGCTTCATACAAGCGTATTATCAGACGATTCATTCTGCGTTACCCTTTATAAACCCATAAGCCCAGATACTGTCTTCCAAAACACTGTCTTCCAAAACACTAAGTAGCAAAACACGAAATTCCATTAATAAATGCCTATTCATAACTAACATCATTGCTTCTGACCATTGGTTTCATTACTGGGCAAATTAAAGAACGACTCCAACCAATCCGTTGGCCCATAAGAACGGCCATAAGCCCTTACATCACCCGCATTAGATTTTATTAAACGAGTATGAAGAGACATTTTTCTTTCACCTAATGTTACCTGTATAAGTGCATCAACATAAGCCATATTTATTCGCCAGTCCTCTTTTTCTAAGGTTTGATCAGCTAAGCTTTCTTCTTCTAAGAAGTCATTTACTGAAGCAAAACCTGCACTGTCTAATCTTGCATTAAATTTCTGCTTTTGTTCTTGTGTCATATCCACAAGATACGCATCTTGTAATGGTTCTGGAAAACGATTTACATTAGCTCCCATCTCAACAGGCCATATACACAACCAAGGCAGTAAAACAGCTAAATCTTGCGACTGCCAGCGCCATAGCAACATCTCTGTTTCACTGACTAAGGCACTGTCCGAGGTTCGAAAACTCGGTGAAAAATTTTGATAAAACTCGTCTTCATGGCCACCTGCCCCAGTAATATCTTGATCCCCGTCCACCCAATCTTTTATTTGATCCGCTAAATTGGGGTTCTTCCCCAAACTTGTAATCAGACGCTGCAACCTTTGGTAATTCAACTCTGCGATTGCTTCATTGGCTAATAAATTAATATTAAAACAACTTTGCCTATCCAATAGACTAATAACCATTTCATCCCCGTCTTGTTCAAGAGGAAAGGTTTCCTGTTTTAACAACCATTTAGACGACGTAAATTCTGGTAATGAGCTTTCTTCTAATTGAGAAAAATAATCAATAGCCCATGCTTCTCCACCTAATAACTGTTGCTTCAATTGCACTGTTTGCTGAACTTGTTCAATAACATCTCTTTCTCTAGCGAGATAAGACATAACACTGGCAGCCATAGCACTCACTAAAGCAAAAACCATCAAGGCCATTATAAGAGCAACACCTTTTTGCTCCTGAGGTAACTTAAAATCTGGGGGCTGTTTTGCTGTTTTTAGAGGCACTCTTTGCTTAATCACACGCCCTCCCCAGCTAGGTTCTCATCCACAAATTCTTGATCATTAAGCTCAACACTTGACTCTTTTGCTGTCGGTACAAGAAATAAGCGCTCAACCGTTCCAATGCCAGTAAGCCCAAGCCGTACTGTTATCGCTTGAATAGAAATATCTCTTTTGGGTTCACTGTCTTCCACTCTCAAAAAGCTCGTTTCTTCAGGCCAAATGTTTTTCCAACCATCTTCACTTAGGAGACTTATTTGAACACTTTCTATGCCTTCAAAAACCTGCTCTACGGGTTCACTGTCTTGATCTCTGTCCATTACAGGCCAAAAGCGGCGAATCAAGGTTTCATCAGCCCATTCGTATTCCACTCTCTGTAATTCCGAACGAGTGTAAAGCAAGGGATTTTGCCAACCCGCTTTACTGAATTCAAATCGTTCTTCTTCCAATAACAGAGCATCTTGCTTTTCACCTAATGCATTACGAACGGTTTTTTGGACAATTTGCTCAAGATCTCTTTCAATCCATTGCCAAACACGCACAGCATCTTCCAACGCCGTACTTTGTTTCTCTACTGCGTTTTGAAGACGGATTCCCGTACCAGCCATATTAAAGCTAGCAATTCCCAAAAAAGATAAAATACCTAAAACAATTAATAATTCCAGTAAGGTAAAGCCTTTTTGCTTAGAGCGTTTTGATCTTGACGAATATAAAGTATGAGCAGCAGGCCGAAGATACACTTTCATTGAGATACCTTTTCTTCGGAAGCATTGGCAGAAGAAGGCAAATATCCTGTCAAAGTAAAAAGAGATGAGGTGGATTCGGGAGGTTGATATACGTTAATTTCAATACGGGCGACACCCGCAGTTTGTTGCTTTAGCTCTGACTGAGTCCGAAAGGTCCAATTTCCTTGATCGACTTCACCTTCCTTTAACTCAATTTCACCACCCTGTTGAGATAATAAGCGCAAATCGTTCATACGGTTTTCCGCCACCCAAGAAGCAATCAGTTTGCGTTTTAAATAATCACTTTGATCGACAGATTGAAAGCTTGTTTGAGCCAGCATCATGCCAACAAGTGCAATAATAACCAAAGAAATGAGCACTTCAATTAAAGTAAAACCATATAGCTTGGGTCTTAACGAGACGTTTCTCACACCTCGTTTTAAGGCTTTTTTATTCATTGTTAAAGACAAAGGCATTTGCTCCATCGCCTTTTAAAATATGGGAAGCCGAGCGACCTTGGTCGGATAAGCCCTCTTGTACATACATGATATGCAATTCAAAAGGTGTATATTCTCCGCTAGACGAAAAAACCAGATCTACTTTTTCAACCAAGGCTTTTGCTGTTTCAGATAAATCATGGAATTCCTGCTTATCCACCAGTTTCCATTCAAATAGCTCATCTGTCGGCTGATGCATTTTTTCTAATTTGACCCACTTCCCTGAGTCCAGTTCCAACAACTCAATCTCGTTAGCACGAATGTTAACACCATAGGTCAGACCATCAAGCCAAGCTTCATCTAATGTATGTTGTAGAAATAAGCGCACAGCTTGAGACTCTTGGGTTAACTTTTGCTCATCACTGTCCGTTTGATAAGTAAAGCTCACCAAGCTCAACATACCACCCAGTACAGCCAGTACGACCAACAGCTCCAATAAGGTAAACGCCTTATTTTGGGATTTAAAACGCACCGTTGGTATCTGTGTAGAGAGGGTATTCCTATGCATTATTCAAACCCTCGCCGTGCCGTGCAATACTCTCTACAAGTCTTCTTTACTAATGTCTTCAGAATCGTCACTACCACCTTCGCGACCGTCAGCACCTAAAGAAATCAAATCATAAGCTCCGTCAGAACCTGGGCTAACGTATAAAAAATCATTTCCCCATGGATCTTGTGGAAGCTTTTGCAAATAACCACCCTGTTTCCAGTTTTTAGCCTCGGGAAAGCCTGATGGCTTAGTAACCAATGCTTCTAATCCCTGAGAAGTGGATGGATATTGTCCATTATCCAACTTATATAAATCCAAACCCGCCATTAGATTACGAATTTGAGTTTTTGCCACGGACACTTTCGCATCGTCTGAACGACCTAATATATTCGGTGCAACCAAGCCAATTAATGCACCCAAAATAACCAACACCACCATTAATTCCAACAAGGTAAACGCCGCTTTATTCTTCTTAAACGACGGTGCTTGTTTTCGATTCCTTAATTTAAACATAACACGCAAACTCTCTTTATTTACAATTGATGCTGCTAAATACCTATTTTGAGACCTTTGAACGACGTCATGAGTGATGATAAGACGAGGCAAAAACAGGCGAAAAAGCGACGTTTATGAGTTATAAATGCGCATTTTGAGTTTGTTTTTAGCCAAGTATTAACAAGCGTAGTAGTCGTGCAAATGTCTCATTTTAATTTAACAACTGATTCATGTTCATTATGGGTAATAAAATCGCCATCACAATCATCATAACGACACCACCCATAACCAACAACATTAGAGGTTCAAATAAACCAACCAATGTTGTCATCCATGCGCTTGATTCTTCCTCTTGCTGATGAGCTGCTCGTGCTAACATCACATCCAGTTCGCCACTGCGTTCACCACTTTGAATAAGTTGTAGCATCATTGGTGGTAATAGCTTTGTTTCATTTAATGCTTTTCCAAGAGACCCACCTTCTTGAACCTTAACCATGGCAGAACGTAAACTCTTTTGCATTGAAACGTTATCAACAACTTGAGCCGCTATCTTCATGGCATCAACCAAGGCCACGCCACTACTAGAAAGCATGGCTAATGTGCTGATGTATCGAGTAATTTGCGCCACTATAATAAGTTTTCGAATACCCAAAAATCGCAATACCCATCTGTCTTTTATGGCTTTGGCGGAGGCTTTTGTCATTAACCATTTATAAAGCAGAATAGACACGAGAAAAATCACTAACATCGACTGACCATAGTGCGTTACCCCATGGCTGAGTAACAACATAAACTCCGTAATGGGCGGTAATGCCGCTCCTTGCTTATCAAACACAGACACAATATCAGGCATCACACTTCCCAGTAAAAAACTCACAATGCCAATCGCCACCAAGGTCAAAATCATTGGATACATCATCGCCATTTGAATTTTCTGCGAAGTGGCTCTTTGTCGTTCAGAATAATCTGCCAAGCGTATAAGCACTTGTTGTAAGTGGCCAGACTGTTCACCGGCCTCAACACTGGCTCGAAATAATACGGGAAATGCTTTTGGGTAAACATCTAATGCTTTCGCTAAGCTATGCCCTTCTAGTACTTTAGAACGAATCGTAAGTAACATACTACGAACTTTTTGACTACTTGCCTGCTGTGCCACGCCAGTTAATGCTTCTTCAATAGGCAGTCCAGCATCAATCAAAGTCGCTAATTGTCGAGTCAATAACGCTCTTTCTTTAACATTAATTCCCGGTGAAAATAAAACATTACGAGTAGACTCTTTACCTTGCTTAACGTCCAAAGGTGTCATGCCTTTGTCGCGCAATAATTGACGCAAGTGACGTTCATTATCGGCTTCAATCACACCTTTCTTTTTGCGCCCTTTTGCATCAAGTGCAGAGTATTCAAACGCCGCCATTTAGATTTCACCCTGTTGAATTTTCGGCAAATCACGTCCCATCATGAGACACTCTTAGCACTTCTTCAAGTGTCGTTAGACCCTGCAATACTTTTTGCATCCCATCTTGAGATAAGCTTGGAGTTGTCTGACGCACGGCAGCTTCCAACTCTTGTTCGCTGGCTTTGTTATGTATCAAGGTTTTCACAGACTCAGTAACAGATACCAATTCATACAAGCCTAACCGCCCTTTATAGCCTTGTTCAAAACACTCAGGACAACCGACTGCTTGATAAACAGTTACTTCATCAAGGTTCGAATGATCAATGCCCAACACATGCTTGGTGGCCTCATCTAATGGAGCTGGTTGCTTACAATGAGGGCACAACTTTCTAACTAAACGTTGTGACAACACACCAATGACAGAAGAAGACAGAAGAAAAGGTTCAACCCCCATATCCTCCAATCGAGAAATAGCACCAATGGCACTGTTTGTATGCAGTGTAGAAAGAACCAGATGCCCAGTTAAAGAAGCTTGAACTGCGATCTCAGCCGTTTCTTTATCTCGTATTTCGCCGATCATCACTACATCAGGATCTTGTCGTAAAATGGCTCTTAAGCCTCTGGCGAATGTCATATCCGCCTTCATATTAACCTGTGTTTGCCCAATACCTTCTATATGATACTCAACCGGATCTTCAACCGTAAGAATGTTTCGGCGGCCATTATTTAATGTACTGAGAGCCGCATAAAGGGATGTGGTTTTCCCCGAACCTGTTGGCCCTGTGACCAATAAAATACCATGAGGTTGATTAATAAGAGAGGTTAAACGCTCGCGATCAACTTGATTCATTCCCAAATGCATCAAATCCAATCGTCCCGCTTGTTTACTTAGTAATCGCATCACAATGCGCTCACCATGGGTTGACGGCATACTGGACACACGAACATCAATCTCTTGCCCAGAGATACGCAACACAATACGACCATCTTGCGGAACACGCTTCTCTGCAATATCCAACTTAGCCATAACCTTAATACGAGACACCAACATAGGTGCAAGCGCCCGTTTCGGTTGAATCACCTCACGCAAAACACCGTCAACTCGAAAACGGACCACTAAGCGTTTATCAAAGGTCTCTATATGAATATCAGACGCGTCTTCTTTAACAGCTTCACTCATAATGGCATTAATCAAACGAATGATGGGCGCATCACCTTCACGTTCTAATAAGTCTTCACTGTCAGGCACGGCTTCTGCAGCACTCGCTAAGTCAAGTTCATCACCTAGCCCTTCTGCCAATGCTAAAGTTTGACCGCCTTCTTGTTGATAAAAACGAACCACCACCTCATCAAATTCAGAGTCTGATAAAGCTTCATAAATAGGTTTTGTCGGCGAGACACGAGCCGCTTCACATAAGGATTCAATGCTTGCTGATGCTTTGTGAGACACAATCCATTTATCAAGATCTTGACGTAGCAAAACACCGGATTGTTTTACAAAAGAATAAAGAAGAGAAGGCATAAATCAAATTCCAACCAGTCGGTTAATATGAAAAAAGTCATTCAGTAAACAAGCGGCTAATTTCATAACTCTAGTTTTGAATCGCTTCAGTAGGAATAATTCGCGTAGAATCGAACAAAGCATCAACACGCTTAGCTCTCAATTCTTGCATTGGTGTCGTTATTTCAATTGATTTAAAGCTTTGGTATTTGCTTCTTGAAATCTCATCGACTTCTTGTTGACTACGTAAAATTGTCGGACGAATAAAAACCAACAGATTCTTTTTAATATTTTCGTAAGATGTACTTCTGAATAAAGCACCTAACAAGGGAATATCGCCTAACCCTGGTACTTTTTGGGTTACTTCCGTTACATTGTCTTCAATCAATCCACCTAGAACGATGGTTTGACGATTCCCAGCTATAACTGTGGTTTGAATTTCACGCTTTGTAGTAATTGTGCCTAGAGAGCTGGATTCTTTTGTTGCTGCTTCCACAATCTGCAGTACTTCCATACGAACCTCGTCACCCGCATTAATATGAGGCGTCACTTCTAACGTTAAACCAACGTCTTCACGCTCAATCGTTACAAACGGATTATCACCATTATCAGAGTAACCTCCCGTTTGGAAAGGTCTTGTTTCACCCACAATGATTTTGGATTTTTGATTATCTAGAGTCAGTATTTTCGGTGTAGAAAGTAGATTGGCATTCGTGTTTGACTCAATTGCTTGCAGAATACCCGCTAGGTTCAACTCACCTTTACTATTAAAAGAGCCAACACCTGCGGTAACACCATTAGCCAATGTTGGCGTTCCAGTCGCAATGCCAGCGGCTAAACCACTTAGACTGGTTCCCGCATTGGAAAAATTCGTCCCGACTACAGGAGCCGTTGATTGAGATGTATCCCCAAATAACCATTGAAAACCCAATGCTTCGGCACCTTCCATCTTAACTTCAACAATAATGGCTTCAACCAAGACCTGTGCCCTTGGAATATCCAACTCGTTCAAAACCGATTGAATATCCACCATGACATCGGGTTCTGCATTAATTAATAAGGCATTTAGATCTTCATCTGCTTGTATATTAAATGTGGTAGGTTTTTCACTCACTCCTTCAGTTGGAGCGCTTCCTAATACACCTTTAATAAGATCAGCGGTTTTTTTAGCGTCTGCGTAACGTAATGGAATCACCTGTAAACGGCTGGATTTGCGAGCGGGCACATCTAGCTCTTTGATTAATGTTTGTATTTGAGCAAGCTCCCCTTCTTTACCTTTAATAACAATTCGATTGGTTCGCTCGTCGGCTAAAATACGAGTGCTAAATGACGTTCTACCACCGGCCCCCGCTGCCCCATTAGCACGCGAAGTGCCACTAATATTTTGCAAAAGATCAAGGATATCTCCCGCCCAAGCATGCTGTAGAGAAACCACAGCAATCTCCCCTTCAACAGTACTGTCTAATCGAGAAATCAAACGCTCTAACTGACGAATATTATCCGCATGATCACTGATAATTAACGCATTAACCGCATTAACTGCCGCAAGATGGCCATATTGAGGAATAAGAGGACGTAAAATAGGCACTAACTCAGATGCGACCGCATTTTTAATAGCAATGACTCGCGTAACCAAAAGCTCCCCTGGTGAGGAGCCATTCACATCAAAGTCTAACCCTCCCTGTTTAGCAACATTTTGAGGCAGTATTTTATACCCTTCTGGAGATTCTATTACTGCGTATCCATGCACATTTAGCACGGATAAAAACAAGTGAAATATCGACTCTTCATCCAGTTGGGCATTTGATATTACGGTTACTTTACCTTTTACCCTAGGATCGACAATGAAGCTTTTGCCTGTCATTTCAGCCACTTGACGAACAAAAACACCAATATCAGCCTGTTGCAAATTTACTTGCCAACTTTTGGCAAACGCCAATGAAGTAATCAATAGTAAAAATGTAGGAACGATTAACCACTTTGAAATAACACGCTGTAACATCAAGAATCCTTGTTCAATTTTAATCATCATTTCACGGCATAATTTACGAAGAATCGCCGCTTATTGCGACTAATTTCAATTCGAGCCACACCTTGAGAACGAACTACGTCGCCTAACATTTTATCATTGGAAAAATCACCAACCGCTTGGCCATTTACCGAAACAATTTCATCACCCGCTTTTAAGCCCACCCGAGTGAGAGGACTGCCATTTTCTACCTGATAAGACGAACCGGTTGCTAAAAGCCCCGCCGAAGAAAGCAAGCTTTCGGGGTTATTCTGGAACTGCTTTTCATAGCGATCAATTAAAGCTTTCGGAGACAACTTAGCAAAATCTTGAGTCAATTGAGAGTCCAAAGCGGCTTTATTATTGGTCCGCTTTCCACGAACTAGGCTCGTGAAACTTTCCATTCCATTACCTGATCGATTACTAGCGAGGGTATTCCCAATTTTGGGTAAATTACCTTCTACCAATATAGATCCAGTGTTTTTTGCAAAATATAAAACTTCACTTTGCAGCCCTCGTTTTAAAATCACTCGATCCGTATACACGGCTTGTAATTTCACACCAGAAGCAACGCTGTCCCCTACACGATACATTTTATCAGGTCGACCTTGTGCTGAAATAAAAGCGACTGAATTCTCTTGAGGGTCAGACGGCAACACCCCCTTTAGTAGGAGCTTCAACTTAGTTTTAACTAAGGGCTTGGCTGCATCTACTTGAATAGCAGAAATACCAAATAAATCTCCAGAAATCGCAGCGTAAGATTTTTTTTGAATAGCGCTAGACACGGATACTTGAGGCAACTGAATCTCGTAAGCCGTAGGTGTAAGCCAAGTCCAAAGAGACTTCCCCAGTACCACAGCAAGCCAGCTGATCAATAGAAAAGCAATAATATTACGAAACAGTCTGTCTAATTTATGAGTATTAGATACCATAGCTTTTTCTCAAAATATTCCCTCAATCGCGCTTATATCAGAACGCCTTTCCAGCCAGTTTACCTTATTTTTATCTAGAATAAGAATAGTAAACTCAAATCACATTAAAACCTCTAAAAAAGCCATCATCTCTACCTGAGACCTTTGCACGAAGTCATAAGCGATTATAAAACGAGACAATAACAGACAAGGCAAAAACAGACAAAAAAGCGGAGTTTATGAGTTATAAGTGCGCATTTTGACCCTATTTTTAACAAAGTATTAGCAAGCGCAATAGTCGTGCAAAGGTCTCTACTATATTACTTCAACGAATCATTAATCAGATTTAATATAAGGGTTCAACCAATACGGCTACAGGGTAGTCTTCACCACCATTCCATGGAATCCCAACTTCATTTAGTAAGGCAGGCATAATAGAAATTTCTAGCTCTTCCTTTATTGTAGGTTCAACGGTTAATAGGTGTTTTCCTTCATGGGAGTCTAACAACATAGTGTGCGTTTGGTCACGTGTCGTCCATTCAACTGAAAGGTCTCTCAACTGGGCATTTTGACGGACATTAGCAAACGCATAACCTGCTGAAATAGAATCTAAATAACCAACTCCTCGCCACTTTTTAGGAATAATAGATAAATAATCTAACTGCATAAAAAGACGATCAATAACAAAATCCGAACCATCCAAACTCACGCCATTCGAACGAGCTATAGGCTTAAATAAATCCATACTTAATCGAGCTTCATCAATCCAAACGTCCATACCTGAAGCACCAAGAGAAATAGCACCCCAGCCATTAAAATCTTTACTGGTGACTTGGGCTTTGATTAAAGGAAAAGACAAACGCCATTGAATATTTACGGGATTGACCAATGTTGGCAGAGATATTTCCATACCGCCCTTCCATAAATGGCCTTCTATCTTTTGCAATGCAATACCTTGCTCTAGCCCGTTAAAAAGATTGTTTTGCAGAAAACTTTTCCAATAGTGTAAAGGCGAGCCAATAACAAGAGATACACTCAAAACCAACACAAACCAAAAAGTCAGTAACACATGCCTTTTCTTCATATCACTCTGCCTAAACCCTTTAGACAAGAATCGTCCTTAGAATGCTCTACTGTGATTAGGCTCCGCCTGAGTCGCAACCTCTTTAACTGTAGGCAATGTAACTGTAGGGAATGTAACTGGCAACAATTAATCACACTCATAACAAACGGTTTAGCTTCTCCAAGTCTTCTGGAGTATCCACACCATGAGGAGGTAGACCAGAAGCCATCGCCACCTGTATTTTAACGCCTTGATGCAATAAACGAAGCTGCTCTAATTTTTCCCATTTTTCTAAAGGAGAAATTGGCATAGTCGCATATTGAGCAAGCAATCGAGCACGATAAACATAAAGACCGATATGCCTAAATACTGGCATATCTTGCTGTACAGTTTGAGACTGGGTAAACCCATCTCTATCCCACGGAATGGGAGCTCGACTAAAATATAAGGCTCTACCCATTTGATCGCACACCACTTTAACAACATTTGGGTTGAAGAAGTCTTCACTCGCTTCAATTGAACATGCCACAGTAGACATGTCTGCCGCAGTATCATTGTGTAATGAAAGAACCGCTTTGTGTATTAACTCTACGGGTAAAAAAGGTTCATCACCTTGAACATTGACAACAATTTCATTAGCCAACCAACCTTTTAATGAAGCGACTTCCGCCAATCTTTCTGTGCCGTTCTCGTGATCATCACGTGTCATAACAACATCGGCACCAAATGCTTTTGCACGCTGATAAATTGCGTCGTTATCGGTCGCGATTACAACCGACTCAGCACCCGCTTTTAATGCCAACTCGTGTACCCATTGAATAACAGGTTTGTCACCCAATAAGGCTAGTAATTTTTTAGGAAAGCGCTGGGAAGCAAAACGAGCAGGAATAACAATATGAAAATTCGGTAGGCTCTTTAATTCAACTGTCGCATTTGCCATTACTGCTTTACCTTTTCGAATTCAGGTTTCATAGCAACACCGTAGGCACTTTCTAAAGACATACGGCTTGCTAAAATAATATCTGCAACCTCTCGTGCCACACCTTGTCCACCACCTGCAAACAAAGAAATAGCACAAAAGCGTGTTAACAATACATGAGCGTCTGCTGGGCAAAAGGAAACACCAACAGAGGGCATAACTTGCAAATCAATGACATCATCCCCTACATAAGCCGTATGTTTTTTATCAATATTTAATCGTTCGATCAACTCATTAAATGCATCGGCTTTATTATGGCAACCTGGATAAAAGTGTTTTATACCAAGGTCTTGCATCCGTTTCCTTAACGGTGGAGAGTCCTTTGCAGTGATAATAGCAACGTCTACCCCCCACTTGGGCAATAATTTTAATGCCACACCATCTTTTACATTAAAGCGCTTTAACAGCTCACCATTTTCACCATAAAGCAAACCACCATCGGTCAAAACACCATCCACATCAAAAACCACTAATTCTAATGAGTTTAATGCTTCAATAAGATGATTTTGCTCATTTTGAGTTTGAGCAAAAGAGTAAGCGCTTAAAAATGCGTGGTCCATACGTCTGTCTCCAATCAACAAAACGGCTATGCGCTTGTATCTAACTCTTCAAAGGATTTAGCAAGCTCATCCAACTGTTTAATTTGTTTTAAAAACGGTGCAAGTTTATTCAATGGTAATGCACAAGGACCATCGCACTTTGCCGTGTTAGGATCAGGGTGTGTTTCTAAAAACATACTAGATAACCCTAAAGACATGCCAGCACGCGCCAATTCTGCAACTTGCGCACGACGACCATCTGCGGAAGTCTCTCTGCCTCCAGGGCGTTGCAAAGCATGGGTGACATCAAACATAACAGGGTAATCGTACTGTTTCATCAAACCGAAGCCCAACATATCAACCACCAAGTTATTGTAACCAAACATAGTGCCACGTTCACAAAGCATCAAGCGATCATTTCCCGCCTCTTCACATTTGGTCAAGATATGCTTCATTTCATGAGGCGCTAAAAATTGCGCTTTCTTAATGTTAATCACAGCTCCTGTTTTTGCCATTGCAACAACTAGATCAGTTTGGCGCGACAAGAATGCAGGTAATTGAATTACATCCGCCACTTCCGCCGTAGGGGCACATTGCTCAATTTCATGAACATCCGTAATGACAGGAACACCAAAAGTCTCTTTAACTTCTTGTAAAATTTTCAGACCTTCTTCCATACCGGGTCCACGGAATGAGGTTATGGAAGAGCGATTTGCTTTATCAAAAGACCCTTTAAAAACATAAGGAATCCCTAACGCTTCCGTTACTTTTACATGTTCTTCAGCGACTTTCATAACCAAGTCACGTGATTCCAGTACATTTACCCCACTAAACAACACAAAAGGTAAATGATTCGCAATACTCACATTATCATTAATTTGAATAATTTTACTGGTTTGAGACATATTCATTTCCTGCTTAAATTCTACTGAGACCTTTGTATAAATGAGAATGTATAAATTTGGTTAAGCAACTAAATTGCTTTAATCAGACCAAACAAACACAGTACTATCGATCGTAAATTTCTAAAATCCCAACAACATCATTGTTATCATTGGTCACCACAAGTAAAGTGATTTTATCTCTAAGCATTTGCTCTTCAGCATTAACAATTAGAGTATTTTCATTGATGGTTTTAGGGTTATGAGTCATAAGTTCTTGCATGGTTTTTTCCATCATTTTCGCACCTGCACTAAGCATCGCACGACGCAAGTCACCATCCGTAAAAATACCAACAACTTCTGTATCTTGTTGAATTAGCACCATACCCATTCGACCTTGAGTCATTAAAGTAATGGCTTCTGTTAATGGTGTTGTTGGCGTACAGAACGGTAAGTTTTCCTTATGCATCAAATCCTTAACACGAGTCAGCAATTTACGCCCCAAACTACCACCGGGGTGGAAACGGGCAAAATCTTGCGGTTGAAAATCACGGCTTTCCATCAAAGCAACAGCCAGCGCATCACCCATTGCTGTCGTCATTGTAGTGGATGTGGTTGGCGCTAAATTATTTGGGCAGACTTCTCGATCAACCGAAATATCAAGCACACATTGGCAATGCTTCGCCAGTGTTGACCCCACATTACCCACCATAGCAATACAGACATTTCCAAAACTTTGCAGTGACGGTAATAAACGTATGAGCTCTTCAGTTTCTCCAGAATAGCTAATCAGAATAAGCACATCGTTCGCTTGAATCATGCCAAGGTCACCATGAAATGCCTCTCCTGGATGAAGAAAGAAACTAGGTGTTCCCGTTGAAGCAAAGGTTGCCGCCATCTTTTTACCAATCAGACCAGATTTGCCCATACCACAAATAATCGTCCGGCCTTTGCCTTCAAGAATCAAATTAACGGATTTTGCAAAATGGTGATCGACGCGGTTAGCTAAACTCTGTAAAGCCTGAGCTTGAGTTGAGAGGGTTTTACTCGCACTTTTAATAAGGTGTTCATCGGAGCTTTGTTTGAATGATGTTGTATGGGTAGCATTATTCGCAGGGGTAACCATGAGCTGTCTCGACAAATAAAAAGATTCGCTGATTATACAGATCCACTCCTTAAGCGCCTACCTTAAAAATCGCACGGGCAGCAAAAGGAGCAGTTCTTTACATCAGACTAACTTATTATAAGCAAGATTGAATGCTCTTATTCAGACTCATCAAAAAGTCAGAGTAAGCAGAAGGGCCAGATTTAATATCAGCACCCAATGGATCAAGTTGTGCTGTCTTCACTTGAGTTCCCTCTAATAAAGCCGCAACAATACTCGGATTAAATTGAGGTTCAGTAAAGATACATTGTATCGATTTTGATTGAATCAAAGATTGAATTTCTGTGACTTTTTTAGCACCTGGCTTGCGTTCAGGGTTCACTGAAATAGCATCAATATGATGAATATCAAAATGATTCTCAAAATAGCCGTATGCTTCATGGAATACGATGTAGTTTAATTTTCTACTTTGTTCCATTGATGCAGCAATACGTGATTCCGTAGCTTCAACAGAATCAATAAATACAGATAAGTTTTGTTCGTAATCTGTTTGATGATCAGGGTCTAACCCGACTAATCTTTGTGTTACTGCTTTTGCTAACACGATAGCATTATCTGGATCTAACCAAACATGAGGGTCAACACCTTCATGGTTGTGCCCTTCATGACCAGCATGTTCTTCATGATTGTCGTGTTCGTCATGTTCGTCATGTTCGTCATGTTCGTCATGTTCGTCATGTTCGTCATGATGATCGTGTCCTTTGTGAGCATCGTGTTCTTCATGCTCTTCATGATGGTCGTGATCTTCGTGATCTTCGTGATCTTCGTGATCTTCGTGATCGTCATGATAATTAACTAATTCAACATCAGCTAAAGTTAACCACTCTATAGAAGAATCAAGTTTATCCGCATTGATGAGAGGCTTTTCTAGAAAGGTCTCTAATGTTTCCCCAACCCAAACAACCGTGTCCGCTTGGTGGATTTTTCGAACATCTGACGGTCTAAGAGCAAAATCATGGGGTGAAGCAGAGTTAGAGACAATCTGTTGTACTTCTGCGTGATCCCCCGCAATGGCTTCAACAATCATAGTCACTGGCTTTATACTTGTCACAATCATAGGCTGAGCATATGCAGCACTTCCCCAGCCTACACACAGACCAACACCCACTTTCCCTAATAAAGAATACTTGTTCATATCTACCACTCACCAAATAAGAAAGCAAAAATGTTATAACATAACATTTAGAATAACAAGAAAAGAGCACGTCTTTTCTGCTGTTAATTACCCCTCTTTAATAAACACTAAATGCTCTGGATTTTCTAAACGAACAATCAAGCCCGTTCTTTGACCTACAGGCACTTGTGCATTGGGGAAAATTATCGCGTCGCCCGTCTGAGATACTTTGTATTCAGACAGAGAAGACTGAGCCAGAATAAACCCTTGCTCAAACCCAGTGAAGTTCTTCACATCCAGACCAATATTTAATTGGTAATCTTCAGCGTCTTTTATCAGCGCATCTTGTACCGCAAATACCTTTAGAGACAATTGACTCTTTTGAGGAATAACCGATGTAGATATTAAGTACCTTAGACTTGCATCAATTCCAGAGAAACGACTCAAATCGTTTTGTCCAAATGGATAAACCTTACCAAGCTCGATGGTAAACGCATGAGCACCATAAGTACGATGCGTATAATAGGAAAATGTGGTGGTTGGCTGATGCGACAAGAGTACCGCATCCAACCCAGACTCAGCTAAAAAGTGTAACTGAGATTTACTGTAACCAGCCCCATGATCAAAAGGGTAAACAGCAAACTGTTCGTACTCAGAGCCTCGAATAGCAGTATGTAAATCGTAATGCAAACGCACATCAGATTCATGGCCCAGTTCATAAAATGACTGCACTGCGCTTTCTAAACGTGCCGCCCTGGTTGCTTCAGGGCAATCAAATTCTTTCCATGCTCCGGAAAATAAACGGTTCATATTCACATCAATAAAACGCTTACCCGCATTCGCCGACACAGGGTTACCAATCAAAACCAATAAACGAACATTTAGAGCAAGCCCATCAGAAAAAATGTCTTTAAGAAGATGATTAATAAGTTCAATAGGGCCCGTTTCATTTCCATGCACACCAACGGATATTACCAAACTGATTGACGTAGGTTGAGAAGGTTCTATTCTTAAAATACCCGTATCTTCAAGATATACATCCCCTCCTGTTATTTGAAATGACTGTGACTCACATGCAAGAGGGTTAGCTAAGGTATAAGCAAGAAAGTCCGCATTTTGAAGAGAAAAAAGAGAAGGCATAGTGGGATGAATCCATTTTCGAACAAGAATAAGTGGTAAATTTTATCGAGATTTTCTTAAATTGTATGATTTTCTTTAAGAAATACAGAAAAATACTAAAAAAATGTCGCAAATTAGTAAGTTCCTTGTTCGTTTAGAAAGAATATGGACTTTTGGATATTTTAAAAGAGTGTGTTACAACTTCTTTATAAACAATCACTTTTTAATTTGATGACTTGCATTAGCCTAGGATGATCAATCCCATAGGAGTTCACGACAATCAAATTCGGAGGTATGAAGCAGGCGCGACTGGTTCCTTGGCAAAATCATTAAGAACCAGAACCGTCACAGGGATACCTCCTAGCAACCTGCTAAAGGGTAAAGAATGCAATATGCTTTTGAATGGGATCCTGTTAAAGCTCGAACCAACGCCACCAAACATGGCATTACGTTCGAACAAGCGATGACAGTGTTTAATGACCCGATGGCCCTGACCATTTTTGACGAAGACAACTCCGGCAATGATGAAGACCGCTGGATTACCTTAGGCGAAGCCAACGGACAGCATTACTTAGTCGTGGTGCATACCTACCGGGATCAACAAAATAACACAGTGATGATCCGGCTAATTTCCGCCAGAGCTGCCACCACACATGAGATTAAACAATACGAAGGGTGAACACGATGCGTGATGAATATGATTTTACAAAAGGCGAGCGTGGCAAGTTTTTTAAACCCAACGCCCAAATGAACTTGCCTGTGTACTTGGAAGCGGATGTACTAGATTATTTTAAAGCGAAAGCTCAAGCTAAAGGCGTTGAGCTGAACGTAATGATCAATGATTTGCTGAAGAAAGACATTGCCTTAATTGAAGGTGTGAAATGAAAGAAACATCAATACAATAATGGGTGCCTCATAGTAAAGCGCCAGTAAAGAAAAAAGGCTGCATACAGTTTGGGAACAATTAAAACATATGATTTGCCAAATACTAACTATCACAACGAGTATTTGAACCACAGTTGAACAACTATTAGATACGCTAAAACCACTTGGGTCAGTGTAACTTAATGGATTATTTCACACATAAGAATATCGATTAAAGCGTTGTAAGTTGGTCGGGGTTTGAATAGTCAGGTCTAGGCTTAAAAAATGCTCTAGATCAGTTAATAATAAAGTAAAAAAACGCTCAACAAGAGTAACTCGATTGCGTTCGGTCTTGATTGACGTGGAGTATTCATATACACCTTTGATTCTTCCAATAAATATACAGGTGCTTTACGTCTTTAGAAATCATTTTCCTTGCTATGACGAACTCGGATATTCACACCTTCAATGATGCGTTTTGCAGCACGCTGCGCTGCACGAGGGTTTTCAGATTTGATAAAACTGCGTAGACGGTCGACATCCCTGATCGCACTCGGTAACCACACTATTTCACAGGGCATGGCTTCTCCTGATCCGCACCCCAAGAGACGAGCCAGTCCATCATGGCATCATTGCTCACGGTTTCACCCGTTTCCTGGTACTCTTCCCAACGCGCCATTGTCAGCTCATTTTCACGCTGTTTGCACTCTTCTTCTTCAATATAGCGAATTAATGCTTCCTTCGCCAAGAAGCTCTTAGAGCGCTGCGTTTTGTCCGCTAAGGCATTCAAGCGGCTTTCAAGCTGTTCATCTAGTCGAACACCTAACATAAGATCACCTAGCTACATTTGTTAAACACTGTTTAACAAATGTAGCACTATACCTATTCATCCTCCACCTTTTCCTCATTCAAGGTACTAAACAGTGCATTTTTTGTGTTATATGGTTCTTCTATAGTTCTCACTTTATCCCACTCAGCTGGACGAGTAGAGGTGTGGATGTCTTTCAATTTTTGAAGTGCCAGACAAGTTGACTTCTTGCTCTTGGTATAATAACTCCCTCATTCTTGAATTTGGCTTTAAGTTTAAGCCGTGATCAGAGAAACATAAACAACCACACCCAGTTTATATTTCCAGAAACTTCAACTTATTGAAATATATAAATTAAATGGGTGGGTGTCTTTGATTACTGTTATACACTCGCCCATTCATGTGTATAAGACTCACTGAATCTAACATCTCATGGCCTGTAAACCCTTGACGACCTGTTAACCCAAAGCTGTCCCAGTCTTCTAAAAAGTCGTCCTCATAGACCTTAACAAATTCGCTTCATAGAAAACCCGTCAACCATCACGTATATGTCCGGCATTACTCGTGGCTGTTGAAGAATTCAAGGTAACAACAAATCAATTGCCCTTCTCTTTATTACGCTTAACTGCCTATTTTGAAGGTCACTCTTTTGGATATTTTAAAAGAGTGTGTTACAACTTCTTTATAAACAATCACTCTTTAATTTGATTACCCGTATTTACTTGATGGCATAATCAAGCATTAAAACTCGATTCACAAACAAAGAAGTACTTTCATGGCAGAAGAAATAATGACTCTTGTTGATGAGCACAATCAAGTCATCGGTAACGTTGCTCGGAGCCAGATGCGTTTTGGCATTGATTTCCATCGTGCCACTTACATTTTAGTCTTCACTCCTACAGGTCAACTTGTCATACAAAAAAGAACACTCAATAAATCTTTTTGTCCCGGCTGGTATGGTATTACCACAGGTGGCGTTGTCGCTGATGGAGAGTCCTATCAATTATGCGCCCAAAGGGAATTAATTGAAGAACTGGGTATTAACGCTGAACTTACCTGCCATGGTCTTTTTTATACGGAGGGAGAAGGTTTTAAAATTTGGGGGAAAATTTATTCATGCCTTTATGATGAATCTAAACATGGCCCTCTTGTACCACAGCCAAGTGAAGTAGCATCATTACACTTTATGAGTGTAAAAGAGATTATAGATAATACAGACAACCTTCTATTCACCAAAGACTCTCTCGACGCCTTGGAGTATTACCTCAATGACCGTACTCAAAACAATACGACAGATCCTCTTTAGTCTGGTTTTTACCGCTTTTACTCTCAATAGTTGGGCGATTGAGCGATGGGAAAGCCCTGCTTATTTACAACAAAGCTTTCTCACCATCGCTTTGCAGAGAGAATACGACAAAAAAGCAAACCCTCGATTGTTACGTTGGGAAAAGCCAATAGACGTATATTTTGAAAGCGACTTTGGTGATGCACTATTACAAAAAGAACTGCTTTCGGTACAACTTAAACATCTGTCCTTTATTACTGGTGTTCCAATCAGTTTTAATGAAAATAAAGAAGACAGTAATATTTTCATTGTTTTCACGGCTTATAAAAACCTTGAACCTAAAGTAGAAGAATACATAGGTGACCCAGACACAATTCGTGAAGCCATTCAAGAAGCGATTTGTTTAGGTACTTTCTTCTCTAATAGACAATCTCAAATAATCAAGGGAGCTATTATCATTCCTGTCGACTACGCACGACAAAAAGCCCGTTTCTTGGACTGCATCATTGAAGAAATCACTCAACTGATGGGATTACCAAATGATTCAAACGATGTCTATCCCTCTATTTTCAATGATTCCAGCATTGACTCTTATATCAGCCCATTAGACTATTTATTGTTAAAAATGCTCTACTCTAAAAGACTTAATGCTGGCATGAGCATTCAAGAAACAAAGCGAGTCTTACCTTTAGCCATAAGAGATTTATTCGACTTTGGAGAAGTGAAAAACGCCGCCAGATTATCAAGAGAATACAGCCTGCAAGAATACCTAGGTGACTGAAGCTAATAGGCTAAAATAAACACTTTTATTAACCTCCGTCACTTTTTTTGACCACATCCGTGTAAATACTGAGGTTTCGCTCTGCTTTTATAAAAGAACTTAGGTAAAATGCCGCTAGTTTCTTTTAAATCGGAGTAAATCAATGTTCCCAGAGCTCAAAAACGATCGCTTCCTTCGCGCCTTGCTAAAACAACCTGTTGATACAACACCCGTATGGATGATGCGTCAAGCTGGTCGTTACCTTCCAGAATATCGCGCAAGCCGTGCTCACGCAGGGGATTTTCTTAGCCTATGTAAAAATGCTGATTTTGCCTGCGAAGTCACTCTACAACCATTAGAGCGTTACGATCTTGATGCTGCCATTCTTTTCTCTGATATTTTAACAATCCCAGATGCCATGGGATTAGGTCTGTATTTTGAAACAGGCGAAGGGCCAAAATTTAAAAAAACCGTTCGTACTGAAGCCGATGTTGATGCCTTGCCAATCACCAGTGCCGATGATCTTGATTATGTGATGAATGCCGTTACGGTTATTCGTAAAGCTCTTAATGGCCGTGTGCCTCTTATCGGTTTTTCTGGTAGCCCTTGGACATTAGCAACGTATATGGTGGAAGGGGGTTCAAGCAAAGACTTCCGCCACATAAAAGGCATGATGTATAAATCACCTGAAATACTGCACAAACTTCTGGATAAATTGGCTGTTTCTGTAACCGAGTATTTAAACGGTCAGATTAAAGCAGGCGCTCAAGCCGTACAAATTTTTGATACATGGGGAGGCGTACTCAGTGGCCCTATGTATCAACGCTTCTCATTAATGTATATGAAGCAAATTCTGGACGGCTTAATCCGTGAACACGAAGGACGTAAGATCCCCGTTATCATGTTCACAAAAAATGGTGGTCAGTGGCTGGAGAATATGGCGGCAACTGGTCCCGATGCTCTAGGTCTAGACTGGACAACAGACATAGCAGAAGCCCGCGCCCGTGTAGGTGACCGAGTTGCAATTCAAGGCAACATTGACCCATGTGTTTTATACGCTGGAGAAGATGTCATTCGACACGAAGTAGAAAACGTCCTATCAGGGTTTGGCCATGGTACAGGCCATGTCTTCAACTTAGGCCATGGCATTCACCAGTTTGTTGATCCAGCTCAACCTAAGTACCTCATTGATGCTGTACATGAGTTAGGCGCAAAATATCACGAAGAACAATACGACGATCTAGACGCACTGAATGAATAAACATCAACAATAACGGTAGCGAGATGCGTTTCAGAGTGTTACTTTTAAACGCATCACGTTATCAAATGGAGCATTTATTTATGAAACTTGTTACTGCCATTGTTAAACCATTTAAGTTAGACGAAGTCCGAGAAGCACTTTCTGAAATTGGCGTTAACGGCATTACCGTCACAGAAGTCAAAGGATTCGGTCGTCAACGAGGCCACACAGAACTCTATCGCGGTGCAGAATACGTCGTTGATTTTTTACCAAAAGTGAAAATGGAACTGGCGATTGACGACGACCAAGTAGAGCGTGCAATCGAAACCATTCAAAACAGTGCGAACACTGGCAAAATTGGTGACGGTAAAATTTTCGTTACTTCATTAGAGCAAATCATTCGAATCCGTACAGGGGAAACTGGGGCAGACGCAATTTAACCACGACATCTTCAATAAACCCTATGTCATCTAGTGCATTGTTTGTCACTCTTTTGCATTCTATTTAGCACCGCATTTCTTCTGTTTATTCATCGGGGCAGAGCAATAGAAACAAAGACAAACAGCAGAGACTGAAGTGAGAGTATAATTCTAATATAAGTTTAAACTTAAAAACTTATGATGAGGAGTACAAAAAAGAGGCTGTGTGCCTAATACTGTTCACTTAAACGAAACAGCATTAGCCACACAGCCTCTTCTTTATCATTAATAGAAAACTAACCTTTATCGGGCACTTTTACATTAATTGGGCCTAAGTAACGGTTCTGACGTTTCTCAACTTGCTTAAAGATGGCAATAATCACCATGCTAATCACAAGGTAAATAACACCTGCAGCTAAGAAAATTTCGATTGGCGTATAAGTTCGAGCAATAATTGTTCGAGCCATGCCCGTCAAATCCAATAAGGTAATAGTACTAGCAAGGGCACTCCCTTTCAGCATAAGGATAATTTCATTACCGTAAGCAGGTAACACAATGCCAAACGCTCTAGGTAATAGGATACGACGATACATCTGTACTCTTGTCATACCAACCACTTTACACGCTTCCACTTCACCAACAGGAATTGCTTGAATCGCTCCACGGAAAATCTCCGCAGTATAAGCGGACGTATTCAAAGTAAAAGCAATAATGGCACACCAAAAAGGCTCCCTTAAAATTGGCCAAAATATACTTTCTTTAACTACTTCAAACTGTGAAGCGCCGTAATACACCAAAAATATTTGTACTAATAAAGGCGTACCTCGAAAGAAAAAGATGTATAAAAAAGGAAACACACGCACTAACGGAGAAGAGGATATACGAGCTAAAGCAATTGGTAACGCAAAAATTGCCCCTAATACAATCGATAACAAAACCAATTGAAAAGTGACCCAAGCACCATCGAGAAGGCGTGGGAAGTAACTAATTACAACAGAAAATTCCATAATTACGCCCTCTTAATGCCACGACTGGCTTTTTGTTCCATATAATGAACAGCAACCATAGACACAATGGTTAATATCAAATACATGCATGCTGCAGCACTATAGAATAAGAAAGGTTCTTTCGTTGTACTAACGGCAATATTGGCTTTACGCATAATATCGTCCAGCCCAACGACAGAAACTAAAGCCGTATCTTTAAGTAGAACAAGGAACAGATTGCCTAATCCGGGTAATGCCATTCGCCATACTTGAGGCAAAATGATTCGATAAAATTTACGAACTTTCCCCATCCCCATGGCCGTTGCCGCTTCATGTTGGCCTTTTGGTATCGACTGTAACGCGCCACGAAAAACTTCTGTTGCATAAGCGCCAAAAGTCAGACCGAGTGCTGTTACCCCTGCGGTAAATGCACCAATTTCAATGTATTCATCATACCCAAACAAACTTGCAACAGACATCAGTACAGAGGTGGCACCAAAATAAATAATCAATACTGTTAACAGTTCAGGAATACCACGAATAATGGTGGTGTAAGCATTTGCTATCCATTGCAAAACTTTTATAGATGACAGCTTCGCTGACGCGCCTAGTAAGCCTAGGATCAAACCAACTACTAGAGATGCGAATGCTAATTCAACAGTAATAATAGCCCCTTGTAAGAGCTGATCACCGAATCCATGCAGATCAATCATAATAATTTCTCAGAATAGACTAGAAGAGAGAAAGATAAACAACCTATATAGGTTGTTTATCTGGACTTAATACTAACTCAGTAGTCTTAACCTACGATTTAGTAAATAGAGAATGGGAAATACTTAGCGTTAATTGTTGCATACGTGCCATCTGCTAAGATTTCTTCTAACGCCTTATCAAATTTTGCTTTCAGCTTATCGCCTTTACGAACGGCAATACCGATTTCGTCATTTTTCTGAAAAGCATCACCTTTAAATTCAAATTTTTCACCGCTTTCAGACGATTTTAACCAGTTATAGGTTGGTAGCTCATCAGATAAAATAATATCCAAACGACCAGCAAGAAGATCTAAATATACGTTATCTTGATTATCGTAGAATTTTAAATCAGCTTTGCCAGTAAAGTTATCTTCTAGATACTGTGCACCTAAAGTTGCACGCTGTGCACCAATGACTTTACCGTCCAAGTTATCTAGATCAAAAGATGTGCCTTTTTCGCCTAGGAAACGCAACCCACCAGAATAGTATTTATTCGTAAAATCAACCACTCTTAGACGCTCTTCAGTGATAGACATAGAAGCAATAATAGCATCGAATTTACGTACTTTAAGACCAGGAATTAAACCATCCCAATCTTGAGTCACAACTTCACAATCTGCTTTCATTTTTTCACAAAGTGCCCAAGCAATATCAACATCAAAACCCTGAGCTGTGCCAGAGTCATCGATAAAGTTAAATGGGGCCCAAGCACCTTCAGTTGCAATTTTAACTTTATCCGCTGCTTGTACTGATAAAGAGGTCATTGCTGCACCAGCAAAGATAAGTGAAGTTACGGCAAATTTCTTCATTTTCATAGTTTGATCCTTTATGAGTTTTATTAATTATAATGATTATTTATTGTTATTCAGTTTTATTAAACTGTTTTTTTGAACTGTTGTTTACATAGCGCATGACAAGTAAGAACATTCTACTGTTAAAAAGCACTAGATAAAAAGCTTTTGCAACGTTCAGATTGCGGGTTTTCAAATAATTGGCTAGGTGTGCCCTTTTCTTCTACCAAACCTTGATGAAGAAATACGACTTCACTTGATACTTCTCTGGCAAAATTCATCTCATGAGTAACGATTAACATCGTTCTTCCTTCTTCTGCCAAATTGCGCATCACACCTAATACCTCACCAACCAACTCGGGATCTAAAGCAGAGGTAGGCTCATCAAACAAAATGACTTGCGGGTCCATGGCTAAAGTACGAGCAATAGCAACACGTTGTTGCTGTCCACCAGACAACTGACTTGGATACATGTCTTTTTTCTCAGCAATGCCGACTTTATTTAATAAATGTTCAGCATAATCTCTTACTTCATGTTTTGGACGCTTCAGCACATGGGCTGGGCCTTCCATCACATTATCTAGAATGGTCATATGAGGCCATAGGTTAAAGCTTTGGAATACAAATCCAATTTGTTGGCGCATTGCCGTCAATTGCTTCATGTTAGCCGCAACAAGATCCGTTTCTCCTTGAACTAAGGAAAGCGGATCGCCATTAAAAATAATTTCCCCTTTCGTTGGGTTTTCTAATAAATTAACACAACGCAGGAAAGTACTTTTACCTGAACCACTAGAACCTAGAATCGAAATAACATCGCCATCATAAGCCTTTAATGAAAGGCCTTTTAATACTTCAACATCTCCAAAGGTTTTATGGATATCGTTCAGCTCTAACGCTGGGATTTTTGACATATCAGATCACCCTTTCTAATGAACACTTATTTTGTAATTACGACTTAAACTGCCTCGTATTTCATCATTTAAAAGACATTTGCGCAATATTAATAGGTTGAGACCTTTGCACGAAGTCATGAGCAATGATAAAACGAGGCAAAAACAGACTAAGAAGCAGAGTTTATGAGTTATAACTGCGCATTTTGAGTCAGTTTTTAACAAAGTATTAGCAAGCGTAGTAGTCGTGCAAAGGTCTCAGGTTTGCTTATCTAAATACTCAAATAACTGAGCATTACATATCCTAAACTATTTCATCCATAGTTGGCGTTTTTTCTTATCTAATTGCTTAGATTTAGTGTCTTGCGGAGTAGACAATTTTCTTTCCTCTCTTGGTGTAACACCAAAAAAACTTTTGTAAGTGGTACTAAAATGAGGTGCAGATTTAAAGCCACAATCTTGCCCAATTTGAATAACACTCTTATCAGACTGAGTCAATAATTGTTTTGCGTAGTTCAACCTAAGTTCTAAATAATACCTTGAGGGCATGGAGTCCAAATTGCGCTTAAAAAGACGCTCCAAATGGCGGCGAGATAGACCAATATGGTACGCAATGTCATCTGGACTTAAAGGTTCATTAATATTGGCTTCCATTAATTGAACCGCCTCAATTAATTTTGGCTGCCCAATACCAATACGTGCTTGCAAAGGAATACGCTGCGGATCCTCATGGGTACGAATTCGTTCACAAACAAACTGCTCTGAGATACTACTGGCCAGATTCATCCCATGTTGCTTACCAATCATAAACAGCATCATATCCATAGCGGCGGTTCCACCACTGCAAGTGAATCTGTCTTTATCCACTTCAAACAAATGATTAGACACTCTGGTTTCAGGAAACTCATCCCGTAAATTGGCAATACTCCACCAATGAATAGTGGCACGATAGCCATCTAGAAGCCCTGATTTTGCCAATAAATAGCTGCCTGTACATAAACCGCCTAAACCAATTCGACGATTTGCCAAGTGTTTAAGCCAACTCTCAAGAGCAGGGTTATCATTTTGAGTTACCGGAGAAGCTCCGCAGATAAATACTGCGTCCAGATCTTTAGGAGACTCTAATATCAGATGGTCTGCCACCGTTTTCACACCCGTATTAGAAAGAACCTCTTTACTTTCGTAACTAATTGTACAAAATTGATACAACTCTTTTCCACTTACCCAGTTCGCTAAATGTAAAGTCTCAATAGCAGAGGAGAAACCTAACATAGAGTAATGAGGGAGCAGTAAAAAACCATACTTTAATGGTTTACCACTGGCCTGCGTAATCTCTCTTGATGAAAATTCGCGCTTATACAAGTTTTTATCCTAGAATTATTACGTAAAAAAGGAGATTATTTCATATGCAATAGATAAAAAAGGGTTTTTCCCTTTTGATCAAGTACTATTAGCAATAATATGTTCAAAGCAAAAATAAATGTCGCATTCACTAAACTTATCATCTACCACAAGAGGCAATTTTTCATAATAATCACATAATAGCTCTGAAATGCAGTATCCGCGATCTTATAACTAAAATAGGTTTTACAAGTACACCACTCATGAGGATGGGTATTAAATGATTAATAATAAAAAAAACGAGTTAATTGAACGCATCGAAGTTGAGCTTAAAGACAACTTTTCACCAACACACATAGACAGCCTTACTCAGCTTACTCGTCTTTACTTTCAAGATTCATTGACTGAAGACATGGTAAATGAGCCTATCGAAAACTTATATGGCACAATTGTTTGTCTATGGGATTTCATTCAAAACCGCGAAACAGACACACCTAAAATTCGCGTTTATAACCCCAATTATGAAGAACATAGCTGGCAGTCTACTCATACAGTTATTGAAGTTCTAACAGAAGACATGCCATTTCTTGTGTCATCATTCAATATGGCACTAGTTCGCTTAGGGCTTACGATTCACCTAACTTCTCACCCAGCTCTTCTCGTCACTCGTGATGCATCGGGTGATTTACAATCTCTAAGTAATGAGGGTGGAAACGAAGCACTGATTCATTTTGAGATTGATCGCATTTCTGATTTGTCCAAATTCGATGAAATCAAAGCGGAATTAGTAAAAACACTTGCAGATGTAAAACAAACAGTTGAAGACTGGCCAGCAATGAATGATAAGTTGCTAAGCATCATCAAAGAATCCGAGCAAGCAAAACACCTTAAAAGTGACGAAGGCCACAAAGAAAACTTAGATTTTCTTCGTTGGGTTGCCAATAACCATTTCACTTTTATCGGTTTCCGCTCCTATGACTTAGTTACTGAAAGCAAAGAAACACATCTAAAATTAGTTAACGGCTCTGGTTTGGGTACGTTTCGTGATAAAGACTCAACATCAATCAAACGCGATATCATTTTAGATGATCGCCTGTCTAAACTTGCTATCGATAATAGCAATGCCATTATATTGACAAAATCTACCGCTGTTTCCAGTGTTCACCGCCCTGTTCACTTAGACTATTTAGGCATTAAACGCTTTGATAAGTCAGGTAAAGTGATCGGTGAGTGGCGTTTCTTTGGTTTGTATTCTTCCGCAGCGTACGTAGCTCGTTTGCAAGATATTCCTCTACTTAGAAAGAAGCTTGATCACATTGTTGAGCGTTGTGATGTTGATCCAAACAGCCACAAAGGCAAAAACCTTAAGCATATTTTAAACAGTTATCCGCGTGATGAAATGCTACAAGCGCCTGTTGATGAACTGCTTATCACCATACAAAATATCTTGGCGATTCAAGAGCGTCGTCAATTACGCGTATTCCTGCGTAAAGATTTATATGGTCGCTTTATCAATGCGTTAGTCTACGTACCACGTGATCGCTACAACACAGAGCTGCGTGTAAAAATGCAGCAAATTCTGATTGATGCCTGTGACGGCACAAGTTCTGAGTTTAATGTTCAATTCTCTCAACTTGTATTGGCGCGTGTTAACTTCACCATTCAAACATCATCCAAAAATAGTTTGGATCACGTTGATGCCGAAGACATTCAACGTAAAATGCAAGATGCTATGAACTCTTGGGATGACAAACTCCTGAATGCCATGCACGTGTCTATGGGTGAAGAGAAAAGTAATGCGTTATATGCTAAATTTGCGCCTTACTTACCAGCGGCTTATCGTGAAGATTTTTCACCTAATTCCGCAGTACTGGATATTGAAAGATTAAACAATCTTTCTGTCGATGGAGAAATTACCACTCACTTGTACCATCAAGTCGGTCAAGCTAAAGGAAATTACTTCTTCAAGGTTTACGGTTCAGGAACGACTCTAGTTCTATCTGATGTATTACCTATTTTGGAATGCATGGGATTACGTGTACTAGAAGCGCGCCCTTATGAATTGGACAGCCATTCCGACTCCAATACTTGGGTTGTTGAGTTCGCTATTTCTGTTGATCAAAGTATTGATCTAGAGAAAAAAGCGCAACGAGAAGCTTTCCAAGACGCATTCAATCAAATATTTGTCCGTCGTGTAGAAAACGATCATTTCAATGCATTGGTATTGGAAGCGTCGTTAACTTGGCGTCAAGTGACTATGCTTCGTGCTGTCACAAAATACTTAACGCAATTACAAGTTCCTTTCTCTTTGTCTTATATGCAACAGACTCTAGAAAAGAATGCATCCATTGCTCGCTTGTTAGTGCAACTTTTTGAATTGCGTTTCGATCCAGCTCTATCTGCAAAACGTGAAGACAAAGTAGCCAAAATTCTAAGCAAGATTGAAGAGTCTCTTGATCTGGTTGCAAACCTAGATGAAGACAGAATTTTAAAACATTACTTGTCTGTCATTCAGGCGATGTTACGTACTAACTTCTACCAATCTGATGAAAATGGCCGATCTAAGGATTATGTATCCTTTAAGTTGGATCCAAACTCAATCCCAGCTGTGCCTCTACCTCGTCCGAAATTCGAAATTTTCGTCTATGCGCCATGGGTGGAAGGTGTTCACATGCGAGGCGGTAAAGTCGCTCGTGGTGGTTTGCGTTGGTCTGACCGTATGGAAGATTTCCGTACCGAAGTACTCGGCCTAGTAAAAGCACAAATGGTGAAAAACGCCGTTATTGTACCTGCTGGTGCAAAAGGTGGCTTTGTTGCAAAACAACTGAAGAAAAATGCTTCTCGTGATGACGTTCAAAAAGAAGTTGTTCGTTGTTATACAACCTTCATCAGCGGTTTGCTTGATGTTACGGACAACTTAATTAAGAACAAAGTTGTTCCACCTACGTCCGTACAACGTTATGACGAAGATGATCCATACTTAGTTGTTGCAGCAGATAAAGGTACAGCTACCTTCTCTGACCTTGCAAACAGCATCTCTGAGAAATATGGCTTTTGGCTTGGTGACGCTTTTGCCTCTGGTGGCTCAAACGGCTACGACCATAAGAAAATGGGTATTACCGCACGTGGTGCATGGGAATCAGTTAAACGTCAATTTAAAGAGATTGGCATTAATTGCCAAACCACCGACTTCACTGCCGTTGGTGTAGGTGATATGGCAGGAGATGTTTTCGGTAACGGTATGTTATTGTCGAAACACATTCGATTAGTTGCTGCATTTAACCATATGCATATATTTATCGATCCAACACCTGATTCAGCATCGTCTTTCAAAGAACGTGAGAGAATGTTTAACCTACCTCGTTCATCTTGGGAAGATTACAATAAAGAGTTGATTTCTAAAGGTGGTGGAATCTTTAACCGTTCTGCGAAATCCATTCCAATTAATGCCGACATCCGCAAAGCATTAGGTATTGAAGGCGATGTGAAATCTCTAGCTCCAACGGACTTAATTTCAGCAATTCTAAAAGCGCCTGTTGATCTATTGTGGAATGGTGGTATAGGTACTTATGTTAAGTCTGAGTCAGAAACGCATGCGGACGTGGGTGACAGTGGCAACAACTCATTACGCGTAAACGGTAACGAGCTACGTTGTAACGTCGTTGGTGAAGGCGGAAACCTTGGACTCACTCAAAAAGGCCGAATCGAATTTGCCCAATCAGGTGGTTTAATCAGCACTGATGCAATTGATAACTCGGCTGGTGTTGATAGCTCAGACCATGAAGTAAACATCAAGATTCTATTGAACCGTGTTGTTGAAAATGGTGACATGACAGAGAAGCAACGTAACAAGCTTTTAGCAGATATGACCGATGAAGTAGGCTCACTTGTATTAAGTCACAACCTAGGGCAAAGCCACGCATTGTCATTGGTTAACTCTCAGGCATCTGAGCGTTTAGCAGATCATTGGCGCTTAATGTTATCTCTTGTTAGAGATGGTCGCTTAAACCGTGAGATCGAGTTCTTACCAACGGACTCCCAGATCAAAAAACGCTTAAATAAAGGTAATGGTCTATCTCGTCCAGAAATTTCTGTACTGTTAGCCTATTCCAAAATTAAGCTGTCTGAGCAACTGGTAGAAGATGGTATTGGTGAAGACGCAGATTTGATGAATCAAATTCAAGACTACTTCCCAACACCATTAACGAAGAAGTTTAATAAAGAGTTGCCCTCTCACCCATTAGCTCAAGAAATTGTAGCGGGTCATGTTACTAATAATATTGGTAACCGCATGGGGCCAACCTTTAGTACTTATGTACAAGAAGAAACCAGCGCATCTGCTCTAAATCTTGTACGAGCTTACTCAGCAGCAGAAGAGATCTTTGGTATTCCAGCTCTATGGGATGCGATTAACGAATTAGATTTCACTGTAGAGAACAAAGTACTGAATGATTTGTTAATCCGCATTCAATCTCTACTTGAGAAATCCACGTTATGGTTACTGCGTAATACCCGTGAAGTATTGTCGATTCAAAAATTGATTGATACCTATAAACCTGGTGTTGAAGTCATCAGTCAAAATATTCAATCAATTTTGACAAAACCAAGCCAAGAGCATCTAGCAACACTCGCAACTGAGTTAACAGATACCGGCATTCCTAACGGCTTATCAGAGAAAATTTCTGCACTTCACTACTTATTCTACGGTTTAGATATTATCCGCGTTGCAACAAGTACAGAAAAAGAAGTTATGAACGTCGCTCAAACTTACTTTGCGTTAGAAATGGATCTTGACCTTCATTGGTTACGTCATTCGGTTAGTGAGTTAAATGCTAACGATATGTGGCAACGCAAAGCAAAATCTGGGTTAGCTGACGAAGTGGATAACAGCTTACGTACCTTAACCCAAGAAGTGATTCAATCTAGCGCTGACATTAATGATGTTAAACAAAGATTGAGTCAATGGAATAAGTTGAATGCAGATAGCATTCATCATTATCAAACTACTTTTAGTGAAATCAAATCTGAAAGTGAATTAACGCTAGCTATGATTTCTGTCGCAATCCGTGAATTAAGAAATCTAATTTAACCTGCCAGGGCTACCTATGTCAGGTAGCTCTACTTTCCTCTAAGGAGACTAAAAGTGACTGAACAAGTAACGAGAGCAACTTTCGACGAAGTAATGGTTCCAAATTACGCGCCATCTGCCATTATCCCTGTGCGTGGCGAAGGCTCTCGAATCTGGGATAGCAATGATAATGAATACATTGATTTTGCTGGCGGAATAGCCGTAACGTCTGTAGGTCATTCACATCCAAAATTAGTTGAAACCATGCGCGAGCAAGCTGGTAAATTCTGGCATGTCGCAAATGTTATGACCAATGAGCCAGCACTACGCCTGGCAAAAAAACTAACAGAAAAAACCTTTGCTGATAAAGTTTTCTTCTGTAACAGTGGTGGCGAAGCAAATGAAGCCGCTTTTAAACTTGTTCGTCGTCATGCCTATTTAAACTTTGGTCCTGAAAAACATGAAATTATTGCTTTCACAAAATCCTTCCATGGACGAACTTTGTTTACCGTTTCTGTAGGTGGTCAGCCGAAATACAAAGAAGGCTTTGAACCAACACCTCAAGGTATTAGTCATTGCGATTATAATGACATAGACCAGTTAAAAGCCCTTATTTCTGATCGTACTTGTGCTGTCGTTATGGAGCCAATTCAGGGGGAAGGCGGAATTATTCCAGCGGACGTTGAGTTTGCAAAACAAGTACGTGAATTGTGTAACCAACATAATGCATTGTTAGTATACGATGAAGTTCAATCTGGTGTTGGGCGTACCGGTACTCTGTATGCTTATGAACAATTAGGTGTCACGCCTGATGTCCTAACTACGGCTAAAGGCTTCGGTAATGGCTTTCCTGTTGGCGCGATGTTAGCCACTGACGGTGCCGCTAAAAGCTTAGGTTTTGGTACTCATGGCAGTACTTATGGTGGTAATCCAATGGCATGCGTCATTGCTGAAGCCGTTATCGACATTGTTGATACGCCAGAAGTATTAAATGGCGTCAAAGCAAAGCACGAACTTTTTGTGAATGGCCTTGAAGCCATCAATGAAAAATACTCTGTATTTAAAGACATTCGCGGTATGGGTTTATTGATCGGTGCTGAAGTTGTGGATACTTACAAAGGCAATGCAAAAGCGTTCCTTACAGCGGCCGTTGAAGAAAGTTTATTAGTTTTAGTTGCTGGCCCTGATGTTGTGCGTTTCGCACCTTCTTTGCTTATCCCAGATGCAGACATTGTGGAAGGTCTTGCTCGTTTAGAAAGAGCCGTTGCAAAAGTGGTTGCTAATTCATAATTAAATACTCTTTCGGTATATAATAAGACCTTTGCACTAAGCCTCTTAATAAAAAACCCAGCTAATAGGCTGGGTTTTTTATATCAGCAAACAAACTACCTTATATTTGGTTGGCTAGGATTTCTCTGCTTCAATCAAGGAAGGGGTTACAACCACAGCCTCATGTGGTTTGTGATAACGACCAATAATAGAACTCAATACTAAGAAAGCTAAAAACGAAAACGCCAAACTTGGGCCGTCAAGCACATAAAACGCTAAAATAAGTACAACAATGTCTGCTCCCAGCATCGTTTTACTTGCATGGATATTAAACTTTCTTTCAAGATAAACCGCCAGAATATTTAACCCACCTAGCGAAGAGTTATGTCGAAACAATATAATTAATCCAAAACCAACCAACATACCACCAAATGCCGACGCTAATATGGGATTCATTTCAATTGTGACATACAACCTCATTAATTCAGACAAGCCGGACAAAAAAATCACACTTATGAAGGTTCTAAACGTAAAACGCCAACCTAATGTCTGCCAAGCTAAGAGATAAAAGGGAAGATTCAATAAAAAGAAAATTTGACCGAAGGAAAGATCAGAGAAATGTAAGGCTAAAAAACTCAACCCCGCCGTTCCACTAATAAGGTATCCTGCCGAGTTCAATATATGCAGGCCAAGCGCAGCCAACAAACAACCTTCTAGAATAGAAAGCCATACATGTGTCGTGTTCATGTTCAAGATAATTCCAGTACTTTAAGTCAATTTTTGATCGACTTAGCAATTAATAAAATGCTTCTTTTAGAAGCGAGTTACAATCTCAAAAAATACATTCCTGTAAAATATTCTGACAATGGGTACATCGTCAGCATGATTCATACCAATTTTATTTTTTTTGTTTAGGTACTGCTTGAAAATTGACCGTGCTATTCTAGCGGAATAAAACTTTTTTAAAAGAATTGCTTTGCCTCTTTCTTTGATTACTTAATACTGTGTATCCTGTTATAAATTAATCTGATCAAAAGGAAAAATAATATGGGCTTTTTATCTGGCATCAAATCCCTGTTCGAAGCAGGCCCAGCCGCACCAGAAAAAGAAGAAGAACCAATTGAGCATAAAGGTTTTACTATCATTCCAGCCCCTATCAATGAAGGTGGCCAGCACCGGGTTGCAGCAACAATTACAAAAGGCGAAGGAGAAGAGCAACAGATACATAAGTTTATCCGCTCTGATTTAATAGCAAGCCGCGATGAGTGTTTAAGGATCACGATAAACAAAGCCAAAATGACCATAGATCAACTTGGCGACCGTATTTTTAGTTAACACAATGAACAACTCTAAGGAATCATAATGGCAACAAATGTCTCTTCTCATTGGCGACCCATTTCAGATCATAATGATTTCTTAGGAGCTTCTTTTCGAAGTCGAGGCTTCCAACTCCTAAAGACCAAACCTTCTGTTGTCTGCCATCTCATTAATCATAGGAAGAGCAATGGGAATTCAAAAGCTATTTTGTATCTACACGGTTACACTGATTATTTCTTTCAAGACCAACTCGCAGAAGATCTTTTATTAACAGGTTATGATTTCTACGCTATAGATTTGCAAGGCTATGGCCGTTCTATCCGTCCATCCCGAACTCCTAATGAGTGCAAAACGTTAGATCAGTATTTTGATGATTTAAATATTGCTTTAACTACAATGAAACAGGATGGTATTGAGGATGTGATTATATTGGCTCACTCCACAGGAGGGTTAATCGCTTCTCGTTTCTTACAATCATTAAAAGATATCCAAAACGAGGACTTACCAAATATTAAAGGGCTTATATTAAACAGTCCTTTTCTTTGCCTTCCCTATCCACCACATAAACTACAGTCAATGACACGCTTAGTTAGTGCATTAACTTACCTTTTTCCATTTTATAAAAAAACCTCTTATAAAGATAAAATTTATGCGAGAACCTTACATGAAAAGTTTGGTGGTGAATGGCAATATCGATTAGATCTAAAACCTGCTAACGGATTCGGTTTATCATTTTCTTGGCTGCAACAGGTGATAAAAAGCCAGAACACATTAATTCAAAACCCCTTACATATTCCAACGCTTTTATGTTGTTCAAAGAAAAGCACCTACACGACAAAAACCACTTATGAAATATCACAAGGAGATGGCGCTTTGGATGTAGAAAGCATGCAACAAACTGCTCGCTCTATTTACACTCAGCTTGAGATTCAGATAATTCCTCAGGGCTTTCACGACCTCTATTTATCTAAACCAACCGCGCGACAGCAGTACCTGTCAGCTATAAAAAACTGGTTAACTGAGTTAAACAAGAAGCCTCAATAAAAAAACCAGACTCTAACTTAATGAGGTCAGTTCAAGTCTGGTTTTTATCATATCAGCAAGTAACCTGAGACCTATAATTCGCATGTACAAATGACATACAAACAATGGTGTATTGATCAAATCAACTGCAACGCTTTCGCATGATGTTTTAGGTGATCTTCAATAAAAGTCGCGATGAAAAAGTAGCTGTGGTCATATCCCGCTTGACGACGTAAGGTCAATGAATGACCTGCTTTTTCACAGGCCGTTTCTAACGCTTCCGGTTTAAGTTGCTCGACCAAGAAGTTATCAGCTTCTCCTTGATCAATCAAAAGCGGCAGGCGCTCTACTGCATTTTCGACTAACAAGGTAGCATCCCACTTATTCCAAGAGGACTTATCTTCCCCTAGATAACCAGTGAAAGCTTTTTCACCCCAAGGGCAATCCGTTGGATTAACGATTGGCGCAAAAGCCGATACCGATTGATATATTGCTGGGTTCTTCAAAGCACAAATTAATGCTCCATGCCCGCCCATAGAATGTCCTGAAATGGATTTTTTATCCGTGACTGGAAAATTCGTTTCAATCAATTCAGGCAGCTCTTGTACAACATAATCGTACATCTTATAGGTCTGCGCATAAGGCTCTACTGTTGCATTTATATAAAACCCTGCGGCAGAGCCAAAGTCATAACTTTCATGCTCATTCGGGTAATCAGAACCTCTAGGGCTGGTATCAGGACAAACAATGGCCATCCCCAACTCAGCTGCCATACGGTGTGCACCCGCTTTTTGGGTAAAGTTCTCATCATTGCATGTCAAACCAGATAACCAGTATAAAACTGGAACAGATTGCGTTTCTGCTTGTGGCGGCAAATAGATTGCAAAAATCATATCCCCTTTCACAGCTTGGCTTGTATGACGATAACGCTTTACCCAGCCACCAAAAGACTTTGTGCTTGATAATAACTCAAGTTGAGACATACAGAATTCCTTCTAATTTGTATCAATTCACACCATGGTTACCAGAGTAATAGAGTAACAACGGTGTGAACTTATCTTTTGGATTTACTTATCAAATAAAATAACAGTACGGATACTCTTACCTTCATGCATTAGATCAAATGCTGTGTTGATTTCTTCTAGGCCCATAGTGTGAGTAACAAATGGGTCAATTTCAATTTTGCCATTCATATAATCTTCTACATAACCTGGAAGTTGACTACGACCTTTAACACCACCAAAAGCAGAACCTTTCCAAACTCGACCCGTTACCAATTGGAATGGACGAGTAGAGATTTCTTGGCCAGCACCAGCAACACCAATGATAATGGATTCACCCCAACCTTTATGACAACACTCAAGCGCTGAACGCATCAGGTCTACATTACCGATACATTCGAATGAGTAATCCACACCGCCGTCAGTCATATCAACAACCACTTGCTGTATTGGTGCATCGAATTTCTTTGGATTAATACAATCTGTCGCGCCGAATTGTTCAGCCATTTCAAATTTAGCTTCATTAATGTCAATCGCAATAATACGACCCGCACCCGCCATACGAGCACCTTGGATAACTGACAAACCAATGCCACCCAAACCAAAAACAGCGACCGTTGCACCTTCTTCTACTTTTGCCGTATTCAATACCGCGCCAATACCCGTTGTAATACCACAACCTAACAAGCACACTTTTTCTAACGGTGCATCCACATGGATTTTCGCAAGAGAAACTTCTGCAACAACACTGTATTCAGAAAAAGTAGATGTCCCCATATAGTGGAAAATAGGCTCACCATTAATGCTAAAACGGCTCGTGCCATCAGGCATTAGACCTTTACCTTGTGTTTCACGTACAGCCTGACATAAATTGGTTTTGCCTGATTTACAGAATTTACATTCGCCACATTCAGCCGTATAAAGAGGAATAACATGGTCACCCACTTTAAGAGATGTCACACCTTCACCAATGGCTTCAACGATACCAGCACCTTCGTGACCTAATACCGCAGGGAAAATACCCTCTGGATCGTCACCAGATAAGGTGAACGCATCTGTATGGCACACACCCGTTGCAACCATGCGAACCAAAACTTCACCCGCTTGTGGATCTTGTACATCAATTTCTTCAATTTTAAGTGGTTGACCTGGGCCCCAAGCAACAGCAGCTTTACATTTCATTGCGCTCTCCAAAGTATTTAATAGTTAGAGACCTTTGCACGAAATCATGAGCGGTGATAAGACGAGGCAAAAACAGATGAAAAAGCGGAGTTTATGAATGATAAATGCGCATTTTGAGTCTGTTTTTAACAAAGTATTAACAAGCGTAGTAGTCGTGCGAAGACCTCGTTAGTCTTCAATGAGCAATAAAGCTCAAATAAGTCACACAAGTTTAGCCCCAAATGATGATTAAGATAATGCCTATTTTGGAAAAGTATTATTGCCATATGACAACAATATTTCTTATTATCTCCTAATTAAAACCAATTTGATGCGTTTTGCCCTACATTAAGGTATTTTTTATGAAAAACTGGGAAGCGATGGAAGCCTTTATTGAAGTGGTACGCCAAGGCAGTTTTTCTGCTGCCGCCTCGCAATTAAACGTTTCGCCATCACATATCAGCCGTCTCATCACTCAGTTAGAAGCCAGTCTCGGAACTACTCTTTTATTTCGCACCACAAGACGTATCCGATTAAGCGAAGCAGGTGAGCTTTATTATCAACATTGTCGAAGCCTACCAGAGGCATTAAATAGCGCTGAAGAGATTGTATCGAACTTAAATAAAGCTCCTATCGGCTCATTTAAAATGACCTGCGCAACTACGTTTGGAGAGCGTTTTATTTCTCCTTTAATGAATGATTTTTTACTGTTAAACCCTAAAATTGAACTTGATTTCCATTTAACTAACCGAGAAGTCAATTTAATTGAAGAAGAGTACGACCTAGCCATACGTATGGGTTCACTCAAGGATTCAAGCCATTTATCTCGTAGATTGTGTGATCGAAAAGAGTACCTTTGTGCTTCGCGTAGTTATGTGGATCAATATGGTATGCCACACACCTTGTCCGAGCTTAATAAACACAAATGTCTAATAGGATCAAAAAACCACTGGTTATTTCAGCAGACAGGGCAAAGAAAAGAAGTTCGCATCAATAGCCAATGGAGAAGTAACTCAGGGCCCGCATTATTAGATGCAACGTTAAAAGGAATGGGGATTGCTCAACTACCCGATTATTATGTAAAAGAAGGGCTAGCAAATGGGCAACTTATCGAGCTATTGCCACAATATCAATACCCTTATAGTGGCGTTTGGCTGGTATATCCGAAGGTAAGACACTCATCCCCCAAGCTAAAAGCCATTTGCGATTATCTAATAAAGTGCTTCCAAGAAAGCACCGATTTAACAGCAAAATAAAACCTTTATTTGAATTCCAAAATATGTGTTTAAATATGACTTCATCGAATCAGCTTTATCTAAGAGAGCACCATGTTTGAACAAGAAGACCTTCTTCAAATCGCACGGCAAGCCATGCCATTTGGCAAATATCAAGGTACGTTATTAATTGATTTGCCAGAACCCTATTTAATTTGGTTTCAACATAAAGGTTGGCCTGATGGTAAGCTGGGTAATTGGTTACAACTGGTCTTAGAAATAAAAATTAATGGTTTAGAAAGTTTAGTAGATCCATTAAAAGAGCCTGTTGCTAACCCAGAGAAAAAGGTTAAAAAGCGCATTACTTTCGACTAACCTAACATTACGTTTTAACGATGAAATTCTGTTAGAGACCTTTGAGCGAAGCCATGAGCTGCACGAAGCCATGAACCACTAAAAGCCATGAGCTGCTATATAAGACGAGTTTGTGTTTAGCAAAGCATTAACAAGCGCAGCAGTCGTGCAAAGATCTCTGTTAATTAATGCCTATTCAGCACCAAGTTAGGCATATTTAACGCTTTTTACGCAAAAACTTCTCCACATACCAACAACTTGCTTCAATGGTATAGCCTTGATCATTGGCCCATGCGAGCCCAGTTCTTACCAATTTCTCGGCAACGCCTTTTCCTCTCATAGACTCAGGAACAAAAGTACTATAAAAATCAATAACATACTGATCATTTTTTGTACTTTCTTGAAGCCGATATTTTAGTGTCGCTATGTCACCATCTTGCTCTATTTGAAACAAACATTGGGTAGAAAGGTGTAACATTATACTTCCTTTAAAAGCACTATTGTGTGTAAGTAACCACTTTATCCACACGTACCATAAACAAAAGGCCCCATAAATATGGAGCCACTGTATAAGTACCAAACTCTAAGCCATTTACAGATTAGTGCTGGTGCCCACCGACTCCATGAGCATGACCATGAGAAGCTTCCTCTTCTGTCGCATCACGGATATCAACAATTTGAACAGAGAAGCTTAAATCTTTACCTGATAGAGGGTGATTCAAATCCACTGTTGCGTGTTTTAAGCCTGCTTTAACAACGGTAACTTGGCGAGCGCCTTTGTCTGTTTGCACCATAGCAACCATACCAGCTTTCCAACGCTTTGCTCCTTGAAGGTGCTTAATTGGAACTTGCTGTTGACGATCTTCAAAGCGTTCTCCATAGGCATCAGCACTTTTCACATCTACATCAAATTCATCACCTACAGCTTTGCCTTCCATTGCTTTTTCTAGACCGGGAATGACATTACTATGACCATGTAAATACGCTGCTGGATCTTTACCTGCTGAAGTTTCAATTAACTCTTCACCACTACGCAATGTGTAATGAAATTGCACCACTTTATTTTTAGAAATAGACATCTAAATACCTTATTAAATAGACCGAATGTATAGAGCAATATTATGAGACCTTTACTCTAAAATGTCGCTGTTACTTTGTATTTTTAAAAAATCTGCTGTTTTTTTGCATTTTCATAAAAGTGTAACTGATTGCTTTTAGTATTTCTCTAACTATTAAAGGAGACTTATCTCATGAAAAAAAATCTACTTACTCTTACATGTGCCCTTTCTACTGCTGCATTGCTAACTGCTTGTGGAGCAAATGTTAAAGAAGAAACTGCTCAAGTGAAAACTCAAGCGAAAGAAATGGTTCAACAGTCTCTGGATAACACTATGTTATTTGAAGCACATCACGAAGGTCGCATCTATATCTTTGATGATTTTGCAACTTACCAAGACTTCTTAGTATTAGGTGAGACTTCTTATCGTAAAGTACGCATTGGTGAAGGCCCAAAAGGTGAAACCATTGTATTTGGTCTAACAAATGAAGATAAAAAGAAAATGTCTGGCATTGCTTCTGTCGATATGTATGACGGAGTTTTAAAAGGCGCGGATGAGTTCTACGGTGAAATGTATACTGAAGAAGGCCGCATTTACGTATTTTCTTCTTTAGAAGAAATGCAAATGGCTCGTACCTTAGGTGAAGTTGTATTACGTTATACCGATATTGGCGCAGGTCCAAAAGGTGAAACAGTTGTTTACGCTCTAAACAGCGAAAATAAGAAAAAGAAACCAGTTGCTCTTATTGCTAAATTTAAAGCTATTCACGCAATGTAAAAGACACTGTGTTATTAAGGAAGGTGCAAATAAGTCACCTTTCTTAATAACTATAAATACGAGTTTTTAACCTCTAAAACATAGACATAACGATTTCACCTTCCTTAATGGTTATCTTCTTAATCATCAAAGCCGCAGATTCTTCCAAAGCAGAGTGATTCATCACATACACAGGGTTTTCTGAAAAATACCCAGCTAAAGCGACTTCAAAATCATTATGCAAAGGACCAAGCACCGAACGCAGTAATTGATCATTAAAATTTGATCCATGTACCGAAATTTCTAATACCTGAGGATCAACAAGATAGATTTTCCCTTCTTCAATTCGAACCCCAGCTTGAATATAAGGCTGTAGATCCGTTGCAACAGCAATCTCTTTACCAAACATAGATAGGGTGCCCGTTAAATCAGTTGCCATACGAATTTTCGCACTGCCTCCACTTTCTGCAGTAAGATCAACAACACCTCCAGTAACAACCATATTTAATTTAACGGTTTGTTCACCCATAGAAACTAAAATACTTTGCTCTGGCTGCTCTTTTATTCGTTGAACAATTTCTGCATTCAACTTATCTTCACTTAATCGATACCCATTGCAACCAGTTAACAAAACACTTAACAACATCACGCAAAGTAAGATACGGGACTTCATATACACCTCATAAAATGGCACATTCTTTTAATATTAACTTGTTGCCTTTTCGAATCCTTTTCCATTTTTTTATTGTCACGTACAGTTAGCTTGAGAAGCACACGCACTACAAACGCCATAGTGACCCATAACACAGTCAAAGCCACTTGATAATTATCCTTAAAGAAAGATATATCCCACTGACTAAAATCGAAAAACATACGTATACTATTCCTAACTTGAATCAATTCACTGTATCAATCCTTTCATAAATCAACAATTTAAAAACAAAAGATTTACAAAAAAAATTCACAAAAAAAGATAGACACAAAACAAACTTTAACTGTATATTTATACAGTATAATTTATTGGAGGTTGATCATGCCTGTCATTACAAAATATGTAGTTGAACGCAATGGGGTAGAAAAAATGACGTTTTCTTCAAAAGCTGAAGCAGATGCTTATGACAAGCTACTGGATATGTCTGACGAACTCTACCAAGTTTTAGAAGAAAGCACTTTAGTTACAGATGCTAAGCAGTTAGACGCCTTAGCAATGTATTTAGCTCAAAATAAAGATTCTCTGCTCGTTGCCTTAGGAGCCAAACGTAAAGCGCCTCAAGAGAAGTCAACTAAAGCCGCAGCGCCTAAAAAGACAGAACAGCACCCTAACCCAGTAGAATCATTAAAAGACATTGTTATTGAGCCAGATGAAGCAGCACTTATTGATTCAGATGAAATGCTCGATTTAGATAACATAGATAATGACATGATGGATGCAAATGACAGCGATGCCGCTTGAGGAAGATGAGAGTAAATCACCTACCCTAAGCATCAATCTATTCAGCTGCAGCTAAAACCGCATGTGAGACCTTTGCACTACTACTGTTACACGACTATAGGCTTGTTAATACTTTGTTAATTTGGCAAAAAAAGCAGCCACATAAACCAAAGCAGCCCGACTCCCATACTTAGTACCACCCCAATTCTAGGGGTCTTCACAATGGGAGTATGGGAGCTTGAAGCTGTATCTTTTCGACCGTGTATCATGGCAATAACGATTCTTTCTTTAAAGCAGATTTCATGCAGCAAGACTGCTGCAATATGTAAAATCACTAGAACAATTAATACATCAGGTAAAATGCCATGTATTTTGGCAAAGGTAGATAACCATTCTTCACTTGCATAATCATAAAATGGCCCGTACCAAAAAATGTCATCCGTCGAAAATAGCCCGCTTACAATCTGTATCGACAAAATTAAGACTAAAGACAATATCATTAACCAGCCAAGCGGATTATGCCCCAATTCATTCTCTGCTTTATTGTTATCTCGTTTTAATTTTTCAACAAAAACCCTTAAATAAGATGCAGTATGTTTAAACGACGTTAAAGCATGTTTAAACAATCCATAATAAGACCCTACAAAACCATAAATAATACGTGCTACAAGCACAGCAGATAATGCATAACCTAAATCAACGTGCCACTCTAGGTAATCTTCCTCTGACTTCCCTGTGATCACCATGGCTAAAAATAATATAACCATTAACCAATGCAATACTCGTATCGGCCAGTCCCACACTAAAACACTTTTCATATAACCTCATGTAGTTCAAATTATCCTTGGTTAACCTATTCAAATGGCTCTCACCATTAATCATCAAAATGAAAACCAGTATTCCAAAGAATTAAACCTAGGGAAGATTTCAGATTCCTAAATGGAATCCAAAACATGACTTTTATTCCTTTTACTTTTAGTTAGCAAAGCTTCATGCTTCACCTGCCATTTACCCCATCTCAATAATCTATTTTAAAGGCTTTTTATGTGGATCTTATCTACTCTTATCGCAGCATGGTTTCAATCCATGAGAACAGCTTATCAAAATTCCTTATCTAAAGAATCAGGAACATTACACGCTACTCTAGCTCGCTCTCTATTTGGTTTGCCTTTTGTATTAATATACGGCGCTTTTTGTTGGATGTTTCTCGGGCCAATTAATGGCTCATTACCTAACGCATTTTACATTAGCGCAACCATTGGAGCCGTAGCACAAGTTGCCGCTACCTACTTAATGTTAAGTTTGTTTAAAACCCAAAGCTTTACTAGCGGTACTTTGTTCGCAAAAACAGAAGCGCTTATGACAGCCTTACTAGGGCTTATTATTTTTGCCTCTCCTTTATCTGGATTCGCATGGATTGGCATCTTCTTTGGTGTCATCGGTATTATTATTTTAAGTATTAAATCCCAAATGAGCATTGGTAGTTTTTTTCAAAAAAGTTCAGCTCTAGGCATCGCAAGTGGACTTTGCTTTGCCATCACCTCTTTGTCTGTTGCCTTTGCCAGCAGAGAATTAGAAGGGCATTTGGCCACACGAGCGGCAGTATCTTTAATTTTTGTATTAGGGGTGCAGTCGGTTTTATTATGGGGAATTCAGTCTTACCTCGAAAAAAACCTATTAAGTCCATTCAGTAAAAATGCAATGTTAAGCAACAAAGTAGGCTTTTTCAGCGCTGTCGGATCAATAGGCTGGTTTACCGCCTTTACCTTAGCCAATCCAGCATTAGTTAAAACATTAGGGCAAATAGAAGTAATTGGAACCTTGTATTATTCGAAGTATCGCTTTTCCGAGTCCATTAGCAATCGAGAGTGGATTGGCGGTTCTTTTATTTTAGCTAGCGTTGTTATTGTTGCTCTCGCCAGCTTTTATACTTAAAACATTTATCCCTAAAAATAAGAGTCCTGATACAAATCATTAATAAATAACATTTTGTCACGAAATCCGATAATCAAATGCTATATTAACAACTACACTAATATAACATTATGTATTATTTAAAAAGGTCTACACTCATGGCACTTCCTTCTCGTAATCTAAGTTCAATTGATCGCATGGCTCGTGGATTTATTGGTATTACAGTATGTGCATTCCTTTTTTTGGGTAACTATATAGAGGATCCAATAATACAATGGTTGCTTTTGATTTTTGGTATTCTAAATTTAGTTTCTCTATTTACCGCTTGGTGCCCTATTTACCATATAGCTAGTCTGAGTACCTATAAAAAAAATGATGAGTAAACCTTTTTGTGCCCTTTGATTTAAAATGGAAGTTGTATGCAATCAATAAAAGCACTTGAAAAAGATCCCTATTTTAGGCTGAAGTTAATTTTTCTTTGTCTCAGCGTCGCTGTGGTTGTTTCCATTGTTTATGTCACAGTTGTCTATAAAATGGCGGCAGATATTGGAACAACCACAGAATTCGACGCTACCATGACAGAGGCTAGAAACCTTCAATACGTTATTGATACCCATTCATTAGCTATTGCAGAAGATAGAGTTGGCGACATCCTGACTCGTCACTATTCTCAATCACCATCCGAAAACGACATTACTTACGGATTTTTATTATTAAACAGCCCTTCTCCTTTCTCGTTTTCTAATTTACCTCCTGATAAATTACATCCCATTCTCGATAAAACCTCAATAATGCAAGAAGTAAATGACAAAGGCATCACAGTCATAGAAGGACAACAATATGTATGGGTGCATTTAAAGAGTAATGCAAATGCCGACATCCTATTTATCAAAAGTGCAAAATCGATTTCACTAGCCGTAGATTACATAACTAGACGATTAATTATTACTTCTTTTATTACCTTTTGGATTGCTGTGTGGTTGGCTTTATTTTTAGCAACATGGATGAATAATAAAGTACAAACAAAAAATAACGCACTCGCTCACATTGCCACTCACGATGCCTTAACTGAACTGCCAAATCGCTTGTATTTGTTTTCTATCTGCCGTTCTGAAATTCAAGATCTTATTGCAAAGCAAAGCATTGATCATGAACAAAAAATCGGTGCCATCATATTAATAGATTTAAACAATTTTAAAGAAGTTAATGATACTTATGGTCACCATATTGGTGATGCGGTACTTATTAATTTTGCGAAACGGATACAACATGTTTTATCAAGTAGTGAAATATTAATTAGGATGGGAGGTGATGAATTTGTAATATGGGGGAAAGAGCTCGATAAGTTAAGCTCATTATCCTTATCAGAAAATATTCGAATAGCCTGTCACGCCCCCCTTATCATCAGTGATCTGAGTATTGAAATTAATCCGAGTTTAGGTATTTCTTTGCTTTTCCAACATGCAAACGATTTAGACAATCTAATGACTTACGCAGACCTTGCTATGTATCAATCCAAGTCAAATCACTTAGGACCAGTTGTCTATAATAAAACCCTTAGCGAATCTTATTTATACGAAGCGAAGCTAAGAGGTGATTTATTAGACGCTATTCAAAAAGAGCAAATATTTTTACTTTATCAACCTAAAATAGAACTAGCATCAGGAAAGATAATTGGTGTTGAAGCTCTCGCTAGATGGAACCATCCAATTGAAGGCGTCATTTCTCCCATACACTTTATTCCATTGATTGAAAAAAGCGTTCACATTCATAAATTCACACGCTATGTCATTGAGAAATCCATAATACAAGCCAAAGAATGGCTGGCGTTGGGAATTGAAACCACCATTGCAGTTAATATCTCTCCCTACAATTTATTAGATGGTGATTTTGCAAGAGACATTGAAGCCTTATTAAAAGAGCATCAGGTTCCGGTTTCAGTATTAGAAATCGAACTTACAGAAACCGCTATGATGAATGATATTTCTTCTACTAAATCCAGTTTACAAACATTGCGTGAATTGGGTTTGAGTATTGCAATTGATGACTTTGGAACAGGGCTTAGCTCTCTTTCTTACGTCAGTCAATTAGATGCAAACATCATCAAAATTGATCGCTCATTTGTCATGGATATGGACACCAATAATCATAACCTTGCCATTATTGAAGCCGTTATTGGATTAAGTAACAGGTTAAAATGGGAAGTTGTTGCTGAGGGTATTGAAACAAAAGAACAACTAACAACGTTATCAACACTTGGTTGCCAATATGGCCAAGGTTACTATTTTGAACGCCCTCTTTCCAAGCAAGATATCACGTCATTGCTTGAAGAGAACAAACAGTTTCCTAATTAATCATTCTATTTTACCTGACGACTAATAGAGACCTTTGCATGAGATTATGAGCGACGCTAAAACGAAGCACAAAGACAAAAAAGCGGAGTTTATGAGTTATAACGAATCTTTTATTAGCAAGTACAGTAATCGTGCAAAAGTCTTTAATAAATATTTAGGAGGATACTTCCATTCTCTACTTGAGCAATGAACATTAGTTACCTATAGTTCTGCGTACTTTTACGTTTGTCAGGTACCTCAATGGATTCTTTATACGTCGCGCACTTAACCTCTCTATTATCTCGCTATCAAACCGCCTTAGAGCGTTTTCAACTCGATCATATTATTATCAGCAGTGGTACAAAGAGCTATTACTTCCAAGATGATTACACACACCCATTTAAACCATACTCTCATGCTCAGCACTGGTTACCTTTTGACTTAGAGTCAGATACCTTCATTATCATCTCTAAAAATGACAAGCCCTCTCTTATTTGGCCAATCAAAGAAGATTTCTGGCATGCAGCAAATACGATTCCTGAAGGCTCTTGGTCTAACCATTGGGATATCAAACAGGTTACCTCTAAAAAAGAATGGCTCAGCCGAATTACAGGCAAAACGGTATGGTTAGGAGATAAAATTGATGGGCTGTCAAATCAATTTGAGCAGTTAGATTCGCTACAACATTGGTTAAACTACCATCGTGCCTATAAAACAGATTACGAAGTAAATTTGCTAAAGCGAGCAAATATACGAGCTCTAAAGGGACATAATGCCGCTGAAGCCGCTTTTTTATCTGGCAAGAGTGAATTAGGCATTTATATAGATTACCTAGAAGCAACTCAGCAAACCTCCTACCAAGAGCCATATTCAGGTATTATTGCACTCAATGAGAATGCTGCGGTATTGCATTACGAACACAAACAGACACAAGTTCCAAAACAATCAAGAACACTCTTAATTGATGCAGGAGTAAAACTAAACGGCTACGGCAGCGACATAACCCGCACTTTTACTACCGATACTGAGCTATTCAAAGAACTGCTATCAAGCATGGATCAAATACAGCAGTCTCTCGCTCATCAAGCCGTATCCGGCATAGACTATAAAGACTTGCATATAAATTGTTTATCGCAAATAGCCAATCTATTGCATGAGACACGTATTTGCTCTCTGTCAGCCGAAGAACAAATTTCTAAAGGCATTACCCAAACGTTTTTCCCACACGGTTTAGGCCATCTTCTTGGGTTACAGGTTCATGATTTAGGAGGCCATCAAATATCCGCTCAAGGAGACTTACTCCCTCCTCCAGAGTTTGCCCCCTTTTTACGACTCACACGACAACTTGAAAAAGACATGGTAATCACAATTGAACCTGGCTTATATTTCATTCCAATGTTATTGGATAAAATGAACTCAAGCATCCCTAAGCATGGTTGTGATATGGCCCTTATTAATACCTTGTTGCCATTTGGAGGAATTCGAATTGAGGACAATGTATTAGTTCAAGATGGCAGCAGTATTAATCTAACACGGGATAACTAATTTCAAGTTAGCACTAGAAATAGCAAGGGTATCTATGATTATGAGGCTTACATGATTAGACACCTTTGCTCGACTACTAGGTTTGCTAATACTTTGTTAAAAACAAACTTTATTTCTACCTGACACCTTCGCTTGATAGAGCTTTTGATCCGCTGCTTCTAATACAGCACTGTCATCCACATCATAAGATAAGCACCCTGTTATACCAATACTCACGGTCAGTTCACCGAATGGTGAATCGAGGTGCTCAAGATTAAGCGTCTGAATAGCTGCACGTATTCGCTCTGCCACTTGCTTTGCACCACTTATATTTGTTTCAGGTAAAACGACTACAAATTCTTCACCACCATAACGCACAACAAAATCCGTAATTCTTTTTAAACCTTTGCTCTTTACCAGTAAAGCCACTTGCTTTAATGCATCATCCCCTTGGACGTGCCCGTACCTATCATTAAATTGTTTAAAGAAATCAATATCAATTAATAGAACACAGGTTTCTCTTTTGGACCTTTTCGATAAATGAATATGTTTTATTAGGTGTTCGTCTAAATAACGACGGTTAAACACACCTGTAAGCCCATCTAAATAGACCATTTCTAATAAGGTGTCTTTTTGATATTTCAGCATCAAATGGGCTTTCACTCGATTTTTTAACGTCATGGGGTTAATCGGCTTGCTGATGAAATCAATCCCACCACTCATCCAGCACTCATTCTCTTCTTCTGAGCTATAACTGGCTGTTATAAAAATCACAGGTATTTCAGAGGTATCATCTTGGCTTTTCAATTTTTGGCAGGTTTCCATTCCTGATAAGCCGGGCATCACAATATCCATAAGAATTAAATCAGGTCGAGCCTCTCTAGCGACAGACAAGGCCTCTTCTCCACTGGTCGCCGCAAGAACGGTATAGTCTTCACATAGAAGAGCATAAATTACTTGAATGTTTACCGGCTGATCATCCACCACCAAGACAGTGGCTTTTGTTAAATCAACACTTCTTCCCCCAATTAGTTCTGTTGATGACATCGTTAGTCTCCCAAAACCAACAAGTTAGTGACGATTTCTTGAGCTTCTTTAAATTTTAGATTATTCAAAGCCGTAGATAATTTGTATGTTTCATCTCTAGATAACTGACTTAGCTCATTCTTTATTCTATTCAAAGTATTCATTGAATCCATCTTATTCGACTGAATTTCTTTCAATAATACCTCTAGCTCCTCTCTTAAATTGCATGCATCTAATTGATGGCCAGCAGTTGTATCCTCATTAAGAGTTTGCTCAAACTCCCTCTCTATCAATTCAATTAACAAAGGAACACAGCCCTCAGCATACGCAATTTGCTCTCGTAAAACGGCACACTCTTCAATTAACCTTATATCATCTCCATGCTTTACTCGTTGCTCTATGCTAGTGGCAGTATCAGCAATATTATAAAACCCTAATGATGAAGCAACTCCCTTTAAGGTATGCATGGACGCTTTGAATAAGCCAGAGTTAGACAAACTGCCTTTATCTTGTAATTGAGTTTGATATCGACCTAAATCACTAAGAAAGCTACTTAACGCCGTTTTATAAACACTTGTATTATGGTTAAAGCGAGCCATTACATCCAACCAAGCAATACTATGTTGCTCACAAAACGCCAGACAATCTATATTTGCTAGTTCTTCATGCTCTATCGAACGTCCTGACATAATTGCAAGCCTCAATAAATGGTTGAATGTATAAAAAGAAGTCCCTTTGTTAGTACAACAAACAAACACCCCAAAATAAGTATCTATCCAAATAGCAAAAACCGCCAATTTTTTTACAATTTAAGAACATCTTGAGGAGAGACCTTCACTTAGGTATACTCTTCGCCCGTCGATTTGTAAATCATCATACAAGTCAATGCACCCGTAGCTCAGCTGGATAGAGCGCACCCCTCCGGAGGGTGAGGCCGGAGGTTCGAATCCTCTCGGGTGTGCCAATTATAAAAGTGTAAGTTATTAAATAACATGCATTTTCAATAATTTAAAAATCCCATCTTGTTTAGAATGACTACCTAGGGAAGGTGCGAATAAGTCCTCTTGCCTCAGCATGTGGATAAAAGCCTGCTATTCGAGGCGAGTATCGAATGTGAATAGCCGGCCTATTTTCGAGATGCTCAACAAAGAATACAGGCTTTTAGACCATGCCCTGCGGGTCTTCCAGAGAAAACGTCACATTGCGTTACGACTCTTTGAAAGGTATTAACATTCCTGCAGAATCGTGCCTTGTTTGCCTAAAACGGTATCGACCTCCCAGTCGCCAAAACGTTGTTTGGTATCCACTATCTCAGGGCGTGCTTCGATGCCAATTCGATTAGGAATTATGACCCGTTTGGCACGACTTCCTTTTCGGTATTGCCTGCCGTTATGCCGTAAGTTTTTATAGAGCTTACCGCCTTGGCGCTTATCTCTTTGCACATAACCATAGATCCATTCATGACTGACAGGTAAGCCAATTAAGTGGCTTACACCTGATATTTGTTCGGGGCTCCACTTTAACGATAGAGCAAACTCGACATAATCGATGATCTTCTGTGATATCTGACGTTTCGCTGCATGGTATCGTCGATATTGAGCGCGCCGCTGTGCAATATCCGGTTCATAATACCCATCAATAGAGTGTCGCCTAATCTCTCGACTAACGCTTGAGTGGCTTACTTTCAGTCGCCGGCCAATTTCTCTGTAACTCAAACGCTCGGACAAATAGGCCTGAATCTGGTATCGTTGTCCTTCGATCAACTGCTTATAGCTCATGGTAATGCTCTAATTGTTTGGCGACGTTAGAATACCACCTATGGGCAGTTGATCTCTCGCCACCTACTCAACCATGAGTGGTGCACTTATTATCTGAATTTGCGGTGCTATTTTTTATTGTGGGTTTTAATAGATTAATTGGAGATCCAATAGGGCATTTCTATAGAATCTAAAAAGCCTTTTGCTTCAGCGCCTTGAAGAAGGGATAGTGTTGATATAATACCAGCGTTAATGCAGCTCGGTGCGGCAACAGTAACGCTTCTAGGCGCATTGCTCACAGGCCATCCAGTAGTTGGATTGAGAACATGAGAGTAGCGAATACCGTTTTTTAAGAGAAAACGTTGGCTATCCCCTGATGTGGCCAATGCCCCAGATGAGAGTGCAATAATGTGATCAGCGCTTGTTGCGTCTTTAATCGACTCAATACCGACTTTCCAGCTTTCCCCGTTGAGTCTTCGACCATTACATGCAAGATCCCCCCCGCAATTGATTAAAATAGCAGCCTGAGTTTTTGCAAAGATTTCACAGCAATAAACCAGCATTTTATCCACAGCGTACTCCTTGCCTATTCCTCCAAAGTCCAGCTCCATGCCAGTAGGCATTTTCAATCTGTCTGGCCTATGAAGCTCCCATCCCAATTTTGTCCAACCTACCAGCGGAAGTAATGAGTCGATACTGGCTTGTGACGGCAGTTTATCGCTACCGTTAAAACGCCAGATACGTCGTAAAATACCAGAGGTAATATCAAACAGTCCGGCAGACGCATGATACGCATGATTGGCAAAAATCATTAATTGCGTTGTTTCATGATCTAGGTTTTGCCATTGTTCTGGCTTTGAATGAATAGCGGTAAAAGTATTGCTGTCTTGATAGCGGCTGAATTTATGCTCAATTCTCCAAGCCTCAATAATGGCACTTTTTGCGGCCTCTTTGACTAAATGAAGGGTTTCACATTCGATGAGTATTGAGCAGTTGCTTGCCATGCACTCAAATTCAACTTTATAGCAGAAGGCGCTTTCTTGATATAAGCGAGGAGTAGGATGATTGCCTTGATTACATGATGATTGTATGACGATCTCTTCAATAAAAATCATGGTATCTCATAAAAACCTTCTTGCTGGTAAAAACTTTAGTAAGTATAGGCCCTCGATGGATTACCGAGGGCCTCGCATATTAAAATTTATAGCCGATCATAAGAATGACGGCATCTAGACTAGGGTACAGGTCTTGTTTTGTCAGTTTTCCATATCCTTGATCACCACTACTTTCTTGGTGATACAGAGAAACACGGGTGTAAAATTCGGTATCATCTGCAAATTGATAGCCGTATTTCAATCCAATGGTATAGGTATCTAAATCACCTAAACGGTAATCGGCACTGGCAAATTCGTTATTTGTGTAGCCACTCGCATTTAAGTAACGATGGTAGAAATCGGCTTTGCTTTGAGTATACCAACGAAGTTGTGGTTCTAAATACTGTTTATCAAAACGGAAACGATATTTTGCATCAATTGTATGTGAATTAATGCCCCAATCATCAAACATATAACGATAGCTAAGATCTAGGATGTCGTTGTTATCTAGCTGATATTTTGTCTGCCAGTAAAGACTTTGTTTTAAGCGTGAGTCCGGCCGGTTTTCATAGAGATAGAGGTTTCGGCCATTACTTTGGAAATTGCCTCCATAGTTTGCTCCAGCAGTATCATCAATAACAGAGACAATTTTATAGGGGTCTGTTAGATAACCTGAGCTGGTACTTAGCCCATAGTTAAACTGCATAATGGTTTTGCGGTTTATGACCTGAGTAATCCCAAATACCGTATCTACCAAGCTTTTACTGTCAGAATCTTGGCGCTGTGAGAATTCATTGTTGTTAGTGTTCTCTGGAACTTGGAATAACGTGGTTGGAACACCACCAACTGGATTAAGAGTGTCATTTGACAGGTTTAATCCCATTGTTAATGTGGTGTTTTTTTGGTTGAAATAGCGAGATAAGCTGCCATTTACACCGAGTGATTGATAGTCATATTCTTTTGAAAAATAGCCACCAACACCATAGGCCCAGTCACGAGAGAGAGGCGCTGACCAGTTTGCAGAAAGAGCAAGGCGAGTATCTTTAAAGGTGTCGTCTAATGGTTGTTGGTTCGCCTCTGCAGTGTAAGTTCCATTACCTGAAGGGCTAGTAAAGGTTTGGATTTGATCACTTGGCGTAGCTCCGTTAGGTGATGCACCAGTAAGGGTATCGGCCGCAATTTTTATATTAAGCTTTGTCTCTTCATCGTAGTTTTTTGTGGCACTAATAACTGGTTCTGCCGCGGATACTCGGCTGTCCGTCTCGGAATACAGTAGAAATGCGGCATCCACATCCCAACTATTATTGCCGGCATTTGCATTTGTTGCCAATCCACCAATAAGAGCACAACTGGCCGCTGTCAGTAAGCTAGCCAATTCTTTATTTTTTTGTTTTGTTTTAGTTACAGCCACAGCCACCACCTCCGAAACCTTGTCCGCCACTGCTGGCTTCTTTACTGAAATAGATATGATCATTCAAGCTACTTTCGATTGGATCACTAATCAGATTCATTTCCTGTTGCGCAAGAATGTCTCTTTCCCATGGCTTTACGCCAGTATTACTGCAGCCAACTATTGCCATTGATAGGGCAATTAAGCTGAATAAACTTACGATCTTTTGCATAGGTTATTCCCCTTATTCTGCTAGTAGTTCGATGATTTCAGACTCATAATTCATGGTCTCTTTAGAATGGAAGCCAATGTGCGTTGATCTTATTCGACCTTGGCGATCAATTAAAAAACTCGTCGGCATACCAATAACGCCAAAGTCTTCTGGTAGCTTTGCATCCGTGTCAAACAGTACGCTAAACCCCGGCTTAAATTTCTGTAAATAGTCTAAGGCTTGGTCTCGTTCTTGATCCAAATTAATAGCGACTATCTTTAAGCCTTGATCCTTATATTTTGCTTGTATGTTGGTCATCCAAGGAAAGGATTCTCGGCAAGGTCCACACCATGATGCCCAAAAATCAACGAGCAAAACCTGACCTTTTTCCATGTAAAGCGATATCAGTGTATTGCTCTGGTAAGCCGGTAAAGTGACTTCTAAATGAGGGGCTGAGACAGCCTTGTTAACAGGTATTAATTCTGCGGCAAATAACGCAGGAGAAAAAACAATACTGTTCAATGCAATTATGCTAAAGATGCGTTGCAGACGTTTAGTCATGAGTTCTTCCAGTTAATAATTCCTTGATTCATAGTAGTGGATGATTCTTAAGGAAAGATTAAGGTAGAAAATGTCTGACATAAGCTTCTCTTAAACTTTGTTACTTATAGTGATCCTATTTACGTAACATTCAGGAGCACTTAGTGATGACGTTTCCCCTACTGTTTTCCCTATTAGGTAGTAAGTCCATTAAATGGCTGATATTTTCTTGTTTAACCGTCTTTTTGACGAATCAAACGTGGGCGGAGAGTGCATTTTTAAAACCATCAGAAGCCTTTAAGTTACAGGTAAACGAGGTAACAAAAGAGCTGCAATGGACCATAGCCGACGGCTATTATCTATATGAATCTAGAGTCAAGGCGTCATTAACGGAGGATAAAGAGACTCCCGTTTCATTTCGTTTTTTAACTCAATCGGTTGAAAAAAATGATCCGAATTTTGGTTTGGTGACTGTTTTTCATGACCGTATGGCAATTGTCTTTGATGATCTGCCTGCAGGGGTGAAAGACATTAAATTATCCTATCAAGGTTGCGCGGATGCAGGTCTTTGTTATCCACCTCAAACTCGCATACTTTCATTTAACAATAATCAAACTGTTGCTAAGCCCATAATGAAGTCTGTAGCCAAGCCTCTCGATTCCGCCGCAACATTATCTACTGAGGGAGAAGAGAGCCAGCTGGCAAAATTGCTATTAGACGGCGATCGTTTTTGGGTGCTAGTAACTTTTTTTGTCTTGGGACTTGGGCTTACGTTTACCCCTTGTGTGTTGCCTATGATTCCAATATTAGCGGGCATTATTGCAGGTCAATCGACAAACATTACGGCTAAAAAAGGCTTTTTCTTATCCCTTTCTTATGTATTAGGTATGTCATTTTCATACACCACGGCCGGTGTCTTAGTCGGTATTTTTGGCGCTCAGTTAAACCTGCAAGCGATTTTTCAAACCCCCAGTGTGTTAATCGGTTTTAGCGTTTTATTTGTCCTATTGTCTTTATCTATGTTTGGTTTTTATGAGTTGCAGTTGCCTATGTTTCTGCGAGACAGGCTAGATAAACTCAGTCAGAAAAGTGTTGGTGGCCCTTATCTTGGGATAGCTATCATGGGGGCGATTTCGGCATTGATTGTATCGCCTTGCGTTTCAGCCCCATTAGCTGGGGCGTTAATTTATATCAGTACGACCGGCGATGCAGTACTTGGAGGAAGTGTATTGTTTGTTATGAGCTTAGGGATGGGTGTGCCTTTACTACTGGTTGGTTTAGGCGGTGGTAAGTATTTACCAAAAGCAGGCATGTGGATGATGCAAGTGAAAGCCTTGTTTGGGGTAATACTCCTTGCTGTGGCCATCGCTTTAGTGTCCCGTATTCTGTCTGACAGTATTAGTATTTATCTTTGGGCAACACTGTGCATTCTTTACGCGGTGCAGCTTTCTCCTTTTCAAACCGTGTCAAATGGTTGGGGCAAAATTCGCCAAGGCCTTGCGTTCATTTTATTTATTTATGGTATGGCATTATTGTCTTCTGGATTGGCTGGAAAACCGAATTTAGAGCAACCATTAGCTTACCTTTCTGTGTCTGCTTCAAATGAAATAAATATTGAGCAAGTGTCTTTGTTTAACCGTATAGAAGAGGTAAGCGTTCTTGACGCTACTATGTTACAGGCGTCAAAAGAAGGTAAGTCGGTTGTTGTGGATATGTATGCGGATTGGTGTACGGCGTGCTTAGTAATGGAAAAAGAGGTGTTTAACAAAAGTGAGCTGCAGCGTTACGCTAACGAGATAGTTTTCTTACAGCTTGATTTGACAAAAAATACCTCACAACAACAGACATTTCTCTCAAAATATGGGGTATTTGGGCCGCCAACTCTGCTATTCTTTTCATCTGATGGTGACTTAGTCAATATACGTCAAGGTGAGATTGGGCTTGAATCCTTTAAAGAGTCTCTTCAATCAACTTTGGCGGCCTTATGAAAGAAGGAATAGGTTTGCGAATACTTGTTGTAGAAGACGATGTCTCTTTGGCGGACGGTCTAGTGACAGCCTTAAAAAGAGAAGGATATACAGTGGATCTCTTACATGATGGCATTCACGCTATTGAGGCGCTGTCTAATGAAGTTTTTGATCTGGTTGTATTAGATTTAGGGTTACCTCGACTTGATGGATTGGCCGTATTAAAGCAGATTAGATTAAATAACAATTCCGTTCCCGTGCTAATTCTTACTGCCAGAGATGCTCTAGAAGATAGGGTCGCAGGCTTAGATTTAGGTGCGGATGATTACTTAATTAAACCATTTGATGTTGTTGAGTTGAAAGCGCGGGCGCGAGCCTTATTACGACGCAGTTACGGACGTGCTATAAGTGAAATTCATTACAAGGAATTGGTATTATTCCCATCCAGTCATAAAGTAACTTATCAAGATAAAGACGTTAATTTAACACGCAGAGAATACTCATTATTGCATGAATTGGTCAGTCAGCCTGGACATGTTTTCACCAGAGATGTGTTGCAACAACTGATGTATGGCTGGGGAGACGATGTAGAGAGTAATGCTCTAGAGGTTCATATTCATCACTTACGTAAAAAGTTGTTCCCCGATTTGATTCGAACAATACGAGGCATTGGCTATGTGGTCGATCAAGACGTGGGGTAATACGCAATTATTCTGTTCTATAAGACGAAGAACGCTGTTTTTTGTGATGCTTCTTTTTACTATAACCAGTGTTTCGATCATGTTAATTGGTCTACTGTTTGCTAACCATGAAGTCGAAGAATTATTTGATGCTCGATTAGCGCAGCAAGCTCGATTGCTGCTGACGTTATCAGAAAATATTGAACACCTAGATGGATTTATTGAAACCTTAACTCCTTTGATTATTGACGAGCTCAACACAGATTTATCTGTTGGTCACAAATACGAAAGTAAGGTTTTTTATCAAGTATGGTATGGTGATGAATTAAAAATCGCGTCAGATTCCATGGTGTTTTCTCAACAAGAAGCGGAAGGTGCAGGCTATGGCAATGCGGTTGTTGGTCGATACCAATGGCGTACTTTTACCTTAAATCAAGTCTCAGGTAAGGTCTCTGTTATTGTGGCTGAACGGGCCGACATTAGAGATGAAATTTCAGATCAAATTGTTTTTCAAACCTTGTTACCTGAAATATTAGCTTGGCCAATTTTAGCTATTTTAGTTTGGGCCGCTGTTGGTTTAGGGCTTGATCCTTTGCAGCAGCTGGCGGCTAGAATTAAGAAGATAACGCCAACCAAGCTAGCACCAATAGAAATGAACTATGTGCCAGAAGAGCTGGTACCTGTGAAAACAGCATTAAATGATTTGTTAATTGAAATAGACGTTTTAATGGAAAGGGAGAAGCGTTGGATAGCCGATGCCGCTCATGAGTTAAGAACACCATTAAGTATCTTGAGGGTTCATGCTCAAAATGCCAATTTGGCCGAAAATGCTGAAGAAAAAGATCAGTCCCTTGCGCAGCTGACTTCTGGTGTCGATCGCTCTACTCGAATTGTTTCTCAATTATTAGCACTAGCAAGGCTTGAACATAAGAAAGAAGTTAAGAAACAAGACGTGGATATTTTAGCCATTACTCGAGCGATGATCGCGGACATTTTGCCTTTAGCTTGGAAGAGGGGCATCGACATTGTACTGGATGTTGATGATAGCCTTTCATGGCATTGTTATGTTGAACCCAGCCACATCGAAATTTTATTGCAAAACTTAATGAGTAATGGCATTAAGTTTTCACCGAACGATTCCGTTATTCGACTGCTATGGCGTCAAGCTGATCAGCAAGTCGAATTAATTGTAATTGATGCTGGAAAAGGTGTAACAGAAGAAGAAATTGCAAGACTAAGTGAGCGTTTTTTTCGTTCGGGAGAAATGGATGGCGCAGGTCTTGGCCTGTCTATCGTGAAGAATATTGTTGATAAGTATCAAGGAGAACTGTCTTTTCAGCACTCTCAACCCAACGGATTAACTGTAATCATAAGACTACCTATTTTGGCCTAATTTGCATACTTTTCTATAGAAGTTAAAAATGGAAGTAAAAAATAGAAAGCAATAAATAGAGTATTTCTGAGCGCCATTTGTTAACAGGCCTAACGCCCACTTAAAACATTGCTTTTAATGCCAGACTGACCCCAGATAAAAGCAACAAAACCATCGCGACACGTTTAATGGTCTCAGGAGAGACATTTGGCGGATAACGTTTTGCCAGTAAGGTTGTGATAAATACACAGGGTAGGCCAAACGCGCTCAACCATATCATTTCCATGGTCACTTGACCTGCTAGTGTTGTTATGCCAATGCGGGATAAACAAGAAAACACAAATATCCCCAGTAATGACGCTCTAATCACATTCAGAGACACTGGCTGGCGATACATCAAATAAGATATTGGTGGCCCAGCTGTTGCGAACAAACCGCCTAGTATTCCTGCAAAGCCACCACAGACAAAAAACACCCATGATTTCGAGTGCGACTCGTTTTTTTCGGTTTAAATAAAGCGAGGAAAAAAAGTGCGGCTTTGGGGTTCATTAAGGCGATCATTAAGCCGTCACGGATTGATTCCCAATAAGAGGATTTTATGGCTTCTACTTTAGTTTCTTCTGATTTGCCTGCATAACGAATGGATTTGATACCAAGCCAGATCAAATAAAGTCCACCCAACAAGGTAAGAATAGAAAAAGCAGTCTGATGCTGCTCAATAAGTAAAGCCAGACCTTGCAATGTCAAAAATGCCCAAAATCCAATGCCTAAACCATGAGCTAATGCTGCAACAACCCCATGCAAGGATGATTGAGAGATAGAAACTCGAAGTATGACCGCTAAACTTGGGCCAGGTGAAATCGCACCCATGACGCAAATAGCGGCTAAAGACAGCCAGGTTATTATGTCCATATTTTCTCGCTTTATGATTGGTTTTTAGTATGCTTAAAGGCTTCGCGAATTCAACTCCGAAGTGCACCACCCCCTAAATTAAGCCGCGCGTCGTAACTCATCAAAGTCTCTCATTCTATTTTCACTCAAAAATTTAAATCTTCTGGTGATGCTTACTCTAATGTCATTGAAATGCCACTTTATGGCCATAGCGATAATCATGTTGCAATTCAAATAACAGATATTCTTTGTTCTGCGCTACTATTTCCCATTGCTACTACTGTCTATTGCACAGGTCATATAACAAGTGTTCATGTAAACAGTAAATATCAGCTCTTACGTGAAAGATATGCTGTAAAAGTCAAAGAGTTATCTTACCGTTACCATGATGGAACAAGATATAAGGGCGGCATAACTGTTCGGGATGAACTAACAGGAAAGAATGCAAATAGCTTTTTTGAACTACTATAAATATTGCCTACATCATGACTACGAAGTTGAGCTGCAATGAGCAGTTAGGGAAACTACAGTCCTTGTGTTATGTCTATTACAGCTCATTACTGCTCATTATTAGCACTAATAAAAAGGTTCGAATCCTCTCGGGTGTGACAATATTTATAATATGAACTAAAAAATTATTTTCATTCACTTTTTATGTTCATCCCCATTGACGACATTATGACTACATTAACAGCAACTAACCGCCGTCGCCTTTATTTACTGCTGCTTCCATACCCTTACTTGCTTTAGCAGCAAACAACTTACTAATAAGTGGCATGAAGAGTAAAATAACGGCAATAGAAATGATTGTCAGTGTTAAAGGACGTTCCCAGATAAAGTCTAAGCTTCCATCCGATAATACAAGTGATCGACTTAAGTTTTGCTCCATAATACCACCTAGAATATAGCCAAGTAACATAGGCGCCATAGGGAACTCAAGCAACTTGAGAAACAAAGCAATCACTGTGATAAGAACCATCATCTGAATATCGAATGTATTAAAACTTACTAAATACACACCAGTGACGGAGAAGAACAGAATCAACGGAATTAATATAGGACGTGGAATCGCCAATAATCGCGAAATGTATGGGATCAGAGGTAAGTTCAAAATCAAAAGTACTAGGTTACCAAAGTACATCGAAATAATAACAGACCAAAATACATCAGGGTTATCAATAAACAAACGTGGACCAGGCTGAACACCAGCGGCAATGAGTGCTCCCAACATAATAGCGGTTGTACCTGACCCGGGAATACCCAAAGTAAGTAAAGGTACAAACGACCCAGTTGAAGCTGCATTATTCGCTGTTTCTGGTGCCGCTAAACCACGTAAAGCACCTCTACCAAATTTTAGCTTCTCTTTAGCTGATGCGAAATTACGCTCCATGCCGTAAGCCAAGAATGAGGCAATAGTGGCACCAGCACCCGGTAAAACACCAATAATAAAGCCAAATACAGAAGAACGAGCGACAGTTGGAGCCACTTCCTTAACTTCTTCTTTATTCAACTTCATACTGCCTAAGGCTGCCATATCTATTTCAGGGTCTTCTTCTAAATGCTGGCGCTTCATGATTGACATAACAACTTCAGTTAATGCGAAAGTTGCCATTGCTAATAATAAGAAGCTCACTCCATCTAATAGATCAACACTGCCGAAGGTAAAACGGGGGGCACCTGTCATGGTGTCGATTCCGACTGTCGAAATCATCAAGCCAAAAACCGTCATAATCATGGCTTTAATTACTTGCCCCTTACCCGAGAATGCAGCCACGGCAGTCAAACCCAGTACCATCAAGGCAAAATAATCTCCCGACTGGAAGCTTAAAGACACTTTCGCCAAGGCCGGTGCTGCAAATAATAAGATAATAGCGCCAACCGTACCGCCAGTGAAAGAACAGTAAGCCGCCAACGCCAACGCTTTACCCGCTTGGCCTTTTTGTGCCAATGGATAACCATCAAACGAAGTCACTACCGTACTGGCACAACCCGGAGCGTTAATCAAAATGGATGAGGTAGAGCCGCCAAAAACCGCGCCATAATACACACCAGCCATCAAGATAATGCCAGAAGCAGGATCAAGACCATAAGTAATTGGAATCATTAGGGCGACCGCAGAGATAGGCCCAAGCCCCGGTAACATACCAATGAAGGTACCAGCGAAACAGCCGACTACCACCATCATAATATTGAATGGCATTAGCGCAGTGCCAAGGCCAGTAAATATACCATCTAACATTGCCTTACCCTCCAAACAAAATAGTAAATAAACGCCCAGGGGCAAGATAAATATCAAGTAGCTGGGAAAGTGAGAACCAGATAAAGACAGCAAATGGAACCGACGCAATAAATAACGTTTTCCAACGACGCTCACCCAATAGCCAATAGCCACCAATTAGAAATAAAACCGTAGATAGCAAGAAACCTAACCATTCCAGTGCGATGCCAAAAAAGACAACCAACACTAACAATTTGATAACAATAGGAAAGTCGTAGCCAGTTAGAGATAAACGGTCGCCTGCGTCACGACTCGCTGTCAAAATTAATGCAAGGGAAAGGATGCCACCTAAATAAGCCAAAATACTTGGCAGTGTCTGAGCGTTGAACGGTTCGTATTCATCGCCCGGCAACATAGAGATGTCACCCGTGTAGTAACCATAGGCAGCAGACAGGCACAGAAATACCAAACCGCCAATATGATCCTTTGTAATAATCATAGGGTCTACCTTCGACGGTCCAAATGCCCGCCTATTTTGTATAATGAGAAAAAAACGGAGCTTCAAAGGGGTTATATAAACTGCTTACTCGACTTAGTGGTACAGTAACTATCGATCCTGCAGATACAGGCGGCAGTCGTTTTACGGTTTATATTCCCAAAGAACCACCGACAGTAGGCGTCAATATTATGGTAGGAGAGATCATATGAATGCAAATATACGTGTTGTTATTGCTGAAGATGATGTGCAAATTGCTGAAATCCAAAAACGTTTTTTAACTCGCATTGAAGGGTTTGAATTAGTTGGTATAGCCCATGGTCTGGATGAAGCACGTGATTTAGTTGATGTATTGAAACCTGAACTTCTGTTACTTGATGTCCACTTTCCCCAAGGTAATGGCTTAGAGCTGCTTCGTCACATCCGCTCAGAAGATAATTCAACCGATGTCATCCTAATCACAGCCGCCCGTGAAACCGATACCTTACGCGCAGCATTAAGAGGAGGGATTTTTGATTACATACTTAAACCTCTGGTGTTCGAACGCTTAAAAGATGCATTAAACAACTATGCAACACATCTAAAAAAGCTCCATGCTATGGAGTCTTTAGTTCAAGTGGATGTGGATCAGTTTATTCCAAGCAGCAACAATACGACTACTATCCAACCGACTCTTCATTTACCTAAAGGTATTGATATTCTTACCCTTGGAAAAGTAATTGAGGTTGTTATTGAAACAAAAGAGCCTCTCAACGCAGAAGATGTTGGAAAGCAAATTAATGCCAGTAGAACAACGGCAAGACGCTATCTCGAATATCTAGTCAGTCGCGGAGATCTGATTGCAGAAGTCAGTTATGGCAGTGTAGGACGACCAGAAAGGCGATATTTACCGCCCTCAAGATAAACAACACGACTAAGTTAAAAACCTCTGGAAATTTAGCTTAGCTCTGAAAGTTTAGCTTAGCTCTGAAAGTTTAGCTTAGCTAAGGAAGCGCTAAGCTAAACTAAAATTAGAACGTCATACGACCTCATGCACTTATCAATGCAACATCATCCGAGAACTGTCTTTCGGCTAATTTTTGATACAAAGGTGAGGTTTTCATCAGTTCAGTATGAGTTCCTGTAGCAACAATTTCCCCATGGTCCATCACAATAAGGCGATCTGCATTTTTAACTGTCGATAATCGATGGGCAATAATAAGAGTTGTGCGATTTTTCATCGCCTTATCCAATGCCTGCTGAACTTTAAACTCACTTTCACCATCAAGTGCGCTGGTGGCTTCATCGAGCAAAAGAATATTGGCATCATTTAACATGGCTCTGGCAATAATAATTCGCTGCTTTTGCCCGCCACTTAAACGTACGCCGTTTTCACCTAAGTAGCTGTTGAACCCTTGTGGTAGTTTTTCAATAAAGTCTAAAGCATACGCCGCTTTCGCAGCAGCTTTTACTTCTTCATCCGTAGCGTCTGGTTTGCCATAACGTATGTTGTGCCAAACATCACTACTGAATAAAGTAGGTTGTTGTGGAACCAGAGCCATTTGATTACGTGCATCGTGCAGACTCAGTGTTTTAATATCAGTACCGTTTAAGCGTATTTGACCTTGTTGAGGATCATAAAAGCGTAGCAGTAATTCAAATAAGGTGGATTTCCCTGCACCACTAGGGCCAACAATCGCAACGGACTCACCGGTTTTAATTTGCAAGCTCATATGAGACAAGGCAGCCGTATCTGGGCGAGATGGGTATTGGAAATTTACATCATCTAATTCCAAATGAATTGCATGTTCTGACGCCAATTTTTTAGGGGAGCTAGGTGATTGAATTAAACTTTCTTCATCCAATAACTCAATTAAACGTTCTGTTGCGCCAGCAGCTCGCTGGACCTCACCCAACACCTCGGACACAGACGCAACACCACTGGCCACCAGCAAAGCATAAAAAACAAAAGCCGCTAACTCTCCTCCCGACATATTGCCATGCATAACATCATAACCACCAACCCAAAGCATGGAGCCAATAGCAGTAAAGCTCAGTAAAATGACAATGGCGATTAAACTAGAACGCTGCAAAATGCGCTGTTTAGCCACAGAAAAGGCTTTTTCAACTTCACTGGAAAAGGCCGCCTGTTCAAACGATTCATGGCGATAACTTTGCACAGTTTTAATTTGTTGAATAATTTCACCCGCGTAAGTGCCAACATCAGCAATGGAATCTTGGCTTTTTCTTGATAGCGTTCTTACCCGACGACCAAAAACCATAATAGGTATTAATACTAGAGGCACCACTGCCAAAACAATCAAGGTAAGCTTTATATTCGTAATAAATAACATGACTAAACCGCCAATCATCATGACAAAACTACGTAAAGCAAAGCTCAAACTGGAGCCAATAATGGATTGCAATAAGGTGGTATCCGTTGTCAAACGAGACATGATTTCACCTGACCGGTTTTCTTCAAAATAACTCGGATGCAGAGTGATAATTTTATTAAAAATCGCTTGCCGTAAATCCGCTGTGACTCTCTCCCCAAGCCAAGTCACACTGTAAAATCGGGCAAAGGTTCCTCCTGCAATAAAGATCACAGCAACCAGCATCCACATAAGGGTTTGATTCAATTGCTCTAAAGATTCGCCAATAAATCCCTGATCAATCAATAATTGAATGCTTTTCCCCATTGTCAGAGTCATTCCTGCCGTTAGGGCTAGCGCACATAGAGCACCAACTAATACCCATTTATAAGGCAATAAAAACGGCCATAATTGCTGGAGTGTTTTGAAACCACTTGTTGACGGTGTAGCCATAAACTGTCTATTCCTCTTTTGAGATGCGCTATTCAATAATGAAGTTGTACTATCATGGGGGAATTAATTTATGCTGCAACGCTTTTCTTACTCTCAATCATGGAAGAAACGAGGAAGTAATTCATTCTAAGCAAAAAGATCTTTCCTCAAAATAGGAAGAGTTTACCCTCTTCTATCGCTATACTATGTATCGCAAGACTTTAACTTAGGTCATCTAAAGCTAAGGACATCTAAATGACACCAGAGCAACAACAATCCTATTACGATCAAAACTCCCGAGCCAGATGGCTGGTTATGATCAGCGTTTGTCTTGCTTTATTTATTGTGACGCTCATGGTTTCCGCTTCCAATATCGCTATTCCTTCTATTGCTAGAGATTTACATGCTGATGCAGTATCCGTTAGTTGGATTCCATCGGCACTCTTATGGGGTTCCATCATTATCTTATTACCTTCAGGGAGATTGGCAGACAACAAAGGTCGTAAGAAGCTTTATTTGATCGGTTGTGCTGGCTTTTCACTGGTATCTTTAAGTGTGTTTTTTGTACAAAGTATTGAATCATTGCTGGTATTACGAGTCTTTCAAGGGTTAAGTACCGCCTTTATTTTTGCCACTGGCTTGGCGATCATCAGTTCTGTTTTTGCTAATTCAAATCGAGGCATGGCAATAGGTATTACTTCATCCATGGTGTATCTAGGGCTAAGCTGTGGCCCAGTTATTGGGGGCTGGATTACTGAACATATCCACTGGAAAGGTGTATTTTGGATGCCTGTTCCTTTTATGCTTCTGGCACTCGCTCTTATTATAATGAACGTAAAAGGAGACTGGAAAAATGAAAAGGCCGAGCCGGTTGATTGGTATGGAAGTATTCTGTTTGCCCTAAGCGCCAGTGCATTTTTTATCGGTGTCTCAGAACTGCCTGACCCAATGCACATTGTGTATGCGATTATCGGCATTGCCTTATTCTTTGTCTTTGTACAACATCAAAAAAAGGCCAAGTCACCTCTTATCCACATACAAGCTTTAACAGAAAATAAACCGTTAATCAGTTCCGTTTATTCTAGTTTGTTAATGTATTCTGCGAATTTCCCTATCGTCTTTTTGCTTAGCCTTTACCTACAATACATTCATGATTTATCACCCAGTGAAGCGGGCAGCATTATCCTTATTCAAACCATGATCATGATGGTTTTATCTCCAATATCAGGTCGATTATCTGACAGTTACGGCGCAAGGATCATCACCACTTTAGGTAGCGCCATTTTTGCTATGGGTTTTCTAATATTGGTTTGGGTGGATATGGATACCTCTTTAGCATTTATTATTTTTGGCTTAATTTTACTTGGCGTCGGTTTTGGACTTTTTTCAAGCCCCAATAACAGTTCAGCTTTGGGCTCTGTAACTAAAAATAAACTAAGTATTGCTTCTTCAATAATGAACCTTTCTCGCACCATGGGGAATATGTTCAGTACGGCCTTTGTCATCATGCTGACATCCATCATTTTAGGCGATGCGACCATTCAACCTGAAAACTACCCGGCACTGCTTTTGGTTGTACAAATCAGTTTTTGCATCTCGCTAGCGCTGGCGTTAAGCGCCTCATATATTTCTTTTTATAAGCGTTAATGCGGTCAAATCGTGACTCACATTCAATAATACACGTTAAAGAAAACAAAGCCTTTACCGTTTGAAGTAGAATGGATGTACGAATCGTCAGAAATCATCCTCTACCTTGAAACACGTTTTGGGGTTTAGCTTTAAATTATCCATAGTCTCTCTCTCGTTTTTGTTTGTTTTTTGATCGGAACAAATTAAATTTAACGAAAGATAGGCGTTTTTTTAAAGCCTCTGGTAGACACACTTATTGGGACGGTATGTATGACGAATGTGGGTTAACGTAAAATGAGGACGTTTAGTGAAAAAGTGCATCACAATACAAAAGAAGATGTATAGAGATAAAGTGAGTTCTTGTGTTTGGTGTTTTAACTCAGCATTTAGATATCTGAAAACGCATCCAACAGCTCCGCATTTGTTGAGTACTCTTCCAATAGCTCCAGCAGTTTTCTTATCATAGTATTGTTTTATAGCTCTATAAATTAAGTGTATTGATCTGTTAATCGTCATCTTTAATTTGCATTTTTGAGCGTCACCTTAGTGCACACTATAAAAAAAATCGCCCATTCATTGAGCAATCTTATATTGGCATGATGTTGTTATTAATAAGCCTATTTAATGGTCACTTTCTTGCTTTATTAATGTCTCTACATTAGCAGGACGATAGAATAAAAAGCCTTGCAAAGAGTCACAGCCAATACCAGCCAACAGTGCTTTTTGCTCTTCTGTTTCTACACCTTCTGCAACGATCTTCAAGTTCAAATCCTTTGACATGATAACAATGTTTTTTAGCAACTTCTGGTCTCGGTCACTATCAAACATTCGATTCACAAAGCTTCTGTCTATTTTTAAGATATCAATTGGCATTCGAGATATGTGACTTAAGCTTGAAAAGCCTGTGCCAAAATCATCCAAAGAAATAAGGAAACCTAAATCTCTTAATAACTCCACACGGCTAACAGAACGATCGTCAATAAATACACTTTCCGTAATTTCTAATACTAAGCGTTTAGCTTTATCTGGATCTGTTTTTACCAGCGTCATTAAGTAATCCGTTAATTCCGAATCGGTTAATTGATTCGGGGATAAATTAACACTCACATGTATGGATTGACCAAATTGCTCACTCAATAAATCCATATCACAAATCACTTGATCAATCACAAATTGCCCAATGTCACTTATCAATCCCACATCTTCTGCAATAGGAATAAACACATCGGGGGGTACAAACTTTTTAGGGAGATGTTCCCAACGAACCAAAGCTTCTATACTGACAACCTCACCATTTTTTGAATCTACAATAGGCTGATAATGTACTGTCAACTGACCGGAATCTATTGCATTACGTAGATCCGTTTCCAACTCGTAACGTCGACGACCACCCTCTTCCATTTCTATAGAATACAAAACACAGGATGAACGCTTCTCTTCCTTAGCCCGATACATAGCTATATCAGCTCGTTTAATAAGAGACTTCGCTTCCATTCCATCTTGGGGGAAAACAGCAACACCGGCACTAGCAGAAAAACGAAATGTCCTCTGAGAGACCTCAATAGGTTTAAAGAAGGCTCTATACAAGATGTTTGCTCGTTCCAGCAATGACACCTCTGACGTTTCTGAATTAAGTAATAATAAGAATTCATCCCCACCAAGGCGGGCAATCATTTCCCCTTTCAATAATAAAGACTTCATTCTATCCGAAACATTCACTAACAGATCATCACCTACATCATGCCCAAAATTATCATTAATGTATTTGAAACCATTTAGATCAAATAAAACAAGAGCAAATCGATAGGTCTTTGGGTTTTGAATTAACTGCTCAATAGACTCAATAATCGCATAGCGGTTTGGCAATTTTGTCAGCCAATCATTACTCGCTCTTTCTGATAGAACTTGTTTTTGAATCTGCTGCTCAGTAACATTTTCTACCGTCAATATGGTAGCAACGCCTCCAGTTGGCCCCGTAAGCTTCGAAAGATTCCATTGGAAGTAATATTGAGTAGGTGCCATCTCTGGAGCAATGAAAGAGCGGCTATTGGTGACAATTGGGCCATCATCGTTATCACTCTTCAAAGCAGAGATTAACCCAGATAAGTCGTTGTATTGGGTATCAATGGCAGCTCGTTGTAGATCCCATATAGAAACGCCCCTAGCGGCTTCCTCCGTCATATGAAAAAAAGCTTCACAACGATCAGACCAAGTAAGAATAACGTTATTAACATCGAGCTCAATATACCCAATAGGAGCGCTATTCAGTAACAATTCTTGCTTTTTATAAGCCATTACTAACTGGCTTTCAGTATTTGACAAACTCGCCGAGGTAACTTTTTGATGCTTAACAATATTTTGAATACTTTCATTAAGATCATCTATAGAAATATTATGATGTTCCTGTTTATCTTCAGAGTTAGCTGAAAAAATTTCTGTCGCTAAACGCCTAAAAGGCCCCACAAACAATACATTGGCTGAAAACCATAAAAGTAATAAGGAAGTGATCAATACCAGTACAACCAAACCACTATCTTCCCATAATTTAGCAATAGCCGCTTCATACCCTTCTTTCTTAGGTAAGGCAATCCAATAAGTTAAATAGCCGTTGATGCTACTTTCCCCTAACTTTACGGACCTTTTTGCAATAACATAATCCTCTAATGAAACTTGATGGGAACTTTCACTCGCTTCACCGCGTGTATACTCATTCCAATTAAATGTTTCCCCAATGTCAGGACCATTAAGACCATAACTTGAAATAACCCTTTGATCTGAATCTGTAACAAAAGAGGTGACTTCTGTATCGCCAAAGTTAAAAGTCTGCAAGCTTTTTTTCCACCAAGACAAAGGCATCACACCGACAACCAAAGCAACCACTTCGTCACTTTTATCCACGATAGGATAAGCAATATTGATGCTGTATTGACCCTGTGTTCTATCCACTAAAAGCTTACTTACCGACACTTTTTTCGTTTTAATGGCAGTTTGTATATAAGGACGATCAGCAACATTTACGGCTTTGGACAGAGGCGTTCCATTACACAATAGATCTCCATTGCTTAAAGGGACACCAATATTGGAAAAGGTTTGCGATAGCTTTACTTGCCTCTCTACCAAGATCTGACAACCAGAATAGATAGGGTTTTGTATTTCCGAAAAGGTAGCGAGAATAGAGAGGGTGTCTTCTCCTGATTGAATCTGCATAAGATGCTGTTGAGCGAGTTGATCTGCAAAATAACCTGCGTTCTGATTCGCATCATCAAGAAAAGTTCGATAATTCACATAGGCATTAAATATAGCAAGAAAAATACTAGGAATAGTACACAAAACAACAACAACGATAATGCGTTGACTGATTTTTAGATTAAAAAGCAAACACTCCTCCTAGTAAATTTCCCTTTGTTCATGAACTTCTAAATTTAGAGGAATTGAAATAAATCACAAGCTTTTTTTAGATATACCCTAAACACTCTCTTCGCTAACCCTCCACCATTACTACGACACACAATAGAATAAAATCCTCTTTATTGGGTTTAGTTCGCTTTTCTAAAGAAACTTATCTGCCTATTAATTGACTTAACTCGCTATTTTCGCAGTAAATTACGACTCTCTAGGTTTCCCAAGAATGCATTTCTCGTTATACTGATGCGGTTAAATTTCAATTAGATAGATTTTTTGATCGAGGTAATTCATTGTGAGTTTGCTAACCAAAATTATTAGCCGCAAGATTTTCGCACTGTTCGCTGTTGCGTCTTTTTCTGCCCTACTTAGCTCGACTGTTAATGCCTACGGTCAAAGCCCTGAAGAAATAGCGGCACGTATTGCCCCTATCGGTAATGTTTGTATTGCTGGTGAAGAATGTGAAGTGGCATCTGCCGCTGTAGCTTCTTCAGACGGTCCACTTTCCGGTAAAGATGTATACGGCAAGTTCTGTACAGCATGTCACTCTGTTGGTGTCGCTGGCGCGCCTAAATTCGGTAATGCTGGCGATTGGGCTCCTCGTGTAACTAAAGGCATGGATAGTATGTTGGCAAACGCGATTAACGGTATTAATGCAATGCCGCCTCGTGGTACTTGTGCATCATGTTCTGATGAAGAAATCGAAGGTGCTATCACTTATATGGTTGAAAACAGCCAATAAGCAAATCACTGCTATCGATTTTATAAAAAGGCGCTTATTAGCGCCTTTTTTAATGCCCAGCATTAGGCTAAGCTCTTTAAGTCTATTTTATGTAAAAACTCAGGAACCAAAATACGCATCAAAATACTATTAGCATGAGAAAATCAACATAAGGAAATCAACATGAGCAATAATACACACACCATCGCTGAACAATATCTAGATGAAATGCTGGAAGCAGAAAATACTCTCGACTACTCTCTGTTTGTAAAACACTTTGAAAAGCAGCATATTGAAAACTTTGGCGAATCAAAGTTTAAAAAAGATATGTTCGCTATTCGAGAAGACTTAGGCGATTACAAAGGTCGTGAATATCTTGGGGCGTTGACAGGTTTTCATAACCCAGATAATCCAAACAAATACCCGAATTGCACACGATATGTTTGGAAAGGTATTTTTGAAAAAAATGAAACGCTTATCATTGTCGGCATTCACGAAAAAGACGGCGTTCATTATGTTAATGAATGCATATATCGTTAATAACTGAATAGAGTCAAGCGTCCAAATCAAAAACGCCCGTTGAATGTCAGCGGGCGTTTTTTTATGTCACTTTCTTATTTTTCATTAGGTAATAAAAAGTAGGCTTTAGCGTTGTTAAAGCAAATGTCTTCAATCATCTTGCTTAATAAACCCATGTCGTTTGGAGCCTCGCCATCTTCAACCCATTGGCCGATCATATTACACAGTATCCGTCGGAAATATTCGTGCCTCGTATAAGACAACAAGCTCCGCGAGTCCGTTAACATACCGACAAACTGACTCAACAGACCCAGTTGAGAGAGTTGTTGTAATTGGCGTTCCATGCCGTCTTTTTGATCATTAAACCACCAGCCAGAACCGAATTGAACCTTGCCAGCAATGCCGCCCCCTTGGAAATTACCAACCATGGTGGCAATCATTTCATTATCCCGAGGATTTAAACAATAAAGAATGGTTTTAGGTAGCTCATCGGTTTTATCCATTTCATTTAATAAAGCCCCTAACTCAAAAGCATATGGTCGGTCTGCCATTGAATCAAAACCAGAATCTCGTCCGATTTTAGACAGCATACGGCTACTGTTATTGCGCTGCGCCCCAATGTGCATTTGCATAGCCCAACCCAATTTAGCGTATTGCTTAGCCAAATACACATGCACTGCGGTTGCAAACTGAGCGGTTTCTGTTTCACTCGGAATGTCATTCGCTAAACGACGAAGTAAAATACCATTTAAAACATCAGCAGAAGGGATTTCAGCGTAACGAACAATCTCCATACCATGGTCTGCTGCACGACAACCGTGCTGCGAAAAGTGCTCTATACGACTGTCTAAGGCCATTAAAAAAGATTCATAACTCTTTATCTCAATGCCTGCCGCGCCAGCCAGCTTCTCTATATAATGAGGAAAAGCATCCGCTTCAATATTGATTGCTCTATCAGGCCGCCAACTAGGCGCTACATCAATATTAAAACTGTCATCATCCGCAAGACGCTTATGGTGAATCAATGAATCTGTAGGATCATCGGTACTGCCCACCATGACAACATTCATCTGCTGCATAATGCCCCGGGCGGAAAACTTTGGTTGAGACAATAACTCATTGGCCTCATTCCAAATAGAATCCGCATTAACTGGATTAAGTAATCTATCCGTAATAGCAAAAGGGCGACGTAATTCCAAATGTGTCCAGTGATAAAGAGGGTTACCAATTGTTTGTGGAACTGTTTTTGCCCAAGCCAAATACTTATCGTAATCGCTGGCATTCCCAGTAATCAGCTCTTCAGGAACACCCGCTGCACGCATGGCACGCCATTTATAATGATCCCCTTCTAGCCATATCTGCCCCAAATTTGAAAACTGTCTGTCGTTGGCAATTTCTTCGACATTTAAGTGGCAATGATAATCATAGATAGGCATAGATTTAGCAAAATCATAATACAAGCGCCGAGCCGTTTCATTCTTTAAAAGAAAATCATCGCACATAAAGTTTTTCATAAATTCAATCATCCTTTCTCTATTGAGGTAATGTCGCCACGGCAGCACGAACACCCTGAGTATCAATTAACTGATAAGCATCCGTTAGTTGGTTAAACAGAGTTTCATCTAAGGCTAAATCGTTACCAAAAATAGCCTCTAAACTAAGCAAAGCTCGAACACTATCATGATTGGTTAAGTGTTCACTGCATGTATTAGAAAAAGTGCTGGAAAAAATGTTGGCAAAAATGTCAGCCATTGGATCTTTTATTTCAATAGCATTTCCAGACTGGTCTTTACCCGACACATAGTGCATCCAACCAGCAATGCCCATCACCAAGCAAGGATAAGGCAGCCCATTTTTCATATTATGGCGCAATGAATTAAGAAAACGCTGAGGTAGCTTTTGACTGCCATCCATCGCAATTTGACCCGTTTTATGTTTCAGCTCTGTGTTACTAAAACGTCGAATCAATTGTTCTGCATAGGCTTCCACATCCACACCATCAGGCAAAGATAAGGTAGGTGCTTGCTCTACTAACATCATCTGCAACACGGCTTGTTGGTAATGCTGGTCGTGCATGGTATCCGAAATGTATTGATACCCTCCAAGGTAACCAAGATAAGCCAAGAATGAATGACTGCCATTTAGTAAACGTAACTTCATTTCTTCAAAAGGTTCAACATCCTGAGTGAAGGTAGCACCAACTTGATCCCAATCGGGTCGCCCCTGAACAAAGTTGTCTTCAATAACCCACTGACGAAAAGGCTCACACAAAACAGCACAAGGATCGCTTACTGTTAAATGTTGCTGTACTTCTTCAAAGCTTTCTTCCGTCATTGCAGGGACAATGCGATCCACCATGGTGGAAGGAAACGTGACATTTTTCTCAATCCAATCTGCCAACTCGCTATCAACTAATGGACTCTCTCGTAAAGAATTGCTCAGCTGTTGCGCAAACCCCAACACCGCCGCTTTTGCCACTTGTCCATTACCTTGAACGTTGTCACAAGAGAGTACAGAGAAACCAGCAAGACCACGATTTCGTCGTAATGCCAATGCTTGAACAATGTACCCTACAGCAGATTTAGGTTCTGATGGATTCAACAAATCATGTTGAATAAGATTGTTATTTTGATCCAATTGACCACTAGCCGGGTCACAGCAATAGCCTTTTTCCGTGACAGTTAATGAAACAATGGCCACCTGAGCTTCTGCCATTTTTTCAATAATGGCCTGTGGCGTGTCTAAAGCAGGATGCATCGCTTCCGTCACCACTCCGATCACCGTAGCCGTTGCGCCCTCTGTTGATTTTTCGATTACAGAGTAAAGCAGTTCCTGTTGTTTTAATTGCTCAATAGGGGCTTTACCCGTAAATAAATTAACTTCACAAATTCCCCAATCACTTTTTTTACTGGCGGCTAATTCATGGGAATACAACGCTTGGTGAGCACGATGAAAGGCACCAAAACCCAAGTGAACAATCTTCGTTTTTAGAGCAGTACGATCGTAAGTTGGGCGCGCAACATGACTCGGTAAAGATACGCTTGCTAGTGTTGTCATTCGTCTACTTACTCCTCTATTTGAATCGATTCTGATAATGACCATGCTTGGCCATTTGTATTAATGCGATGATATTTTCCATACCTTCTCCTAATGAAAATCGATACACTTATCTTTAATGTCATTCTTTTTTATGATCGTTAAAGGGGTAAATCTGTGTCGATTTGATTATAAAGATACGACCTAGTCAACCAATTTATTATAAAAACCCCTAAATTGGATAGCCCAAAATAAATAAACAAGAGATTTATACAACCAATACGGAAAATTTGTTTGACCAAAATCATTATCTATGCAACTTTATGTCTGCGCTAACGACAAAAGAAATGCTACCGAACAACGAAGGCTTCTCGAATGTCGAGCCGAACAGAATATCTGTTTTGAAAATTTTGATCGTTCAAAAATAATAATACACTGACCAACAGCGGAACGAAAAACGGAGAATTTCTAGATGTTTCTTAAAAATGCATTCGTAACAGAAAGTGGCGACACAAAAATGCCCTTGAAATGTTCTCTTTCAACCACAAAAAAGTAGTTCTAGCAGCAATCATCTTATTTACAGCAAGCACAGCGATGGCTCTATGCATGACAAAGTGTTGAAAAAACCAGCCATTGCAGATTATGTAAAATCAACCAAAGCTCTAGCGAACTAATCGAACGCACTAAATAAAGAGCTGAAAGTTAACTAAATAGGGTTAGCACAAACAAAAATCGATAAAAATTTAGAAGGTAATAAGAGCAAGATTACGCTCTTGAATACGGAAGAGTCATCGTAAGTTATGCGAGTATGTTCTACCAACTCGCATAGCTTGCACTTTCAAAGCAGATAATTGGTTGACCAAAAGCCAAAATACGCTTTGTCATGATATGATTCGACCTTACACAAGGCGATATCAATTACCTAAAAAGGAAACCGAAATGAGTTTGTCAGCGAATGCCCCTAAACGTCTTTATCAAAAGATAGGTCAGCAGCTTCGTGACCGTATCTATCAAGGCGAATTCGCTATTGGTGAACGCTTGCCACCAGAAAGAGAAATCGCAGAACAAATGCAAGTCAGTCGAGTAGTCATCCGAGAAGCATTAATTATGCTGGAGCTACAAGGCTTAGTTGAAGTAAGAAAAGGCTCTGGAATTTATGTAATTCATAACTCCAAAGAAACACCTGCGGTGAATAGCGTTTTTTCATTAGCCAATAACAGCAACGTCAGTGCCTCTTCTTTATTTAATGAACAAGATGACGTTGGGCCTTTCGAAATGCTGCAAGCAAGGCAAGTATTAGAAAGTCATGTTATTGAATTAACTGCAAAGCAAATAACCAAAAAAGATATCTTTCTCCTACGGGAAGCGCTGGAAATGGAACGACAACACCTTGCTGGGAAAAGCTCCAATTACGATGGTGATGAGCTTTTCCATACGATTATTGCCGAAGCCTCTCAAAACAGCGTCTTAGCCGATATGGTGAAAGAACTCTGGGTGCGTCGCCAGAAAAGTTCTATGTGGAGACAACTACACTGTCACACATCAAACCAAGATTACCGTCAACGCTGGCTAAGTGACCATGAAAAAATCTTAGCTGCGTTGCAAAGAAAAAATCCAGTCGCAGCAAAACAAGCAATGTGGCAACACCTAGAAAATGTAAAACAAGTGTTATTACAGTTCTCTGATGTTGATGATCCTGAATTTGATGGCTTTTTATTTAACGCCATTCCAAACGATCAAGACAATCCATAAACACCACACTCTTGTTACCACGCTGCACCTAAAGAATAACGACTAATGAAAAAAGAAAGGAAAAACGATGGAACAAACATGGCGTTGGTATGGCCCTAATGATTTAGTGTCTCTTAATGATATAAAACAAGCTGGTGCAACTGGCATCGTCAGCGCATTACACCATATCCCAAATGGGCAGGTATGGAGCAAAGAAGACATCCTTGCGCGTAAAGCTATTATCGAAGAGAAAGCATTAACTTGGTCCGTAGTAGAAAGCGTGCCAGTACACGAAGAAATAAAAACCCGTACTGGCAACTTTAAACAATGGATAGAAAACTACAAACAAACACTACAAAACCTTGCTGAATGCGGTATCTATACCGTCTGCTATAACTTTATGCCCGTACTGGATTGGACTCGTACCGACTTAGCTTACGAACTTCCAGACGGCTCCAAAGCCTTGCGCTTTGATCAAGTTGAATTTGCCGTGTTTGAGTTATACATACTCAAACGCCCCGGCGCAGAAAGTACCTACACTCAAGCAGAGCAAGAAGAAGCGCAAGCCTACTTCAGCAAAATGTCTGAGTCTGCAATCAACACTCTCACAGCCAATATCATCGCTGGTTTACCCGGTGCTGAAGAAGGCTATCAGTTATCGGAATTTCAAAACCAACTAGACAGATACAAAGAGATTGACCGAGATACCTTGCGCGCACATTTAGCGCTATTTTTACAAGAATTAATGCCTACCTGTGAACAATTCGGTATTAAATTAGCCGTGCATCCAGATGATCCACCGCGTCCAATTTTAGGTTTGCCACGAGTTGTTTCTACTATAGAAGACATAGATTGGCTCACCACAGAAGTACCCAGTAAGATGAACGGAATCACCATGTGTACTGGTTCCTATGGTGTTCGCAGTGACAACGACCTTGTAAACATGATCAAGCAGCATGGCAATCGTATTTACTTCTCACACCTGCGCTCAACCCAGAGAGAAGAGAACCCACTCAGTTTCCATGAAGCTGGACACCTAGAAGGTGATGTGGACATGTATAATGTGATTTTAGCCATTTTAGAAGAAGAGAACCGCCGTCAATTAGCAGGAGATCAAAGCACCATTCCTATGCGCCCCGATCATGGCCATCAAATTCTCGACGATTTGAATAAACGCACCAACCCCGGTTATTCCGCCATTGGTCGTTTAAAAGGTTTAGCAGAAATCCGTGGCTTAGAAATTGGCATTCGTAAAACCCTCTTCCCTAAAAAAAGCTAATTCCTTAATTTAGTCACGATGAGACTTTTGCACGAAATAATGAGCAATAATAAAGCGAATCTATTTTTACAAAATATTAGCAAGCAAAGTAGTCGTGCAAAGGTTTCATAACTACAATAAAAGTTACAATAAAAGCATGCTTACAGGGATCAGAAAATAGGCGTGCTTTTTTAAATTCTCACCAAACCTCTATTTAGTTAGGCCTAGCTTCAATTGAAGCAATATCATGCCTTTAAACACTGTCTTAAAATATAGACTGTTGTGCCATTCGTTAGACGCGGATCCTTGCAACTAACTTCCATTCCATAAAGAGCGTGCTATCATGCTGTCATCAATTATAGGGTAAGTACACTTACAACAAGGGGAAGACTCATGACAAAAGTTGAAACAGACGTTTTAGTATTAGGTTCCGGCCCTGGCGGTTATTCTGCGGCCTTTCGTTCAGCCGATTTAGGTATGGACGTAACTATGGTAGAACGCCACGATTCATTAGGTGGTGTCTGCTTAAACGTCGGTTGTATTCCATCTAAAGCACTGCTTCATGTTGCAGAAGTTCTTACAGAAGCGGAACACTCAGAAGACATTGGTGTTACATTTAGCAAGCCTGAAGTAGACCTAGACAAGGTTCGTAACTTTAAAGACAGAACAGTAAACAAGCTAACTCAAGGCGTTGCAGGCATGGCAAAAGGCCGTAAAGTCCGCACTGTCCATGGCAACGGAACTTTCGTTGGGCCAAACGAGTTAAGCGTTATTAAAGATGGTGAAGAAACACGCATTCACTTCAAAAATGCCATTATCGCTGCGGGTTCACGCCCAGTATCCCTACCTTTCATTCCTGAAGATCCACGTATTTGGAACTCTACCGATGCTCTTGAGTTGGGCACAATTCCACCACGTTTACTTATCTTAGGTGGTGGTATTATCGGTCTAGAGATGGCAACCATCTACCAAAAACTAGGTAGTGAAATTTGCATCGTTGAATTCGCTGATCAATTGATCCCAGCGGCTGATAAAGACCTTGTAAAAGTATACCAAAACTACAACAAAGGTCGTTTTGATGTTCGTCTAAGCACAAAAGTAACAGGCATCGAAGCAAAAGAAGACGCATTGTATGTGACAGCAGAAGACGCTAAAGGCAATACTTGGACTGAAAAATTCGACGCAGCACTTGTTGCAGTTGGTAGAAAGCCAAATGGTGACTCTATCAATGCTGAAGCAGCTGGCTTACACATTGATGCACGTGGTTTTATTCCAGTTGATGATCAACAACGTACTAACGTACCGCACATCTTCGGTATCGGTGACATTGTTGGCAACCCAATGTTGGCTCACAAAGCTACTCACGAAGCACACGTTGCAGCCGAAGTAATTGCTGGCCATAAAGCTTACTTTGCACCACTTACTATTCCATCCATTGCCTACACAAACCCAGAAGTAGCTTGGACTGGTTTAACAGAGAAAGAAGCGAAAGAGAAAGGCTTAAACTTCTCTACAGCCGTTTTCCCATGGGCAGCAAGTGGCCGTGCTCTAGGTGCAAACCGCAGTGAAGGCAAAACGAAGCTTATCTACAACACAGAAAACGGTGCTCTAATTGGTGGTGGTATTGTCGGTAAAAACGCAGGCGAACTACTAGGCGAACTTAGCTTAGGCATTGAATTTGGCGCAGAAATGGAAGATCTAGCATTAACCATTCACGCCCACCCAACACTAAATGAAACCGTTGGTTTAGCCGCAGAATTGGCAAATGGTACAATTACAGATCTACCAAACCCAAAAGCCGTTAAGAAAAAATAAGCACTAAACGAATCAACCCGTCTTACCATTAGGCTTGATCGGAATAACGCTAAGCAATAAAAAAGCGACCTAAGAATGACATGATTACCACAGTCATTCTCGGTCGCTTTTTTTGTTTAATACCTCATCCAAGTTCAGTTATTTTTCTCGTTACCACACTCCACAGACTGTGAAAGTATTCTTGTTATAGTATGTCGATAGTCCTGAGTTAGGTTGATTATCGTCATTATGAATAAAAGCTATCGAAAAACTGAGAATCGGATCGGCCTCAAAGCCCTTTAAAAAGATATTTTCTTAATCTACATAAAGAGCTTTTAAGCTATAAAAAGCTTTTTGCTTCATAAAAAATCATTGAAGTTAATTCTTCCACAGCCTCAGACCGTGGGAACTAGAATAAACCAACTTAGCCTGCTAAATAGCAGCGACTAACCAATACAAAAAATACCCCGAGCCAGTCAAAGATAGCCATTACACCCCATAACACCGAAAGACAACGGCATCCCTTTTATTGAAAAACAAATAAGGTAAGACCCATTCGACCAATTAGAAAAACCAGTAATATTAGAAAAATCACCCGTATGAATCCGCTGCCAAAACGCAGAGCAAGAAACACCCCCACAAAAGCACCCAATATATTACAGACAGCAACGATCGCTCCTATTTGCCACAACACATTTCCAGCGGGAATAAAGAACAAAAGTGCAGCCGTAAATGTCCCCATGTTAATAAGCTTGGCCGAAGCAGAAGCGTTAAGAAAGTCAAAACCAAACCCTCTAACAAACAAAAAGATTAAAAAGCTACCGCTTCCCGGCCCAAACACACCATCATAAAACCCGATCAAGCCACCAAAGGCGATGCCCTTCGCAATATCAATGCCTCTCCCTTCAAGTATCGTATGCTGTAACCCGAGGTCTTTTTTGTAAAACGTGTAGGTAGCCATAATGATCAGTAACGCAAAAACCAAATATTCCATCACCTCTTCAGGAATTTTCGTTATCGACTTAGCCCCAAGGTACGCACACACAAACGCAGAAAGTGCGGTTGGAATCATAATCCGCCACACGATGTTAATTCTCGTGATGTAAGACCCTATAGAAGACAAGGTTCCAGCCCATACAGCCAACTTATTCGTACCAAATACAGTCGCCAATGCCTGACCGGGTAACGCATGAAGGAGAGCAGGCATTAAAATTAATCCCCCACCGCCAACCGCCGCATCAATCAGCCCGCCACAAAATGAAAAAAGGCCCAAAGTAATGATGTCGATAATAATGTCCTTTTAAAGTGGCACAGTGCAATGCTTTGCTAAGAGCATTGCACTTGCTGTGGGCAACTACACAGCCAATGCCTTATGTAGTGCATGAAAGGCTTGGCCAACATGGTGGTTATAGTTAAGCATTGTGTGCCTGAGTGCTTCGACATCAAACTTAACTCCTTTCAAACAACAAAAGGCATGTACGGCAGCAAGTGCATGTAGACCATGTTTATTTTCGACTTCACTAGAATGCGTCATAATGTACGCTTTCGCATTTTTTAATGACTTATCATCCTCTATTAGCTTAGGAGAAATAGATCGTAATTTCTGGTCAATAAACTGAGCAATATAATTGTACTCACGACCATTCCATAGCTCAGACGAAATAGACACCATCATGGCAGATATAATCGACTGAACATGTATGTCTGACTCCAATGGAGTTTTATGATCTTTTACACCGACCTCATAAAGAAATTCAGAAAAATTATTGCACTCTGGAATTGCATAACAAGGACTAACCCATTCATGGCATCCAAACGCATCAGCCATGAATTTGAGCATACCATCATGTCCTTTGTGTCCTAATCCAAAATCATCTTTGGCCACTTCATTCATGTGCCCTATAGTGAGGTGATATCCTAAAAACTGTTCAGAGGTAATAAAAGGAGTGTCTGCAGCAAGCCTCATGAGTACTTTTGCAGATACTAAACTTGTTGTCCTATGGGTTTCATTCCATCCGTTAAAGAAACAATTCAATGATTTATCACCATATTCTTTTTTCAAAAAAGCATCGAAGGCAGATTTAGCATGACCTTGTGCGATTTGGGTAATTGGGTGATTAAGTACTTCAGACATCATCTTTTGAATATCTTCTATATCCTCAATTCTGGCAAAAACAGGCTTCTTGGTTTTACTTTCTGTTACTCGTCTCCCGTAAATTTTGAGCTCGGATACGTACCTAGGTAACTTATTTAGAAATGCTATTCCAAAGTCTTGCATTCCAAGAATATCTTGTCTGTATTTATTACTATTAGTAGGCAATCGTTCTATTACTAGATCCATAGTCAGTTCCTTTAGTTGATGTATAATATCTATAAAGAGAGTTGATACGCGCTTTATATATCAAGACATTATCCAACTAGAACAATAAACAAAAGTAACTTATATTGATCTAATCATTCACTTAAAGTGAGCAATAATAAGATGGAACTTCAACAATTACGCATGTTCAAAGCCATTGCCGATCTCGGCAGTATCGCTAAAGCCGCAGAACAACTGCATTGTGTGCCTTCAAATATCACAACTCGCATACACAACTTAGAAAATGAACTTGATGAACCTTTGTTCATTCGTAAAGGGAGAGGCGTGATACTTAGCCCATCTGGTGATGTTTTTCTAGAATACGTAAACAAAATTTTGTCTCTTTGTAATGAAGCAACCCGCGCCATTAAACCCAGTGACTGTCCCATTGGAAAGCTCAGTATCGGCGCTATAGAATCCTCCGCAACAAGTCGTTTACCAAGTATTTTGTCTGCCTTTCATCGCCTACACCCACAAATCGAAATAGAGTTCTCTACCGCGACATGGAAGACATTAGAAAACGCTGTCGCCAAACATGAACTAGACAGTGCCATTATTGCCGTTAAGAGCATCAATCCCGATTTAGAATGCGTAGAAATCTACCAAGAAGAATTAGTGTTAATCGCATCGTCATCATTTGGGGAAATTACCGCCCCTGAACACGTAGTCGGTAAAAACGTGTATATGTGGCCAGATGGATGCCCCTATCGAAAAGCACTTGAAATATGGATTGAAAATGCTGGCGTTTCTGCACCGATAACCAGTATTGCGAGCTACGGAACTATTTTAGGCTGTGTCAGCTCTGGTGCAGGGGTATCACTTGTACCACGCGGAGTATATGAACAATTTAAACTGATTGGAGGCATTGAGGGATATGCATTCGAACAATTAAAGCCCATTACAAATTACTTTGTATGGAACAAAAACACAGGCTATCACAGTGCTAAAGATGCTTTCTTAGAACTGATCTACACAGAGTTCAAATAAGACGCCATTCTCTGCTGGCACGTCTCTTCTATGATGCGCTGCAATTTTTCTCGCTCCCACGCTCCAGAGGCTGTGAAAGAATTAACTTCAAGACAGTGCCGAAAATGTCACTTAAAGGGGTCATAACCCTTAAAACCACGCAACACCATCAAACACAACGAAGCTCCTTTTTAAGGGTTTTGACCTCTTTAACAATAGCTATTCAGCAGTCGATTGAGATAAAGAAGAATACACAGCCATCTTCTGTTGGCACGTCTCTTCGGTAATGCGCTGCAATTTACTCACTTCACCAGCAAGGTAGTTCAACTCTTCAAGAGTAATCACATAATGAGCAGAATAACGGGCATCTACATAAGCGCGTTTAAGACGTTGGAAACTTCGGCGGTTAATTTTATTATCGGCAGGGAAAAGGGAAGCAAACTCAGGGTTTTGTTGCGCACAAAGTGAACGCATGTGTTCTAGATTGTGGGTTTTAGGAAGGTAGTTAGTACAAACTAACAAAGTACAGGAGAAAAATCGCTCGACAGATTGATGTAGCATAAAAGCAGCCAGTTTATAATCTTCATCTTCTATGCTGATTTGAAAATGTTTATAAAAACTCTTCGCGCTTTTAAACCATTCATCCCAATGTCTATTAGCAATAGTAAACTGTTCTTCTGGTGGAATATTACTGGCTAGAGGAAGCGCTTTTCCATCCACGCTGAAGAGTTCAATACCTTGATCACGGATGTCTTTAAAGAAGTAATGACCCTCTTTCAGCATCTCGTTTATGTCACGCTGAGTATGCACAATCAAACCAAGTGGGGACTTTATTCGACGAGCAACTTTATCCTCCACCGCATGCCACACCTCGTACTCTTCAACCAAGGCAATTTGATTCACTATCACCAAAATATCGTAATCACTCACATAACCATTCGCAGGATCATTCACCCACGTACCTGTGGCATGGCTACCAAACAAAATGATTTTATTAATACGATATTTCGCTCTCTTCCCAGACCTACCCTGCATAAACTCATCAAGCACATCACGAATAATAGTCGCAATGGTTTCAATGTCCTGCAACTTACGCTCAGACAAAGGTTTAGGAAAAGTTTGCAGCCTAGGCCCTACAGCAGAAGCCGGCTCAGCCTCATACTCCCTGTAAGGAAGATAATCCAATAGTTTTTTCATGTTTTTATGCTACTACAGCCACCCAATGGAAGAAAGCCAT